>NZ_LZMP01000023.1:0-63911 GCF_001691435.1 Gordonia sp. UCD-TK1 | reverse complement strand
CCACTCCGACCGCGGAGTGCAATACCGAGCCATCCGCTACACCGAACGACTGGCCGAAGCCGAAGCGGTGACATCTGTTGGCTCCAAAGGGGATTCATACGACAACGCGATGGCTGAGGCGTTCAACTCGCTGTTCAAAGCCGAATGCATCCGTAACCCCGTGATGCGCCCGCGAGGCGGCTGGGCAGGTGTGGGCGAGGTCGAGATCGCCGTCGCTGAGTACGTCGAATGGTTCAACCACCGCCGCCTGCACGGCGAGATCGGACACGTCCCACCCGTCGAGTACGAGAGCGCCTACCGGTCGACCCACACCGTCACCAGCTACCGTGAGAACCCGGTCCCCGCAAACGCTGGAACCAACTAACCGAGCCTCCAGCAAACCCGGGGCGATTCAGGTTGTGAATCGCTGCTGGACAGGGTATTAGACACTCAGTGCCAGAGTCGTCCTGCGGAGATCAGTCGGAAGCCGGCCCCGAAACCGCTTTGCCAGAGGTGGTCCCGCCGCTGCTAGCAGAAAGGCCGTGGCCAGGATGGGCGCGCCCGGTCTGTCAGAGGCGTGGGACGTCGTCGTCGGGCGTATAGGGGTGTATGCGTTTCTGCACTGCTTCCATGACCAACGCGGCGACCATCACAGCGACCGGCATGACAAGACCACCCAGGCTCACCATACGCGTCTGACCTTCCTTCTGATGTCCTGCTCAATGTGTTTCGAAAGTGCTCTAGCGCAGTGTGTTTCGGGATCTACTAGGGCCGATGCGACACCGATCTACGACCGGTCATCGGACGTTACGTGTGCGGCGTGACAGTGTCGCGGCGGGTACGCCGCTGCCGTCACCCGTTGTCGGGTTGCCCAGCCCGCCAGGAGATCGAGGTGTCACTGCAACGTGGTGAGGAATACAAGGATGGCGGCCAGGGTGATGAGGTAGGCCAGGGCCCACCGTAGGTCGTGATGTGGGGTGGGCGGGGTGTAACGGTGAAATGTGAGGCTGCGGGATGTCATGACTGCAAGTTCGATCAAGTTGGCGTTGTGGGACAGCAAGAGTCGTCGTAGGGCCAATGCCCGTCCCGCGCGTGAACAGAACGCACCCTGAGGTCGGGGGTCATGTCGCTGTGCGTTGGGAGGCGTGGCCCGGCCGTAGAGGTGTGTGACGCGGTCAGCGCCGTCGAGCGGAAGCCAGCTGCTGTCGAGGCATGCTGTGGCGGCCGCGGGCACCCATGCTGGCGGTCAATGCCGGGCCGGGCGTGCGTCGTTGCTGGTCATGGGTGCCGGGTGTGGCTGGTACCGGTGTTTCGGATTGATCCGGGTGGAGACGTGGCCGGCCCATGACGTGGGTCCACCAGTGCTGCAGCGGGCTGGGGTCGGGCCAGACGATCGGGTGAAGTTCAGGGGCGGGGGCCGACATCGGTTGGGTCCTTCCTGGGTCATGTCGTCGGAACGTGCCGGGGGTGAACGTCGTGTTCCTAGATAGCACTCGTCTGGGTGAATCGCCACCCGATGTCGAAAGCGGGCTACTGCTCTGCTCTTGGGTCGAGTGCTGTTGTGCCGGTGGAGGACTGAGTGCGTTGATCATCGAAAAGATGCTTGGCACTCACTGGCGTTGAGTGCTAATCTGATGGCGCGCAGTGATGGTTGATGTGGTGCCGTCAGCGTGGCGGCACCCGTGGATCAAGGAGGTGTTTGCGATGCTGGGTATCGATCCGTTCTCCATGGTTGATGACTGGGCTCGAGGACTTCTCACCGGCGAGTCCGGCGCTGGCCGACGTACACCGCGATTCATGCCGATCGATGTGTACAAGGTCGACGACCACTATTCGTTGATTGCCGACCTGCCTGGTGCTGATCCTGGTTCGATCGATCTCAACGTCGACAACGGGGTGTTGACCTTGTCGGCGCATCGCAGCGCACTCTCGGATGAGGGTGTGCAGTGGTTGGCCAACGAGCGTTTCGCCGGCACCTATCGTCGGCAGATCACTCTGGGTGAGGGTGTCGATCCGGCGAAGATCTCTGCTGCCTATGACAACGGTGTGCTCACGGTGACGATCCCGGTGGCCGAGAGAGCCAAGCCTCGCAAGGTGGCCATCGAGCATTCCGGCGACGGACGTCAGGAGATCACCGCCGGCTCCGAGGCGGCCTCGGGCTGACTGACCGGGGAGGTGGTTCGTCACTGTCACCCCAGTACCGGGAGGTCTGAGATGATGATGGGCTGCGTCACGGCTGCGTCGCCAGCCGGATGTGTCGACGTGATCGACGCCGAAGACACCTGGCTGGCCGCTGAAATCGATGCTGTCTTCGCGCAGGTCGGCGATCCGCAACAGGTGCTACCTACCCTCACGTGCGGGGTCGCCACCGTTCGGCGCCGGGTACCTGGTTCAAGCCGAACCGCCGCTCGCATCGCGCACCTGCGGCCGCGACACCGAGTGGTGAGGCGAGGTGGGCGGCAGCGTGGCCCGCCCACCTCGATCTGAGAGCTTCTGAAAGACGCCTGCGTCCGGGAGTCGAAAGGGTTGGCGGTGCCGGGCTCTGGGCGATGGCAGGCAGAGAAGTGGACAAGGATGACACCCGCCGTCCTCCCCGTCGGCCGAGTGCCATCCTTGTCCATATTCAGTTCGACTGATGGATCTGTGCGGATCGCTGGTACTGCCGTGATCGGTGTCACGCCTCGAACGTGGCGTGGCATGACCCGGAGTGAGGTGGGCAGCCCAGGTTCATTCCTCGGGTGGCTCTTGGCAAGCCCGACATATTTGGGCAGCGATATGCAGCACTTCAGTCGACAGAAGGTAGAGCATCGGCGAAAGACGAGGACGAGTGGAAACAAGTTGGGAGGACACGGCTTCCACATCCTGAGTGACTGCGCAGGTGGTAGCTACGCGTGTCGATCCCTCCCTCTCGACTCCCGGTGTCTATGAAAGTGGTCGCCAGGTGGACACCCTCGAAGAGTGTGAATCGCCCAGGTCAGAGCAACCCTCGCGATTTGAGCAACAGATAGTGATCGACGAGCTTGGCGGGCAGCTTGTCGGGCGCCGCGTCCACCACGTCGACGCCGAGCCGGCCCACCGCGGTGGCGGTTCGGTCCCGCAGGGTGAGCGTGCGGGCTGCGGCGGCGGCGTCGTAGATCTGGGTGGCGTCGTCCCGCTCGGTGAGCATGTCGTCGAGGGCGGGGTCGGCGACCGAGCCGATGATGACCTTGTAGCGCTGCGCCAGCACCGACAGCGGGGGGAGCAGCGATTCCTCGACCGCCGCGGGTTCGAGCGGGGTGAGCAGGACCAGAAGCGCGCGCTGGCGCCCGATCTTGGCGACCTCGGCTCCGAGCAGCGGCCAATCCGCCTCCAGGAGAGCGGGTTCGAGATCCGCCATCGCAGTGACGAGGCTGTTGAGCAGCATCGTGCGACCGACGCCGACCACCCGTCGATGGACCCGCCGGTCGCCGGCGATCAGATCGACCCGGTCGCCGGCATGCGACGCGAGCGCTGCCAGCAGCAACGCGGCATCCATCGCGGCGTCGAGTCGAGGTGTGTCGCCCACGCGCCCGGCCGATGTCCGAGAGGTGTCCAGCACGATGACGATGTGCCGATCCTTCTCCGGCTGCCAGGTGCGGACCACCGTCGAACGACGCCGGGCGGTGGCCCGCCAGTCGATGCTGCGGACATCGTCACCTTCGACATAGTCACGCAGGGAATCGAATTCGGTGCCCTGACCGCGCACGCGCACTGCCGACCGACCGTCGAGCTGACGCAGGTGGGCCAACCGTGACGGCAGCAACCGCCGCGAATCGAAGGGCGGGAGTGCGCGGACTCGGCCCGGGAGCGGCACCGACCGTTGACGTCCGGCGAGGCCGAGGGGACCCACCCGGCGGACGGCGACCCGGACCGCGAGTCGGTCACCGCGCCGGGTGGGGGTGAGAGTCGTTGTCACCGAGCGGGTCTCCGCGCGGGGGATGCTGACGCGGTGGGTGTTCGACGACGCACCCGCCGAGGGCTGCCAGCTGTCGCGCAGCACTCCGCGGAACGTCTGAGAGCCGTGGTTGGTGACCGCGATCGCGCACGTCGTGCTCTGGCCGAGCCGGATCGGGCCGGGTGCCGACCGCGACATGGTGATCGATTTCGTGGACCCTGCCAGCGCGATGTCGAGGCAGGCGAGCAGGATGCAGAACAGCGCCCACAGCACGGGGACGAAGTAGTTCGGCCATATCAGGATGGGCACCGCACCGAGCAGCACCAGGATCAGAAAGCGGCCGGTGAGGAACATCAGCGGGGGACGGGCACCGAGTTGATCGCGGCGTCGAGCACCGAACCCACCGACACCCCTTCGAGTTCGGCCTCCGGGCGCAACGACAGGCGGTGCGCGAGCGTCGATTGGGCGAGCGCTTGAACGTCGTCGGGGGTCACGAAGTCGCGGCCGTTCAGCCACGCCCATGCCCGGCTCGTGCCGAGCAGTGCGGTTGCGCCGCGCGGACTGACGCCGAGGGCCAGTGACGGCGAGAATCGGGTGGCCCGGGCGATGTCGACGATGTAGGCGGTGACCTGCGGGGCGACCGTGACCCGGCGGACCTGCTCGGCGCCGGCCTCGATGTCGGCGGCCGAAGCGACCGGACGGAGGCCGGCGGCGGACAGATTCCGCGGATCGAAACCGGAGGCGTGCCGCGTCAGCACGGTGATCTCGTCGTCGCGCGGCGGAAGCGGCAGGGTGACCTTCAGCAGGAAGCGGTCGAGCTGGGCTTCGGGCAACGGGTAGGTGCCCTCGTACTCGACAGGGTTCTGCGTCGCCGCGACGAGGAACGGGCTCGGCAGCGGGCGGGGATCCCCGTCGACGGTGACCTGCCGTTCCTCCATCGCCTCGAGCAACGACGCCTGTGTCTTCGGCGGGGTGCGGTTGATCTCGTCGGCCAGCAAGAGATTGGTGAACACCGGTCCCTCGCGGAACGTGAATTCGGAGCTGGCGGAATCGAACACGAGTGAGCCGGTGACATCACCGGGCATGAGGTCGGGGGTGAACTGCACGCGCTTCGTCTCCACATCGAGCGCGGCCGCCACCGACCGGACGAGCAGCGTCTTGGCCACGCCGGGAACGCCTTCGAGCAGGATGTGCCCGCGGCAGAGCAGCGCGATCAGGATGCCCGCCACCGCCGGGTCCTGGCCGACGACGGCCTTCCCGACCTCGCCGCGGACGGCCCCGAGCGCATCGCGGGCGCGGTTCGGCGCTGCGCCGGGTCGGTGGTGGGCGTGCTCCGGTGGTGGCCCGGCAGGTGCCTTGGCGAGCGGGTCGGCGTGTGAGGATGCGTCCGGGGCGAACGGACCGGGGCCTGGGTTGCGGGACGGGTCGACGGTCATGGCGTGTGTCGGACTTCCTTCTCGAGGTTGGTCAGTTCGGCGGTGATGTGCACGAGCTGGGTGTCGGTGGTGGGGAGCGGACCGGACAGCAGCGACCGGACCTCGCCCAGATCGCGGTGCGTCGCCCCCACCACGGCGAGGACGATCGCCGACACCATCGGGTCCGAGTTCTCGGTCGACGCGACGACGGTGTCCCAGTCGGGTCGCGACAGTGCGTCTGTGGCACGGGCGGCGTCGAACGGAAGTCCCAGATACGACGCCAGCGAACCCAACGTGTGGATGCGCAGCGCCGCCGCGGCGCGCGCGTCGGCTCCAGCGCGGTGATACATCCGGCCCCGCGCCCGGGTGGTCTCGACCGCCTTGACGACCGCCGGGAGCGGTTCGGTGACCAGCGGGCCGAATCGCCTGCCCCGCCACAACATCAGGGCCAGAACTGCGAAGACGCTCAACACGATGAGCGGCCCGACCGCGGCCGGGATGTCGGACTCCTCGTCCTCGGTCGCGACTTGATCGGTGAAGAAGGGCACGTACCAGAGGATCTCGTCGGACCTCGCGAATACCCGCACGGTGACGCCGGCGTTGTCCTGCTGTGCCAGTTGCTCGTTGGTGAGCATTGTGCCACTGATGACGACGAATTCGGGACGGTCGGTGGTGCGGGGGATCACGACCAGATTCGATGTCCCGTCGGACGTGAAGCAGGCCGTGGCCGCGGGCGAGGTCGGTGAGTATCCGAACGGACTGAAGTCGACGACGTCGGTCTCGTCGATGCCGGGCGTGCGGCAACCCGCGGGGACCGCTGCCGGGCCGGCGCCGTAGCCGGACGTGACGGGCAGGTCGAGCGCGGTGAGCACGGTGGTGTCTGGCGCGATCAGGATCACGCGGTCGGCGTCCTGCACGCGCTCTCGGAACTGTTGTGTAGTACCGGGATTGAGCGATGAGGTCGAGCTCACCACCACCGTGGTCCCGCGGCCGGGACGTGGGGCATCGGTGAACTCCGCGAGGCCGCGCACCTGCCTGAGGTCGGCCCCGCGGTCGTCGAGGATCTGAGCGAGAGCGCGCGATCCGGTGGGTTGGGCGTTGTCGGGGTCGTAGCTGACGCCGGGACCGGGCGTGCCCTGCACCCCGGTGAGTGCCGTGACACCGAGGAGTCCGACGCCGGCGACCACGACGACCACCACCAGCACGATGGTCACCCAGATCCACGCCGGCGTCTTGTTCTTCGCGGGCGCCGGTCGCATCGGCGTCGACGCGACGGGCCCGGATGGCGTCGCCTGCACGGTGCCGGTCACCGGGGCACCGCCAGTCGCTTCGACCGGACCGCGTCCTCGTCGACTGGTCGTGCGGACGAGACCCCGCGCTCGATGTCGAGGACCGCGCGCGCGGATTCGGCTGATGCGTGTCGGTCGCCGTAGGCGATGGCGTCGAACAGGTCTGTCGCCGTGTGCAATCCGGAGTCGTAGGTGGGAAATCGGGGTCCGAGGTCGACAGCGACTTCGTGGGCGGTCAGAGACGGTTCATCGGCCAGCAGACCGCGCTCGATACCCCGACGTGCCATGGCGCGGACGGCGGCGAGCACGCACTGGTCGTACCGGCCCGCGGCGAAGGCGGCGTCGGCGTCGGACCGGAAGTCGGCCGCGGACCGAGCCGGACCTGTCAGCACCGACCCCGTTGGCGGGCCAGCGGTGGCGCGGGGAAGTCGTGGGTTGCGTCGGAGATGCCGGACGACCGCGACGACGAGCCCGAGGACGAGGGCGATCGCCACGACGATCACGATGCCCCGAAGGGTGTCGGAGCCGCCGAACCAGCCGAAAACGTTGTCGGCGATCCACTCCCAGAGCCGCTCACCGAAGCGGTCGAACCACGACGGTTCGGGCGGTTGATACTCGGAGTCGGACAGCTCCTCCTCGGCCCACCGGCGTGCTTCGTCGTTGCCGGGGTCCAATGGCGCAGCGAGAACTCCGATCACCGGTCGCCCTGTCCGGAGAAGAACGGCGTCGGGGCCGCCTCGGCGCGTGCATCGTCGTAGAGGACGGCCGGGACGACGGTCAGTACCGGTTGCACGACCATCGACGCCACGACGGTGCCGATCACCGCGACGACGGTCTCGGTGGCATCGGCGTCCCAGTCGTCGAACCACACGCCGGCGATCGATCCGAGGAGATCGAACGGGTACATCATCGTCGTCATCGCGACCCACGCCAGCACGGCCATGACCGCCAGGATGCCGAAGGTCCGCCAGAACCGCTCCGCCGACAACGCCCCCGAGCGGGCGATCGCGCCTCGCACGGAGAGGCCGTCGACCACGATCGCAGGCGCCGTGAACACCGTGCGTACGAGCAACCACGTCACCGGGATGAGCGCGACGAGGAAGACGAGGAAACTCCCGGCCATCAGCACGATTCCGTCGGAGGCGATGCCCAGACCGAGGAGTGCGATGCCCGGGGTGAACGCCGCCGCGACGGCGAGTCCCAGGAGGGCGGTCCACCCCGACAGTCGGGCGAGGGACCGGCGACCCGCGCGCAGGGCGTCGTCGAGCGTCGGTACGGACCCGGCGCGCAGGCGGGCCAGGGGACGGGCGGCGAGACCGCTGAGTGCGCCCGTCATGACGGCCCACTGCGCAAAGACAGTGAGGACGAACGCGGTGACCGGTGCCAGGCTCGCCCAGTCGTCCGGGTCGTCGAGGGTCGGTTCGGCGCTCACCAGCCACCAGGTGATGAGCGCGACTGGTGCCGCCGCCGCGCCCCAGCTCACGCCGACGAGGCCCAGGAAGACACGCGGTGCCGCGAACGTGGTCGAGAAGATCTGTTGCAGCAGTGCGCTGACGGGCGTCGGCCGTCGTGGCGGCATCCACCCCGCCCACCCGTTCCCCGGAAGGGGAGCACTCGAGCCAGGTGGGGTCGACATCGCCGAACCCCATTGCGGCTGCGGTCCGGGCACGGTAGGCGGCCGCGGTGTGGGTGGACCCTGCGGCGGTCCCGCATCTGGCACCGGGCTCCACTCGTCGGAGACGACGGGCGGCTGCCACGGGGGCTCGCCGGACGGTGGTGGAGGTACGCGCGGCGGCTCGGTCATCGAGAGGTGCACCGGCCTTTCCGCACGCGGGGAAACTGTGCGGCGAACGTATCAAACAACTCCGACCGGGCACCGAAATCATCCACCGGTTGACGGACGCCGTGCTACCGTGCCGAATTAGAACACGTTCTACTTTTCTGGAGGATTCATGACCGTGGAACAAGCCGGGCTCGCCGAGAAGATCGACGCGGCCGTCGACTCTTATATCGAGCTGCTCAACTCGGGTACCGCAGAGCAGATCGCCGACCTCTACGCCGCGGACGCGACCGTCGAAGACCCCATCGGCGCGGACATCCGCGACACCCGCGAGCAGCTGGTGGAGTTCTACTCGGTGATCACCGGTATGGACGAGCGCACCGCGACGCTCAAGTGGAAGAAGATCGCCGGCGACACCGCGGTCTTCGAGTTCACCCTGGTCACCAAGACCGCCGGACTCGCCTTCGAGATCACCCCCGTCGACATCATGGTCTTCGACGCCGAGGGCAAGGTGTCGACGATGCGCGCGGTCTGGCAGCAGTCGGATCTCAAGCAACTCTGACCGCGATCCCTCCGCTCCTGAGAGAGCCCGGAGCTTGCGGAGGGCGAGTCAGCCTTGCTCCCTGAGGTGCGAGGAGCGCAAGCGACGAGCCACGAAGGGCCTGGTGGACGGCGGTTTCTAGCGATCCCCCAGACGTCTTGCGGGCCCTTCGTGGCTCGCTTCGCTCGCACCTCAGGGAGCAGAGAATACGGACGCTCAGGAAGGGTCAGCCCCGCCCCGTCGGCCTCAGCACGATTTCTTCGGGGTGGGCGTCGGCCGGGGTGGCGATGGCGTGTACGACTGCTCGGGCGACGGTCGCGGGATGCAGGAACCGCGACCCGTCGTACTCGTCTCCTTCGATGGCGACGATGTCGCGCTGCATGTCGGTGTCGATGCGGCCGGGGAAGACGGACGTCACCCGGAGGGTCGGTTCCTCGACACGCAGCCCGTCGGCGAGCGCCCGCGCCGCGAACTTGCTTGCTGCATAGGGGGTCCATCCGGGGTTGACCCGACGTCCCGCGCCGGAGTTGATGAACACGACGTGGCCCGCAGCCGCTCGCAGAGCGGGGAGCAGCAGCCGCGTCAGCTCGGCGGCCGCGATGAGATTCACCTCGAGGATGTGACGCCATTCCTCGACCGGCGTCTCCGCGACGTGCTCGAGACTGCTGGCTACTCCGGCGTTGTGGACGAGGACGTCGAGCTCGGTGATCGCCTCGACCGCGGCTTCGACCTCGTCGTAGTCGGTGAGGTCGACGGCGAAGGTGCTCGCGCCGTCGAGTTCGGTCGCCAGCCGATCGAGTTCGGGGGAGGGTCGTCCGCCGAGCAGGAGGTCGTGGGTGGGCGCGAGCTGGCGGGCGATCTCGGCTCCGAGGCCGCGGCTCGCCCCGGTGATCAACGCGGTGGGCACCTCTCGACCCTACTGCGAATCCGTGGGTGGCAGCCCCGTCGGGCTCGATGAGCAGACGCCGACGTCGCGGGGCACAATCGTCGACGTGGCCAGGTACGGATTCACCCCAACGCAGCTGTCGGCACGTGCCGCGTACCTGCTCCGAGGCAATGACCTGGGCACGATGACAAGCGCTGCGCCCAAGTTGTATCCGCACATGTGGAGCTGGGATGCGGCGTTCGTCACGGTCGGTCTCGCACCGTTGTCGGTGGAGCGGGCCGTCATCGAGATGGACACCCTGCTGTCGGCGCAGTGGCGCAACGGGATGATTCCGCACATCGTCTTCGCGAACGGCCGCGACGGCTACTTCCCGGGGCCGGCTCGCTGGGAGTGCGCCCGCCTCGCCGAGTGCGCGCCCGACTTCCCCGACACGTCCGGTATCACCCAGCCGCCGGTGCATGCGATCGCGGTGCAGCGCATCCTCGACCATTCCCGACGCCACGGTCGCACCACGCGCGCCGTCGCCAACGAGTTCATCGACCGGCGCTGGAGTTCCCTGGTGCGATGGCATCGCTGGCTGGCACACGCGCGGGACCCCAACGGCCGGGGGCGGATCACCATCTTCCACGGCTGGGAGTCGGGGATGGACAACTCGCCACGCTGGGATTCCGCATACGCCAACGTGATTCCCGGGGTGGACCTCCCCCCGTACCGACGCGCCGACCTCGATCACGTCGACGATTTCTCGATGCGACCCACCGACCTCGAGTACGACCGTTACATCTGGCTCGTCGAGCAGATGAAGCGGGCGAACTACGACGACGAATTGCTCCCGAAGGTGATGAGCTTCGCCGTCGAGGATGTGTTCGTCAGCGCGATCTTCGCCGTTGCCTGCGACGTGCTGGCGACGATCGGCGAGGATTACTCCAAGCCGCGGTCGGACGTGCGGGATCTCCGCGCGTGGGCTGACCGGTTCCGGGCCGGGGTCGTGTCCGCCGCCAACGACCGGAACGGTGCCGCAAGGGATTTCGACCTGCGCGCGAACTCGTGGATCAACACCGAGACGATCGCGGTGTTCGCGCCGCTGCTGTGCGGCGGCCTCTCCCGGGACCGCGAACGCGCGCTGCTGCGACTCTTCGACGGCCCGCGCTACTGCGGCCACCCGGATCTGCGGTACGCGGTCCCGCCGTCGACGTCACCGATCTCGGCCGACTTCCGCCCGCGCGAGTACTGGCGCGGGCCCGTCTGGCCGGTGATGACCTGGCTCTTCAGCTGGGCGTTCGCCCGCCGCGGCTGGACCGAGCGGTCGGCGCGCCTGCGCGAGGAAGGACTCCGTCAGGCCACCGACGGGACGTTCGCCGAGTACTACGAGCCGTTCACCGGGGAGCCGCTCGGCAGCATGCAGCAGAGCTGGACCGCGGCGTCGGTGCTCGACTGGCTCGACTAGAGCTCCCGCATCCGACGGCACACGTCGTCGTAGACGTCCACCAGCGGCCGGGGCGTCCCCGACGACCCGGGCCGCTCGTTGATCTCTACCCACTCCTCGAAGGCGCACTGCACCTCGAGATTGGCGATCTCCAGGATCATCCGTAGCTGACCGCGGGTTCGCGCCGAGCTGCGGTCGCCCAGGGCCTCGGGCCGTCGGCGTGACTTGTCGGCGTAGCGGCCGAGGGCGGCTCGGCTCAGGGTGGGTGTCGCGAGTACGAGTTTCTGCACGCGCATGAAATGGGCGGACACGTCGTCGCTGCGATCACCGAACCCCTCCAGGAGCTGCCGGTAGACGCCCTCGATGTCGGCGAGCGACAGGGCATCGGGGTCGATGCCGGCCAGATGGTCGTCGAGTGCCTGGTCGAAACCGAAGCGGTCGAAGAGCACGCACTCTTCCTTGGTCGGGAAGTACCGGAAGAACGTGCGCGGTGAGACCCCGGCGGCAGCGGCGATCTCGTCGACCGTCGTCTCGTCGAATCCGTTGCGCTCGAACAGTTCCACTGCGGCCTCGTGGATCTCCAGGCGCGTCGCATCTCGACGGCGGGCCCGCAACCCGCCGGTCTCGGAGGGTTCCGGCATGGGTCGAGACTAGCGGTCGACCCGCCGATATGTCAGTCGGTGCCACTCTGGCAGGCGCTGCCACTTTCCGGTAGCGTCGCCGTGTGATCGACCCGGACCACCACAGCGATGAGAGAACGACAGTGACCGAGAACGCCGCCCTCCCGGGCACCGACAACCGCACCGACACCGGCACGGATCGCAGCGCCGTGCTGCTCATCGGGGTCCTGCTGGTCGCGGCCTTCGTGGTGATCCTGAACGAGACGATCCTGAGCGTCGCATTGCCCACCCTGATGGCCGACCTCGAGATCACCGCCGCCACCGCGCAATGGCTCACCAGCGGGTTCCTGCTGACGATGGCGATCGTCATCCCGATCACCGGCTACCTGATGCAGCGATTCACCCTGCGTTCGATCTACATCGCGGCGATGACGTTGTTCACGATCGGCACCCTCGCCGCCGCCCTCGCGCCGGGCTTCGAACTCCTGATCGTCGCCCGCGTGGTGCAGGCGTCCGGCACCGCGCTCATGGTCCCGCTCCTGATGACGACGATCTTGAACGTCGTCCCGGAGCAGAATCGTGGCCGCACGATGGGACTGGTCTCCATCGTCATCGCCGTCGCGCCGGCCGTCGGTCCGACGGTGTCCGGCCTGATCCTGCAGTCCCTCAGCTGGCGAGCCATGTTCTGGATCGTGCTGCCCATCGCGATCGGTGCGCTGATCCTCGGCGGGGTGTTCGTCCGCAACGTCACCGAACGGCGGCCCGCGCAGCTCGACCTCATCTCGGTCCCGCTGTCGGCTCTCGGCTTCGGCGGTGTCGTCTACGGTCTCAGCAGCATCGGGGAGTCGGCGGGTGGGCACGCCCCGATCCCGCCGTGGGTACCGCTGGCCATCGGCGCCGTCGCGCTCGCGTTGTTCGTCGTGCGGCAGCTCAAACTCGCCGGTCGGGGATTGGCGCTGCTTGACCTGCGGACCTTCGCGATCGCACCGTTCCGCTTGGCCGTCGTGCTGATGGCCGGGTTCATGCTGACGCTCTTCGGCGCACTCATCCTGCTACCCCTCTTCCTGCAGAACGTGATGGGCAAGGACGTCCTGACCACCGGCCTCGTGCTCCTGCCCGGTGGCCTGGTGATGGGTCTGCTGGCGCCGTTCGTCGGCGCATTGTTCGACAAGGTGGGTGCACGACCACTGGTGCTACCGGGCACTGTGGCCGTCAGTGCCGGCACGTGGCTGCTCACCACGCTCGACGCCGGGTCGTCGTTGGGCATGGTGATCGCGGCTCACGTGATCCTCAGTGCTGGTATCGCTTTCGGTCTGACACCGCTCATGACCTCGGCGCTGGGATCGCTGAGTCCCGAGCTGTACTCGCACGGCAGCGCGACCGTCAGCACCATCCAGCAGGTCGCGGGAGCGGCAGGCACCGCGCTGTTCATCACGCTGATGTCCCGGGGTACACAGTCGGCCATCGACGACGGGGTGAACCCGCTGCAGGCGGGGGCCGACGGCATTCATCTGGCCTTCGTCGTCGCGGCCTGCCTGTCGCTTGTGCTCATCGCAGCGGCCGCGCTCGTCCGTGGCCGAACGGGTGCGCCGGCGGCCCGGGCCGCCGAGTCGGCCTAGCCGCTCGACCGTCGGCCCGGCCGGCTCACCGGATCCGGTAATCCAGCAGACCGGACCAGAACTCGTCGGGGATCTCGTCGCCGGCGCGCAGCACCTGCGCCAGGCCGGCGGCCATGAAGACGCCGAGCAGACCAAGCCACAGCCCGGACACCGAGATCGCCACCCAGGCGATCACGACGGCGGCAGGCCACGGGTCGAGGATCAACAAGACCGGCGCGAAGAAGAAGCCCGCCCCGATGAACCACGAGGACAGGGCGCGGTCGCACCGCATGWCCGCGGTCAGCCACCGCGGACTCGAGCCCGTGGGCGCGAGGAGTGCAGCGGGCCTTCTGCCGACGACGGCCGGTCGGTCGGTCATCGGACACCTCCTCTGCGGATCGTCGTGATCCCAGTGTCGGCGTCAGACGTCGTGAGAGCCACTACCTCTCAGGTAGTCGCCGCACCCGGGCCGATGTCGTGTGCGAGTGCCACCGCATCGTCGGGTCAGGCCGTCGTCCGGTGCTCTTCGTTCGGGTGTGCGTGCGGAAAGCCGATGGACCGCAATCTATTCAGTGCATGGGTACGGGCCCGGTGCTGGTTGCCCGGCGGCGGCACGTAGACACCCGCCCAGATCCCGGTCAGGTGGGTCGGATCGTCCAGGGCGAGGCGGGCGCAGCGCGAACGGATCGGACAGCGGACGCACCCGTCGACAGCGTGCCGATTGGCCAGGCTCCGGGCACCGGCGGCCTGCTCCGGGAACCAGGCGTCCGGGTTCGAGGTACACGTGGGTCGCATGTCAGGCACCTCGCCGACACCGACGCGCACTTCGTCCACAACCTGTCGTGCTGGTTGCGCCGGCAACCGTCACCCACTGACGCCGATGGCCCATTGATCCCTCCGATCAAACTGAGAACGTATGTTGTCAGAGTCTGGTCGAAGGTGCAACACCGATCGTGAATCACGTTGCCGCGCGGTCGCAGTCGTGCCTGGCAGGCCCGCGGAGTGGAGACATGAGACGGCGCCCGGCTGGGTTCTCAACCGGGCGCCTGGGCCGGGTCGCTCGCATGCGGCGGAACCGGCTTGCCGACCGCGGTACCCGACCGACCAGGGGCCGAAACGGTGAGCACCAGCGGGTCGATGCCTGCGTGCCCGTCCGATCGCCCTGCACGGGACGGGCCGGTTCCGTAGCACGCCATTACAGCGCCGTCACACCTACGAAACACGACGCTTGTTTCATAACAGGGGACAAAGTCCACTACGGGGAGTCGCGGCGATTGGGCCGCGGAACCCGGATGTCGTCGACGTACCGCCGCCCGCGAGTACGCCCAGATCGAACCTGTGAAGGAGCATCGTGACCATCGAGAGTGCCAAGGCCCTGGAGTTCCGCGTGACCAGCGGCGGATACGAGGATCTGCCGAAGATGCCCGAGGCGGAGTACCCGGGCACCGAGGGCTTCATCGGCGACGTCTACGAGAACCCGGACGGAAGCCCGATGTGCAGCGGGTACTTCGAGCTGCGCCACACCGACGAACCGCTGTACTACGAGTACGAATACGACGAGATGAAGGTCGTGCTCGAAGGCGAGTTCCTCCTGGAGAACAAGGAGACCGGGCAGAAGACCGTGGCCAAGGCCAAGGACGCGATCTTCTTCCCGAAGGGGTCCAAGATCTACTTCAGCACCCCCGACTACGCGCTCGCCTTCTACACCGGGTTGCGCGACGCCACCCTCCTCTGAGTCGCTGCCATGTCGCAGATCGACTTCTCCAGCGTGCCGACGTGGGCACGTCCCGGCGTACCGATCGAGGCGACGACGCCCGCGCCGACCGGCAACTCGTACGTCCTGGTCGGTGTCGGGAATGTCGCCGAAACCCTGGCTCGCTGGGAGTCATCACTACCTCCACGTGCCACCACGCGTATCCACGGGGATACCGACTCGGTCGCCGCCCAGCTCGGCAGCACCCTCGGCGAAGCCGTTGTCGGCGTGCGAGTCTGGATAGCGGCGGAGCCGGGATCGGCACTGACACTGCGCGCGGTCGCGCTCGGTGCCGGACTCGAGGACGACGAGATCGCCGTCGTGCCGCTGACTTCCGCGCCGCAGTCCGTCGTGCAGATCTTCTGCGCACACTGCCGATCGGTCACCCGCGCGGCCGCGGCCGTCGATGACATCGTCGGGTGCGTCGGTTGCCGTCGCGACCTGCGCGTGTACCACCATGTCTCGCGTCGAACCGGACAATATCTGGGTTTCATGGCCGACGCCGAGACCGCCCAGTCGGCCTGTCCGGGAACCGGACCAGGCGAGGTACCCACCCTCACGAAGGATCCCTCATGAACACCGGAGTGGCCGAGATGAGCAGCCCCGAGTCCGTCGTGCGTCCCGGAGCCGGCGCGACGACGCTGGAACTCGTCGTCACGGCTGTCGACGCCCCCGCCCGAGACATCCGCGCGATCACCTTTTCCGACCCCGGCGGCAACGTGCTGCCCGGTTACATCCCGGGCAGTCACGTCGTCGTGCACGCGGGTGCCTTCACCAACGCCTACAGCCTGACCGGCGACGGCGCGCATCCGTTGCACTACTCGATCTCGGTGCTCCGACTCGATGACGGCAAGGGCGGATCGCGTTGGTTGCACGACGAACTCGAGGTCGGCGCAACGGTGTCGGTGGGGTTGCCGCGCAGCGCGTTCGCTCCGGTCGCCCGGGCGCGTAAACATCTCCTGATCGCCGGCGGGATCGGGATCACGCCGATGATGTCCCACCTTCGGTCGGCGGCTCGCTGGCGCCGGGATGTGCAAGTGCTGTATGTCTTCCGTGATTCGGCGGCCGCCCACCTCGACGAGGTCACCGCACTCGCCGGACCCCGTGCCGAACTGTTCACCGACCGGCACTCTTTCGCCGATCGCCTCGCACAGACCCTGCGTACCCAGCCGATCGGTACCCACCTGTACGTATGCGGTCCGGCGGCGATGATCGACGCGGTCACTGCTGCGGCGGTGGACGCCGGTTGGCCGGAATCGCGGATTCATCTCGAGCGGTTCGGGATCGACGCTCTCGACGCCGGCGACCCCTTCCGTGTGGAGCTGACCGCTTCCGGGCGGACGGTCGATGTACCGGCGGGGACGAGCATGCTCGAGGCTCTCGAGAACGAGGGCATCGTCGTGCCGAATCTCTGCCGGCAAGGCGTGTGCGGTGAGTGCCGCATCCCGCTCGCCGGCGGTATCCCGGTCCACCGCGATCTCTACCTCGGCCCCGAGGAGAAGGACGCGGGCAACGCCATCATGCCGTGCGTCTCGCGCGCCGCGGCCGTCAGCACCCTGGAGGTTCCCCTGTGACAGACACTCTCGACCCGGGCGGAGCGACGACGACGGTCGCGCCAGATCTCCTCGCGGGCTTCCCGTTCCCGTTCCCCGAGGACCGCTATCGTTACAGCACGAATGTCGAGCCGGCCCGGACCCCGGTGACCACGGCGGCCGGCGAGTGGGGGACGTCGGCGGTCGACATCGATTCGGAGTACCGCACCGAGATCGATCAGCGCGCGGTGATCCTGGCCGCCGATCCCACCCGCCATGCTGTGTTGCCGCATATGGTCCCGGCCGCGTGGGACGCGATGTTGACCGTCATGGGTGAGCTCGCCGCGACCTGTCCCGGGTTCCGGCTCGCGTCGACCGGACCCGACACCTGGTTGTGGCACAACGAAATCCTCGGGATCGAGCAACACTTCCGATACGGTGACCCGGCGTCACTTCCCGAGGAACCGTTGCGCTACATCAGCTCTCAGGTCCAGGAGGACATCGCCCTTCTGGATCAGCGCAATGGGCAACTCCACGTCGATGCCGGGGTCGTCACCTTCGCCGCCGATTGGAGTTTCGGGTTCGACGTCGGGATGAGCTTCCTCGAGATCCACGGACCGGTGCCGCGCATCCACCCCGAAGGCGTTATCACCCGTGCGCACGAGTTCCTCAAGCGCCTCCAACCTCATCAGCCGTATCGACGAACCAACTGGACGTTGACGATCGACCGCAGGCTCGACGTCTCGACCGAGATCTATCACAAGTGGGGACCGGACCGGGAGGTCATCCAACAGGTCCCCGACGACGAGTTCGGCAGGCGGATACACCTCCGCGTCGAAGTGCAACACCTCATCCGGCTGCCGGATTCGGGTGCGGTGATGTTCCTCATCCGGACGTACATGCTTCCGCTCGAGCAACTCGCCACCGTCGAGGTCTGGCGCCGACGCACCGCGGAGGTGTTGGCCGAATTGCCCGGTGACATGGCCGATTACAAGGGCATCATCAAGTTCCGGGATCGTGCGGCGCAGTGGCTGCGCGCGGCCGCACCGGCGACGCAGGAGACCACCGGGGCCGGCATGCCGCGGTGGCCCGCCTCGCCCCCGGCCGTCGACACCACCGGGGCGGCGTTCCTCGTGGTGGCGATCGGCGACGATCCGGCAGCCGCGCACGTGTCACGGAACTGGGTGGCGGCCGCCGAGGCCGCCGGAGGGACGCGGTTGGTGGTCCTGGACTCACTGGGCGACGCGGTCGACAGATCGGCGTTGCAGTCTGCTCTGGACGAGTGCCGCACCGGTACCCGAGTCCTGGTCACCGGCGGGCAGTACGACGTCATGACGGCACTCGCCATGGCGCGTAACGCGGGGGCGGTGGCGGCCGAACTGTCGTGCTATGTCACGCACACCCGCGACCTACCGCTCTACTGCGCGCATTGCCGCGAGACCTTTCGCGCCGAGGCCGTTGTCGGCGGCGTCGTCGCGTGCCCCGGTTGCGCTCGGGATCTCGAGGTGCACGAACACCATTCACCGGTGATGGGCAGCTTCCTGGCCTCTGCGGTCGGCGGCGACGAATGACCGCGGTCGCCGTAGGGCAGTACCCGGCCCACCTTCATCCGGCCTATGCCACCGGTCCGCGACCGATGCGTGTCATGTCCGTGCGACAACTCACCGACGAGGTCACGCATTTCCGGTTCGGCCCCGTCGACGACGCCCACGCGGTCCTGACCGCGTACCAGCCGGGCAGCCATCTCATCATCTCGGCCGGCGGACAGCGGAATGCCTACTCGCTCGTCGACGACGGGATGTACCCGACCAGCTACGGCATCTCGGTGTTGCGACGTGGTGCGGGCGGTGGTTCGGATTGGTTGCACGACAACCTCGTCGTCGATGCCGTCATCGAGATCGAGGGTCCGCGTTCGATGTTCCCGCCGGTGCTCGATCAGCGCGGCGCATTGCTGATCGCGGGCGGAATCGGGGTCACTCCGGTGCTGTCGCACGCCCGTGCCCTCGCTCGGGACGGGCGTCGGGCCGACATCGTCTACTCCTATCGGCGTGGATGCGGTGCGCACACCGAGGACCTGCGGGCGCTCGCCATGCAACCCTCCGTGACGCTGCACGAGGTGTCCGGGGCCGCGGCCACCATGCGGGTGATCGCTGAGCGATTGCGGGCGCAGCCGCTCGGAACGCACGCCTATGCCTGTGGTCCCACGTCACTCCTGGAGGCGTACACGCGGCTCGCGGAGGACGCCGGATGGCCCAGCGCGCGAGTACATCTCGAACGTTTCACCGCCCCCGAACAGGATCCCGGCGATCCCTTCACCGTGACGGTGGCGTCTTCGGGCCTCCGCATCGACGTGCCACCGGGTGTGTCGCTGCTGCAGCGGTTGCTCGACAACGGCGTCCCGGTGCCGAGTCTGTGCCGCCAAGGCGTGTGCGGCGAATGCCGAATCCCGGTGCGAAGCGGCCGAATCGAGCACCGCGACTTCGTACTGACCGACGACGAGAAGACCGTGGGCGACGCCATGCTGTGTTGTGTCTCGCGCGGTCAGGACATCGAGGTGGACCTGTGAGCATCGAGTCGTTCCCGACCCGTCGGGTCGACCACCTGGCGAACCTGCCGTGGCCGTTTCCGGACGAGATGGAGGAGTTCTCCTACAGCGTGAACGTCGAACCGGCACGCATTCCGCGTCCGACCCGGGCCGGCGAATGGGGCAGGCACCTCGTCGATCTCGGCGGCGCCGAGTATCCGGAGATCATGGCCGAGCGACGGCGGATCCTCGACGCCGATCCGACACGCGTCCGTGTGCGCCCGGGGATGGAACTGGCCTCCTGGGATCTGCTGTTGTACTACCTGCGCGATCTCGGTCACGCCTACCCCGCGGCGATGGAGCTCACCGAACACGGTGACGGTCGATTCCGTTGGTGCAACCGGCTTCTGGGTACGGATCAGGAGTTCGTCCTGGGTGATCCGGCCACCCTTCCCTACGGCCCCATGGAATTCCTGGCGCGTGAGGTACCCGACGACCTGCTGCTCGTCACCGAACGCGACGGGCACCTGTACTTCGACGCCGGCGTGGTCACCTTCGCCGCCGCGTGGTCGGTGTCCTTCGACGTCGGGATGGACATGTACGAGATCCACGCGCCCGTTCCCCGCATGCTCCGCGAAGGCATCGTCGCCCGCGCCGAACAATTCCTGCGGAGGCTACCCGCAGACCAGGTGTACCGCAGGGTGAACTGGACGCTGTCGGCGTCGGACTCCCACAAACTCGACGTCAGCCTCGAGGAGCTGCCGGAGTGGGCGGCCGACGTCGCGGGCATGATCGCCGACGGCGATTTCGGTCGCGCGCGACTGCGCATCGAGCTGGAACACTTCGTCCGGTTGCCGATGTCGGGTGCGGTGACGTTCAATATCCGGACATTCATGGCCTCGCTCGAGGACGTGAAGCGCATACCCGAGTGGGCCGGTCAATTGGCGACCGTCATCGAGACGCTCGGCGAGGACATCGCCGCCTACAAGGGTTTTCTCGACTATCGCGACAACGTCGTCGCATACCTCCGCGGTCAAAGTCGCCCGTGAGCCCTGGTCCCGTAACACCCGACTTCTCGTAGAGTCCCAGAACCGAAAGATCGCTCATGGAACCCATACTCGCCGCCAATGCCGACCTGGCATGGATGCTGGCGGCCTTCGTCTTCGTCCTGCTGATGTTCCCGGGCCTGGCCTTCTTCTACGGAGGCATGGTCGGATCGAAGAACGTCCTCAACATCATGACGATGGTCATGTCCACCCTGGCGATCACGGCGGTCCTGTACGTCGTGATCGGGCACGGCCTGGTGTCCGGTCCGTCGGTGGGCGGGTGGGGCCTCATCGGCAACCCGACCGACTACATCGGCCTGACCAACTGGCTCACCGACGACGCTTCCGGCGCCACCCAGACGCTCTACTTCGCAGCCTGGTTCATCCTGTTCGCGGCCATCACGATCGCGATCGTCGCCAGCGGCGCGGCGGGCCGGATGAAGTTCTCGGCGTGGCTGGTCTTCGCGCCGATCTGGCTCATCGTGGTGTACTTCCCGGTCGCCCACTGGGTCTTCGCGGCCGACGTCGACGACAACTACAGCGGCGGTTTCCTGCTGAACGATCTCGAGATCGTCGACTACGCAGGCGGCACCGCCGTCCACATGAATGCCGGTGTCGCGGCCCTTGCCCTCGCGGTGGTGCTCGGTGCGCGCAAGCGGCGGATGGAGCGCCCGCACAACGTGCCGATGACGATCATGGGCGGCGGCATCCTGTTCTTCGGCTGGTTCGGGTTCAACGGCAGTTGCGCGCTCGGCGCCAACTTCCTCGCGCAGGCCGTCATCCTGAACACACTGCTGGCCGGTTCGGCGGGCATGATCGGGTTCGCGATCATCGAGAAGTGGCGCGAGGGGCACGTCACCTCGCTCGGCATGATCACCGGCACCGTCGCGGGCCTCGTCGGGATCACCCCCGCGGCCAGCAGCATGGCACCGCTCGGTGCGCTGCTCGTGGGCATCTTCGCCGCGGCGGTCGTGGCGTTCCTGCTGAGCTTCAAGAGCAAGCTCAAGATCGACGAGACGCTGGATGCCTTCGCCGTGCACGGCATCGGCGGGATCGTCGGAACCATCTGCATCGTGCTCTTCGCCACCGAGGCCGCGCCGGCCGGTGTCCAGGGGATCTTGTTCGGCGGTCCGGTGGACATCGTCTGGCGTGAGCTCGCCGGCATCGTCATCACCTGCACGTACTCGTTCGTGATGACCTGGCTGATCGCCAAGGGACTCGACAAGCTCATCGGCATGCGCGTCGACGAGGAGACCGAGATGGTCGGCCTCGACACCGCGGTCCACGCGGAGACGGCGTACGAGATCCCCGCCGCCTCGGTCGGTCACGCCGGCGGACTCGCGACCATGTCGCCGGCCCGCGCCGCGGACAAGGTGGAGGAGGCGATGCCGCCGTCGACTCCGGCCTCGGCGCCACCGGCCGGGGTCTGATCCATACCGGTCATCGGTTGGCAACTGCTCGGGGGTTCACCGTTCGACGGTGGGCCCCCGAGCGCTGTGCGTCCGAGGACGTGGAAAACGTTGCCGGACAGATTGACACCCACCGCTCACGGAGTCGAAACAGGGACGAAACATCCACCAGGTCTACTAATAGTAGACAGTGGTTCACGCGAGTGGACATGCGGAACGAAAGCCCTTAGAGTCGACCCCGGAGCACATGATGACAACCACCGAGACAACGACCGGCGAACTCGCCGATCTCTGCGCGACGCACGGCACCAAGTTCATCCTCGCGATGTTCGTCGACCTCCGCGGCAAGCCCTGCGCCAAACTGGTGCCGGTGGAAGCGGTGGACGAATTGGCCACCGAGGGCGTAGGTTTCGCCGGATATGCGGTCGGCGCGATCGGCCAGGAGCCGAAGGATCCCGATCTCATCGCGATCCCCGATGTCCGGTCCTTCCTGCCCATCCCGTTCATCAAGGAGGGCCTCGCGGTCGTCCAGTGTGATCCCCATGTCGAGGGCAAGCCGTGGCCGTTCGCGCCCCGGAACATCCTCAAGGCGCTCATCGCGCAGACCGCGGACGCGGGTTTCGAGCCGTGGGTCGGGGCCGAGGTCGAGTACTTCCTCCTGAAACGGGCCGCCGACGGCTCGCTGGTGACCGCCGACGCCGCCGATGATTCCGACCAGCCGTGCTACGACGTCCGCGGTCTCACCCGGATGTACGACCACCTCACCACCGTGTCCACCGCGATGAACCAACTCGGCTGGAGCAACTACGCCAACGACCACGAGGACGGGAACGGCCAGTTCGAGCAGAACTTCGCCTACTCCGACGCGCTCACGACCGCCGACCGCGTCGTCACGCTCCGGTACCTGCTCTCCGCCCTGGCTGCGGAGAAGGGCATGATCGCGACCTTCATGCCGAAACCCTTCGCAGAGCGCACCGGGTCGGGTCTGCACTTCCACCTGTCCCTTACGCAGGCGGGCGACCCGGTGTTCCCGCAGGTCACCGACGACGAGCGAGGACTGGGGTTGTCGGAGACGGCGTACGGGTTCATCGGTGGGATTCTGGAACACGCACCCGCGCTCCAAGCCGTGATCGCACCGACGGTCAACTCCTACAAGCGAACCGGTGCGACGGCGACGCGCTCGGGTGCGTCCTGGGCTCCGCGGCGGGCGACCTACGGCGGCAACGACCGCACCCACTACATCCGGGTGCCCGATGAGCAGCGCGTGGAGCTCCGTGGCGGTGACGGGTCGGCGAATCCGTACCTGGCCGTCGCCGCGCTGCTCGGTGCGGGACTCGACGGCATCAAGCGGAGTCTGGACCCGGGCGCCGTCGGCAACTGCCCCGGCCACATCGCCGAACTCCCGCTCACCCTCCTGCACGCGGTGGAGGCGCTGGAGGCCGACGGGGTCGTCGCCGGCACGCTCGACGCCGCGCTTCCCGAGGACTGGCCCGAGGACGAGCAGCGGGTCTCGGCATACTTCGCCGGACTCAAACGCGACGAGTTCTTCGACTGGCACGCGGCGGTCACGCCGTGGGAGGTCGACAAGTACCTGACGGCGTTCTGACCGTCCTTCCCCCAGAACACAAGATCTCTCAACGAGATTCATCGATCGACGTAAGGAACTGATCATGTGCGGAATCGTCGGGCTGCACCTGCGCAACCCTGACCTTCACCCCCGGTTGGGCGAGATGCTCGCCGGGATGCTCGGCGAGATGCAAGACCGTGGCGCGGATTCGGCGGGTATCGCCGTCTACGGCAACCCCACGTGGGCACCGCCCGGACACGGCTGCATCTCCCTCCTCGAACTCGACGTTCTTCCCGACGAGGTGTCCACGACGCTGGGCGCGGCCCTCGGCGTGCCGGTCGCGGCACAGACGATCGACGTGACGCTGGTGGCCTCCGCCCCGGCGCCGGCCGACGAGCTGCTGGCCGCCGCCCGGGCCGCATACCCGCAGGCCCTGGTGGCCGGTTTCGGGTCGGACCTGACCGTCCTCAAGGGCGTCGGCGCACCCCGTGACCTGACCGAATCCTGGGGCCTGGCCGCGGCGTCGGGATGGCAGGGCGTCGGGCACACCCGGATGGCGACCGAATCGGCGGTCACCTCCTCGGGCGCACATCCGTTTGCGGTCGGCCCCGAACAGTGCCTGGTCCACAACGGTTCGTTTGCGAATCACGCGACCATCCGGCGTGAACTACGCGCTGCCGGAGTGGAGTTCGACAGTGAGAACGACACGGAGGTGGGGGCGCGCTTCGTCGCACACCAGCTGGCGGCGGGCAAGGACGTGGAAACAGCACTGAAAGAGGTCTGCGCGAACTTCGACGGTTTCTACACGTTGCTGGTGTCGAATCGCGATTCGTTCGCGGTGGTGCGCGACGCCATCGCATGCAAACCGGCCGTGATCGCCGAGACCGACGACTGGGTGGCCATGGCGAGTGAGTACCGCGCACTGGCCAAACTGCCCGGCGTGGAGAACGCCCGCATCTGGGAGCCCGAGCCGGAGGTCGTCTACGCATGGACTCGATGACCGCCGAGTTTCCCTCCACCCCTACCGTTCCCGCCTCGAACGACACGGCGAAAGCTGAGACGATGAACCCCAATCACTCCTTCGACCTCGCCGAAACCCCGTTGCGCGAGATCAACTCGATGCTGCACGGGGACATGTCCGGCGAGATCGTCATCGACAACCCGGCCGGAGCCCACAGCGTCGCCGCGGGAGTCAACCTGCCGGTGAAGATCACGATCAACGGCCACGTCGGCTACTACGCCGCGGGCATGAACCAGCAGGCCGAGGTCACCATCGACGGCAACGCCGGCACCGGCGTCGCCGAGAACATGATGAGCGGCAGTGTGATCGTGAAGGGCAACGCCTCGCAGTCGGCCGGCGCCACCGCGCACGGTGGACTCCTCGTCGTCGAGGGCGATGCCGCGGCACGCTGCGGCATCTCGATGAAGGGCGTCGACATCGTCGTCGGCGGAAACGTCGGGCACAACAGCGCTTTCATGGCTCAGGCGGGCCGCCTAGTCGTCCGCGGCGACGCCGGCGACGGTCTCGGCGACTCGATCTACGAGACCCGCATCTACGTGCGCGGCGAGGTCGCCTCGCTGGGTGCCGATTGCATCGCCAAACCGATGCGCGCCGAGCACCTCGAGGAACTGGCCGGGTTGCTCAAGGCGGCCGGTTTCGGCGACGACGACCCCCGCGACTACACCCGCTACGGCTCCGCCCGCGAGCTCTACCACTTCAAGGTCGACAACACCTCCGCGTACTGAGCCGTCCTCCGCTCCCTGAGGAGCGCCCGGAGCTTGCGGAGGCGCAACCCCTGCTCCCTGAGGTGCGAGGAGCGATAGCGCGGCCGACCACCTGCTCCCTGAGGTGCGAGGAGCGTTAGCGACGAGCCACGAAGGGCCGCAACGTCGCACGACCACACGACGAAAGAGAACCACCATGACCGACAACCTGAGCGTCGAACAGCGCGGCCTGCGCGAGTCGGCCACGTTCGACCGCACCACCATCGCCGCGATCCAGCGCGCGGCTGAGACCGGCATCTACGACATCCGTGGCTGGGGCGCCAAGCGCAAGCTGCCGCACTTCGACGATCTGCTGTTCCTCGGCGCGTCGATGTCCCGCTACCCCCTCGAGGGTTATCGCGAGCGCTGCGACACCGACGTCGTCCTCGGCTCGCGAAATGCGAAGTACCCGTTGCATCTCTCCACCCCGGTGACGATCGCCGGGATGAGCTTCGGCGCGCTGTCGGCCGGGGCGAAGGAAGCGCTGGGGCGCGGCGCATCGGAGGTCGGTACCTCCACCACCACCGGTGACGGCGGGATGACGCCCGAAGAGCGGGGTCAGTCCAAACACCTCGTCTACCAATACCTTCCGTCGCGATACGGGATGAACCCTGACGACCTGCGCAAGGCCGACGCGATCGAGATCGTGCTCGGTCAGGGTGCCAAACCGGGCGGCGGGGGAATGCTGCTGGGACAGAAGATCTCCGAACGCGTGGCTGGGATGCGGACCTTGCCACAGGGTATCGACCAGCGCAGCGCGTGCCGTCACCCCGACTGGACCGGACCGGACGACCTGGCGATCAAGATCAGCGAGTTGCGCGAGATCACCGACTGGGAGAAGCCGATCTATGTGAAGGTCGGCGCCACCCGCACGTATTACGACGTGAAACTCGCGGTGCATTCCGGCGCCGACGTCGTCGTGGTCGACGGCATGCAGGGCGGAACGGCAGCGACCCAGGACGTCTTCATCGAACACGTCGGCATCCCGACCCTCGCTGCCATCCCGCAGGCGGTGCAGGCCCTGCAGGAGTTGGGCGTTCATAGGGAGGTCCAACTCATCGTGTCGGGCGGAATCCGCAACGGCGCCGATGTCGCGAAGGCGATGGCCCTCGGTGCCGACGCCGTCGCCATCGGCACCGCTGCGCTGATCGCGTTGGGCGACAACGATCCCCGATACGCCGCGGAGTACGAGGCGCTGGGATCGGCAGCAGGTTTCTACGACGACTTCCAGGACGGGCGTGATCCCGCGGGCATCAGCACGCAGGACCCGGAACTGTCGGCGCGTTTCGACCCAGTCCTCGGCGGAAAGCGCCTGGCGAACTTCTTGCGCGTGATGACGATGGAGGCCCAGACGATCGCCCGTGCGTGCGGCAAGGCGCACCTGCAGCACCTGGAACCGGAAGACCTCGTCGCCATCTCGATCGAGGCGTCGGCGATGGCCCGCGTTCCGCTCGCCGGGACGAACTGGATTCCGGGGGCCGGCCTGTGAGCACCGAGACCGCCTCGGTCGTCATAGTCGGTGGCGGCCTCGAGGGCGCGGCGGCCGCCTGGGCGTTGGGACAACGCGGCATCACTGATGTGATCGTCTGCGAGCGGGACACCGTCGGCGGCGGGATGACGGGCAAGTCGTCGGGCATCGTGCGCTGCCACTACGGCGTCGGTTCGCTGGCGGCGATGGCCGCGGTCGGACTCGAGGTCTTCGAGAAGGCGGAGGAGATCTTCGGCTCCGACATCGGATTCCGTCAGACCGGGTATGTCGTCGGCGTCGGCGAGCCCAATGTCGAGAACATGCGCAAGAGCCTAGCGGCGCAACGTGCGGTCGGCGTGCAGACCGAGGAGATCGACGCCGCCGACGTCGCCGCGATGTGGCCGACCGCCGACCTCGAACCCTTCGCGGCCTTCGGTTGGGAAGAGCGCGGTGGGTACGGGGACGCCTATCAGACCGCGCAGGCCTTCGCGGCCTCGGCGCGGGCATCCGGAATCCGAATTCGTCAGGGGACCAACGTCACCGGACTGATCGTCGACGCCGACCGGGTGGCGGGAGTCCGACTCGCGGACGGTTCGACGATCTCCGCAGACACCGTGGTCGTTGCCACCGGTGTCTGGTCCAAACCGTTCCTCGCGCCCTACGGGGTCGACATCCCGATCGAGGTGCACCGCGAACAGATCGTGATGATTCACCCCGGTGAGGACCTCGGCGAGGTGCCGGTCTTTTCCGATCTGGTGTCGCTGCAGTACGTCCGACCGGACGTCCGGGGCGAGATCCTGTTCGGCAACAGCGATCTCGCGGCGCTCGACATAGCGAATCCCGACGACTACCGGAACCGCGCGGACTCGGACTTCATCGACCTCACCGTCGACAAGGTCGGTACCCGGTTCCCCGGGTTCACCGATCCGGCCATCACCACGAGCTACGCCGGGTGCTACGACGTCACACCAGACTGGAATCCGATCATCTCCCGCGGGCCGCTGGACGGGCTCGTCCTGGCGGCCGGGTTCAGTGGCCATGGTTTCAAGATCTCGCCGGCGGTCGGCCGGTTGATCGCCGACCTCGTCGTCGACGGACGCAGCGCGGACCCGCGTATCCCGGAGTCGGACTTCCGGTTCACGCGGTTCGCTGAGGGTGACCTGCTGACGACGCGCTTCCCGTATGTGGGAGCCGGCGAGATGCGCTGACCGGGGCGCTGGATGATCCGAGGCCGTGGCCGTCGACAGGGGTGGAATCGTGTGTCAACTGTCAGGAAACGTTGTTTCTCACTATGCTGGCGGCGTGACGGACGACCCATTGATCCGGAATCAGTCCGGCACTGCGCGAGAGAGACCTGTCGACCAGTCGGTCGAGGAGCTGGAGCTCGAGACGGCGATCGCGCACAACGTGCGGCGCCTGCGACGTCAGCAGGGACTGTCGGTGGGAGACATGGCCACTCGCGTCGGCATCTCCAAGGCGATGCTGTCGAAGATCGAGAACGCTCAGACCTCGTGCAGTCTCAGCACGCTCGCCCGCTTGGCCAACGGCTTCGACGTGTCGGTCACCTCGCTGTTCCGCGGCGCCGAGATGGAGCGGTCGGCGGTGTTCGTCAAAGCGGGCGAGGGCTCGGAGATAGTGCGCGAGGGGTCCCGGGAGGGCCACGAGTACGAGCTGCTCGGCTCGCTGCGCGGTGAGCACAAACGCCTGGAATGTCTCCTCGTCACCTTGACGGAGAAGTCGGTGACCCAGCCGTTGTTCCAGCATGCGGGAACCGAGTTCCTGTACGTCCTCGAGGGCGTGATGGACTACGCCCACAGTCGCTCGGTGTACCGGATGCACCCGGGCGACTCGCTACAGCTCGACGGTGAGGGCGCGCATGGACCCGTCGAACTCGTCGAGCTGCCGGTGCGCTTCCTGTCGGTGATCGCGTTCCCGGATTCGGCCGTGTGACAGCACGATTCAGGTTCGCGACCGGCTGAGGTCGAAGTCGTAGCGCGAGGTCGGCACCACGTCGAGGTGGCGGTCCGCGCCGAAGCGGGACACGCTCTCGAGCATCAGGGTCATCCGACGCTCGAGTTCCCGCTGATCACCGCCGCTTCCGTAGAACGCGTGGATGTCGCTGACCGCCGCCATCGGGAACAGTTCCTCGACGATGGCCGCGACCGGCGGGGTGTCCTCGGTCAACGGTCGTTCGACGATGTTCTGGACGTAACCGAACGTGGCCTGGGTGTCGATGGCGACCTGGGTGTGATCGTCCAACCAGCGGCGCAACCACTCGGCGTGGTCGAGTTCGTCGGGGCGACGGAGGAAAGCGATATTGGACAGCGCGTCGATCCGCGTCCCGTCGGCGGGCAGGTTCGGATTGAGCGGTGCCCGCGCGGTGACCTCCCAGACGGCGATCGGACCGTCGAGTTCGTCATCGACGACGGCGAGGACCGGGTCGGGGTCGGGCGCCCAGAAGGACAGCACCGCGACGATGGGCGGGTCGAGTTCGTCGATGCGCATGGCCCCGGAGACCGCGTCGTCGCTGAGGTTGACCTGCATGCGCGTTGCCCCCGCTGCCATACAGCGCTCGACGAGATCGTCGGCGTCGGCACGGGTCGGCCCGCCGCCCCGGATGGCGACGATCACCTTCGAATCCGTCATCCCGCGGACGGTACCGGGCGTTCCGCGCGCCGGTCGCCGATTCGCAGATCCATCCGCGCTTTTGCTCCCTGAGCTGTGGGGAGCGCAAGCGACAGCCCCTGCTCCCTGAGGTGCGAGGAGCGCAAGCGACAGCCCCCTGCTCCCTGAGGTGCGAGGAGCGATAGCGACGAGCCACGAAGGGCCTGGTGAGACACGTTGCGGAGCCCTTCGTGGCTCGCTTCGCTCGCACCTCAGGGAGCATAGAATTCGGGCGCCCAGGAGGGTTCGCTCGGTGGTCCACGACGGCCGTCCGGCCGCTCCTCAGGGAGCGGAGGCGTCGCGCTCGTCGCACCTCGGGGAGCGGGAGGGGGCCGTGCTCCTTGCGCCCGTGCTCAAGGAGCGTGAAGCTGCGTGCGCGGGAGCCTCAGAACTCCTCGGCCCCGATGAGGGCGGCATCGTCGGCGACCTTGTGGTCGTGGGCGACCTTGGCCAACGACACCGCGCCGAGGGCGACGACGCAGTATCCGGTGGCGAACCACCACGGTGTCGCCTCCGAGCCGGTCCACTTCGCGAGGTAGGCGACGAGCACGGCCGCGATCGCGGCGCCCATCCAGCGGAGGAAGCTGAACCCGGCACTCGAGACCGAGCGCGGGGTGTCGCCGCCGACGGCCGACATCGCGACGTCGGTGAAGAGGGTGTTGAGCACGCCCGAGGGGAAGCCGGAGAGGATTACGGCCAGGCCGATCAGCCAGATCTGTCCGGTGAACGTGCCGATCCCGGCCAGCACCATGACAAGTCCGTATGTCGAGATGGCAACCATGACACCGGCCTTCTCACCGACGACCCGAGCGAGCAGCGGCGCGACGAAGACTCCGGCGACCGCGGTGAGTAGACCCCAGCCGAAGAAGACGAGTCCGGCGTAGATGGGTCGCAGGCCCATCGCGATCGGCGCCCAGGCGATCACGGTGAAGAGGGCGCCCGTGTAGAAGGCGGAACCGACGGACGTGACGAACAGGGTGCGGTTGCGCAGGACCTTGATCGGGTCGACGATCCGGACCCGCACTCGTTCGGACCGGGGGCCGTCGGCGGGAAGCATGAACGCGCACAGGATGGCTCCGGCCAGCATCAGCAGGGCGGTACCGGCAAACGGTGCGCGCCAGGTCCATTCACCGAGCGTCGCACCCAGGAGCGGTCCGACGGCCAGCCCGATGCCCAGGGCGGCCTCGTACATCATGATGGCGCTGTTGCGGTTGCCCACCGCCGATTGGACGATGAAAGCCAGTGCGGTGGCGAGGAACAGTGCGTTGCCGAGACCCCAGATCACCCGGTAGGCGATGAGCTGGTCGATGTTGTCGGCGAAGGCCGAGACGCCGGCTGCGACGACGATGAGTCCCAGCCCGACGGTGAGTGTGCGTCGCGGCCCGAAACGGTATGCGACCCAACCGGTCAGCAGCATCGCGACGCACTGGACGCCGACGTAGACACCGAACAGGAGCGTGAGCTTCTCCGGTGGGGCGTTCAGCGCTTCGGCGATGCTGTGCAGGATCGGGTCGACGAGGCCGATGCCCATGAAGGCGATGACGGCGGCGAAGGCGGTGATCCACACCGCGCGCGGTTGGGCACGCAGGGAGGCGAGCATCGACGGTTCGGTTGCGGTGGTGTCGCGCGCAACCGCGGCGATGTCGCCCGGGGTGTGTTCGGTGACGGTCATTGATTCCTCTGCCAGATCAGGCGGACGGCCGGCGGTGTCCGAACCGCGACCGGGCCGCTCACGCACTCGCCGGGCGGGCGGGGTGCGATACCGGGTGATTGTCGAGCTGGTCGCGCAGGGCCTGCAGGGCCGGCCCGGCCGCGGCGATGGCTTCGCGCTGCTGATCGTCGAGTGCGGCGAGCGCACCGGTCAGGATGACGTCACGCTCCTCGCGGATCTGTCGCACGAGGGTGCGCCCGTGGTCGGTGAGGCCGACGAGCACGGCTCGGCGGTCGTCTGGATCAGGTCTGCGTTCGACCAGGTCGTGCTTGGTGAGTCCGTCGATCACCGACGTCGCTGTCGGCATGCGGATGGATTCGCGGGTGGCGAATTCACCCATCCGCATCGGCCCGTGATCGGCGAGGACGCTCAGGGCGGAGGTCTGCGCCGCGGTCAGCTCGACCGACGGTGCGCGACGACGAAGGGCCAGGTAGAGCCTGGTGATCGTCGGCCGCAGGGTCTGGGCGAGCTGGGCGGGGTCGGAAGCGGACACGTTTAGAGAGTCTAATACTTAGGAATTCGAAGTATTAGGGCGGGAGCCTGTGACGCTGCGCACGAATGTGCGACTCCACTCGTCAGACGGTCAGTGGTGCCCCACGACTCCGAAGAAGGCGATCAGGTCCTGGCGTGCAGTCGCGACGCCGTCGGGCCGGCCGTCGATCTCGCTGAGCAGTCCGCGCTGGAAGATGCCGTCGAGCGCGATGTAGGCGACCGCCGGTGTCACCGCGGGCTGCGTCCCCGACAACTCGCAGAATCTCTCCACCACGCGCCAGATCATCTCTTCGCGCCGGTGCTCGATCTCGATCACGTCCGCGCGGAAGGAGTCGTCGAACATGCTCTGGTTGCGCAGGTCGTACCAGAGCCGATGAATGGCTGCCTCGGAGTGCATGCCTTCGAAGAAGGTGTCGGCGAACTCGTCGCGCAACTGGTCCGCGGTCGCCGCGTGGGCCACGACCTCGTCGTAGCGGGTGACGCAGACGGCCTCGTACTGCCGGACCGCGTGGGCGATGAGGTCGAGCTTGTCGGTGAAGTAGTAGTGCAAGACCCCGTGCGAGTACTCGGAGTTCTGCGCGATCTCGCGCAGGCTCGTCCGCGCGTACCCCAGTTCGGCCAGCGTCGTCAGAGTCGCCATGGCCAGCTCGTCGCGTTTGGCCTGGAACTTGTCTCGTGCGCGGGCCTCGATGCGGGCCTGTCGGTCGACGACCTGTGTCATCTCGCCGTCCTTGCCGGGGGATTCCCTTGCTCGGGGAGTGATGGAGTTCGAGACCCGAGTGTACCCACCCGGCCGAGTTCGACGCTTGTCGGCGCCGGCCGGGCGGGCACCGGGTGAGGCCTCGATCCGGTCAGCTGAATGCGCCCCGGACCTCGGTCTTCAGGATCTTGCCGACCTTGGACCGTGGCAGCTCGGTCCAGATCTCGATCTCCTTCGGCGCCTTGACGCTGCCGATCCGTTCCTTGACGAAGGCGATGAGCTCCTCGGTGTCGGCGTCGTACCCCGCACGCAGTTCGACGGCGGCCGTCACTCGTTCGCCCCATTTGGGATCGGGCAGCCCGATGACGGCCGAGTCCTTCACCGCCGGATGGGCCAGCAACGCCTGTTCCACCTCGGCCGAGTACACGTTGAACCCGCCGGTGATGATCATGTCCTTGGCGCGGTCGACGACGAAGAGATAGCCGTCGTCGTCGAGGTAGCCGATGTCGCCGGTGTGATGCCAGCCGTGCGCGCTCACTTCGGCCGTGGCCGTGGGGTTCTCGTGATAACCGTCCATCACGAGCGGTCCCCGCACGACGATCTCCCCGCGCTCGCTGTGACTCAGCAGCGACCCGTCCTCGGCCATGATCGCGACCGTGGTCAGCGGTGTCGGCCGACCGGCCGATCCGAACCGCTCGGTGGCCATCGACCCGTCGTCGTGGAAGTGCTCGGCGGGCGCGAGGGTGGCGATCATGTTCGGCGCCTCCGTCTGCCCGAACAACTGGCCGAGCACCGGTCCGATACGCGTCAGTGCTTCTTCCAGCCGCGTGGGCGACATCGGCGCCGCGCCGTACCACAGACATCGCAGCGAGCTCAGATCCCGACTGTCGAGGTCGGGATGGTCGAGCACCCCGTAGATCACCGTCGGCGGGAGGAAGGCGTGAGTGATGCGATGCCGCTCGATCAGCGCCAGGAACTCCCCGATGTCAGGTGCCGCCATGATCACGACCTCACCGCCGAGGCTGAGGATGGGGAATGTCAGCACCCCCGCCGAGTGGGTCAGCGGGGCGAGCGCCAGATACCGGGGGCGCTCACCGAACGGGTAGCTCATCAACGCCAGTGCCGTCGAGGTCATCATGTTGTCCTCGGTGAGCCGCACCCCCTTCGGTCGGCCGGTCGTCCCGCCGGTACCGGCGAGCATGCACAGACCGCCATCTGGTCGTCGGCGTTCGTCCGGTTCGGCCCGATGTTCGTCGAGCCAGCCGTCGAACGGCGTCGCCCAGTCGACGTCGCCGTCCAGACAGATCAACCGGTCCAATTGCGGGAGCTGATCTTTGATCTTCTCGATCAGGCCGGCGAACTTCGCCTGGAAGAACAGCAGCCGGCACCCGAAGAGATCGAACAGCTGTCGGTTCTCCTCGGCCTCGTTGCGCGGATTGACCGGGCACCACACGGCACCCGCACGCGAGATGCCGAAGACGCACGTCAGGGCCAGCGAATCGTTGGCCGAGAGGACGGCGACCCTGTCACCGGCCTCGATCCCGTTGTGCTGCAACGCACCCGCGATGGCAGTGGACCGATCCTGGACCTCGCCGTAGGTCGAGGTGACCCCGCCGGCGGTGAGGCACGGCGCGTCGCGCCCCAGCGAGGCGCCCTTGTCGAGGTACTCCGAAAGTCGCATGTCGTCCTCAGCGGTGCACGGTGACGATCGGGTCCAGGACCAGACCGAAAGCGCGAAGGGTGCCGAGCAATTCGCGATGGCCGAACGCCTGGCAGCTCGAGACGAAGCCGACACGGCGGGGGCGGGCCTGGAGCAGTTCGTTCGCGGCGTGCGCGTTGAGCAGGGCGGTCTGCTTGTAGTTGGAGTTGCCATGGATCACGCAGTGCGCGCGGCCGAGCGGACCGGAGGCGTAGACCGAGTCCAGCGAGGTGTTCAGGCGCGGGTTCTCACGCGGGGGCATCTCGCTGCGGATGGCGGCCGACTGCTCGTCGATGATCCGGTACTTCTCCTCCTCGGACTTGCCCTCCATCTGTTCGAGCGCGGCGGCCACCAGAACCGGAACGCCCTGCATCAGTGGCCGATTGAAGACGCCGCCGAGTGCCTTGGCGGTGGCCACGCGCGGGTCGTTCTTGAACCACACCGGGTGTGACGTACCGCCCCAGGGCAGAGCGAGACCGAGGTCGTGCTGACCGGGCACGCTGACCGTGTACAGACCCGCGTCCGCCGGCCATTCGACGTACTCGTTCTCCTCGAGGTAGTACGCCTTCGCGAATGCGGCATTGGTGAGGATCGTGTTGGTCGACGCGACGGTCGGGTGGCCCTTCCAGAACACCTGGATGTCGAGGGTGTCCAGTCCGGGGTTCTCCAGGCAGATGTTCGCGGCGATCTCGCCGATGGAGTACATCTGCGCCAGGCCCGGCGTCAACACCAGTTCGCGAGAGGCGAATTCGGCTCCGTACTGCGCCTCGGCATCGATCATCCAGTTCTGCTCACCGTTGGTGTCGGTGTAGTGGGCCCCGATCTCCAGGCACGCCTGGACGACCTCGTGACCGTAGCGGGCGAACGGCCCGACCGTGTTCAGTACGACGTCGGCGCCGCGGAAGGCCTCGGTCAGCGCCTCGACCGTGTGCTCGACCTCGACGATGTCGTACGCGACCGTGTCGATGCCCGGCACCGCCTCGACGGCGCTCTTCAGCCGGGCGTGGTCGCGGCCCGCGGCCAGGAACGGGATGTTGTACTCGCGCAGGTACTCACAGATCAGTCGGCCGGTGTATCCGGACGCTCCGTAGACGACGACGCGTTTGTCAGTGGGCATGGTGGGACTCCTCGTGTCTGGTTCTGGTGTTCGATGCGGGTGTTCGGAAAAGCGTTGCGGCAGTGGACGTCGGCGGGATCACATCCCCATGCCGCCGTCGACCGGCAGTCCGGCACCGGTGATGAACTTCGCGGCGTCGGAGACGAGGAAGACCACGGCGTCGGCCATGTCGTCGACCTGTCCGAGTCGGCCCAGGGGTGTCAGCTCCGCGACCGCCTGGGCAGCGGCCTCCGGGGATTCGAACAGGCCCAGTGCCGCGGTCTCGACGGCGAGTTTGTTGCCCATCGCGGTCGGGGTGAGGGCGGGATAGATCGAGTTGACGCGCACTCCGTAGCCGAGCTTGCCGGATTCGGCGGCCGCCACCCGGGTGAGGCGGTCGATACCCGACTTCGTCGCGGAGTAGACGCTGATGCCGGGGAATGCGATTGTCGCAGCGACGGATGCGATGTTCACGACGGCTCCGCCCTTGCCCGCGATGCCGCCGGGACGCATCGCGCGGAACGCGTGCTTGGTGCCGAGGGCAGTACCGAGCACGTTGACGTCCAGCATCTTCGACGCCTCGCCGGCGTCGAGATCGACCAGGAGGTTCGTCACCTCGATGCCGGCGTTGTTCACGACGATGTCGAGGCCGCCCAGCGACTCGACAGTCGACGCCACGGCCGACTCCCAGGCCGCGTCGTCGGTCACGTCGAGCGCGACGAACTCGGCCTTCGCGCCTTGTGCCCGAAGCGTTTCGACCGTCTGCCGACCGCCGTCGGAGTTCACGTCGCCGATCGCGACGGACGCGCCCGCTGCGGCGAGCGCCTCGGCCATCCCGGCGCCGAGGCCCTGCGCGCCACCGGTGACCAGTGCCGTCCGCCCGGTCAGGTCATAACTCGTCATCGTTCCACCTCCGTGAGACCGCCTCGGCCGAGGCGGAGAAGCAAGACACAGTCGGGACGACATGTGCTGCACGCCACACTAAGCGTGAGTCTTGACAGTCGTCAAGAAAAACCTTGACGACTGTCACGATCGGGGTGCGGTCCATGAAAGATCCAGCTCAACGGCGCGGTACCGCTGGACAGTCCTGGTGGGAGATGCAGAACACCCCCGAGCCGGGCCGCAGGGCCGGGGCTCGAGGGTGCTCGGATGAAGGGGCGCGGTCAGACGCCGATCTCGCCTCCGTTGTCCCGCCACACGGCGACGACGGAGGGCCGGGGCTGCGACTGTCCGCCGTCGGGCCAGTGCGACGCCGGGTTGTCCGCGGAGTGGTCGTCGAGTTCACCGGGGTGCTGAACCGCGATCAGGACACGATTGGTGTCGATGATCGGGCCGCAGGTCTCGCCACCCTTGGGCACGGTCAGGAACTGCTTGGTCTCCCCGCGTCGATCGCCGTCCAGGGCGACCGCGAACAACCCGTCGTTGCTGTCGAGTGCATTGCCGTCCGTGGAGATCCACAGATTGCCATGGGGATCGAACGCGACGTTGTCGGGGCAGGAGATCGGACTGACCTTGGTCTTGTCGAACCCGCCGTAGTAGGTGTCGGCAGCAGCCGGGTCGCCGCACACCAGCAGGAGTTCCCAGGTGAACTCGGTGCCGGTGTGGTCGTCGGTCATCTCCAGGACCTGACCGTTCTTGTTCTCGTTGCGGGGGTTCACCGCATCGGCAGGGGCTTCTCCATCGGTGCCGCGATCATCGTTGTTCGTCAGCGCGCAGTAGACCTTGCCGGACTTCGGATTCGGTTCGATGTCCTCGGGTCGGTCCATCTTGGTCGCGCCGACGGTGTCGGCGGCCTGCCGGGTGAACACCGCGACCTCGGCGGGGGACATGCCGGGGATGTACGAGCGTGCCGAACCGTCGGCATTGACCGTCAGCAGCGGCTTCCAGGACCCCTTCCCGGCGAATTTGCCTGAGGCGGGCGGGGTTCCGGTGCCGTCCACCGGGTCGGGGGAGTCCCCGGTGAAGGTGGCGACGTAGAGCGTGCCTTCGTCGAGGATGCCCATGTTGTGGTCGCGGGCCGTCTTCGACAGGCCGGACTTCATCTTGCGGCTGGAGACGAACTTGTAGATGTACTCGAACCTCTCGTCGTCACCGCTGTAGGCGACGACGGTGTCCTTGTCCGGCCCGCTCCCGACCACGTAGATGTTCGCCGATTCGTGCTTGAACCGGCCCATCGAACTGTGCTTCACCGGAACAGAATTCGGGTCGTGCGGATCCACCTCGACGATGTAACCGAAGCGATTCCCCTCATTCGGCTCGACGGCCAGGTCGAAGCGCTTGTCGAACCGTCCCCAGTAGTGCTCGTCGCCGTCGTCCTCGAAGGAGTAGCGCTCGAGCCGCTCCTTGGCCTTGGCGTCGGTGACGGCGCTCGGGTTCGCGAAGTAGTTGTTGAAGTTCTCCTCCCCGGAGAGCATCGTGCCCCACGGGGTGAGACCTCCGGAACAGTTGGCGAAGGTGCCCAGGACAGTGGTGCCGGCCGGGTCCGCGGCCGTCTTGACGAACTCGCTGCCCGCGGCCGGGCCGGTGAGGCGGAACGGGCTCGAGGCAGTCAGACGTCGGTTCCGGGGGCCCACAACGGTTTTGAGAGCTCCGCTGCCGGGTTGCGCGGTGACCTCGACGACTGCGATGCCGACCGACGCCATGGCGATGCGGGCCTGCTGCTCGGTGGGTTCGCCTTCCTTGTAGCCGGCGAACATGAAGGGCTCGGTCGGATACTCCAGGTTGGCGACCAGGTAGTGGTGATCGGCGACGCCGTCGACCGGGATCAGGCCGGCGAAGTCGTTGTTGAAGCCGAACTGCCCGGCCTGCGCCTCGGGCGTCTGATTGGCGAAGTCGAACTCGGGAGCGCCGGGCAGGATCGGGTCGCCCCACCTGATCACCACCTCCTGGCGGTACCCGTCCGGGATCACCACGGCGTCCTCGGTGTTCGGCGCGACGGCGGCGAAGTTCATGCCCGGCATCGCATCTCCGGATGCCGCACCGCTGGACGACGAGGCCGACCCTGACGACCCGGAATCACCGCACGCCGCGAGGAGCGAGGTCGCACCGACGGCCACCGCTGCACCGGCCGAGGTCTTGAGAACGCTTCGACGCGAGACCGCGGTGCGGACGACGTCCCGGAAGTAGTTGTTGTCGCTGGTGTTCCCGGGATCGTGGCGGCACGCGTCGCCGCACTTGTAGCGGCAGGTCACGTTGGCGCGGGACGAACGTCCGGCATCCTCACCGGTGGACATGAACAGCTGCAACGGAATACGCACACGGGCTCCTCTGAAAACATGGTCGCGCCACGGGGCCGGCGCACGACGAGGAGCACGTTAGGAGGATGAAACGAACCGATGGCTACCCGAGCGTTAACGGCAGCCCAACACCCCTGTTGGTTCCACGTGGAACATCACGCGGCCGTGCTGATCCGGCCCGCTCGCTGCGCTCCCGGCGCCGGGGCCTAAAAGCGCCCGCCGGTTCCGATCCGGCCCGAGGACCCGGAGCCGCCGAAGGAACCGGGGCTGCGTCCGCCGCTTCCGAAACCGCCCCCGCCGAAACCCCCGCCGAAACCGCCGCCACCGAAGCCGCCCCCGCGTCCCGCGACGGTGCCGCGTAGAAAGCTGTCGACGAGGATTCCGCCGAGGACCGCACCGGCGGTGGACGAGCCGCCCGGATGTCGCTGTTGCGACTGCCAGTCGACGACGTCGGTCTGAGCAGCCATGAGCGCCTGGTTGGCCAGGGAACCGGCGCGACGTGCGGTCGCGGTCGCCACCGGGGCATCGGTGGCTGCGGCGTCCATCGCGGACTGCAGAAGGCGCTGCGCCTCCGCCAGTCGGGTACGTGCCGTGGACTGCACGGCCCCCCGCCGGGTGCCGATGAAGTCGGCCGCCGCCGTCACCTTGGCCTCCGCCGATTCGAGTGCCGCGGTGAGGACCTGTGCTCGACGGATGCGCTCGGCCGCGGCGTCCCGGGCCGCGGCGAGTGCGTCGTCGAGATCGGCATCGGCGTCGACGAGCGCCGTGAAGGTACCCAGCGGATCGGCGTCGAAGTTGCTGCGGGCATTGGCGACCGCGGCGCTCGCGACCTCGATCGCAGTCACCAGCGAGGTCCCGCCGGTCTGTGCCAGGGCGTTGGCCTCGGCCAGTTCGTCGTCCACCTCGGCGATGAGCGCCGGCATTCGCGAGCGGGCGACGGCGATGTTCGCATCTGCGTGATCGATGGCGTCGAGCAGCGTGGTCGCCTGCTCGATCGATCCCTCGGCCGACCTGATCGCAGCGACGGCCGGTCCCTGCTGACCCACCGGTGCGGCGATGGCGGCGCGCCCCTGATCCGCGGTCGCCTCGGCGAAGTCGATCTGGGCTCGGGCGAGATCGACGTTGTCGAGGATGGAGGTCAACGTGGCCTCGCCGTGCTTGCCGATGAGCTCGGTCAGCTGCTGCGACGCCGTCTCCAGACGGGCGCGTAGACCGATGAGTTGCTGGGTGATGGCGTCGAATCGCGAGTCCGCATTGATGAGGAGGTTGCGCATCGCGTCGAAGTTCTCGACGTGGTCGTCCAGTGTGCTGTCGATCTCGGTGCAGGTGGTGATGATCTGGACGAGCATCGAGCGTCGTTCGTCGTCGGTCTCGGGAACGTTGTCATCGAGACGCTGGCGCAGCGCGAACGCCCGTCCGAGCGCCTGCTCGGCGTGCCGCACGGTGTCGGTGAACGGAGCCGTCTCGGCCTCACCGAACTCGCCGACCGCCAGCTGCAGCTCCTCCTTGCTGGTACGGATGGCGTTGTCGAGGTCGGTGAGCACCTCACGCGACCACGGGTCGAGCACCTCGACGGGTTGCGCGGCCAACTGGTCGACGGTCAGTTCCTGCTCGCGCAGGGTCTCGACGCTGTCGTCGATACGACGCTGCCTGCGGCGTCGGGAGTAGAGGTACGCGCCGCCGCCGCCGAGGACGGCCACGCCGCCGGCGACGCCGGCTGCGATGAGGCCGGTGTGGTTCGGATCTAGTGCGCCGGAGAGTCCGTTGACCGCCGCCAGGCCCGCACCTGCCCAGTTCTCGTCGCGCAACTGCGGGACGACGTCGTCGTTCGCGACTTCTTCGAGTGTCGATTGATCGAGGCCGCCCACGCTGTCGGGTGCGAAGAACCGATACGCCCGGTCCTCGGTGGCGACGGCGAGCAGGGCGTCATGGTCACCCAGCTCGCTGGCGGCGGCGGTGCGATCCGCCCATTCCTCGCTGGTCAGACCGTCGAAATCGCGGACGTACACGACCCACATCTGGACCGCGTGGGCGTTGTAGAGCGAGTCGATCGCGGTCTCTAGCTCGGTGCGTTGCGCCGGGGAGATCGCGTCGGCGGAGTCGACGACGTAGTTCGGCAGCCGGGTGGGCGGCTCCGCCGACGCCGCGCCGGGGGACGCCAGGGCCATGAGGACGCCCAGCAGTCCCGTCAGCGCGACCGCCGAAGCCGCGCGTGTCAGCAGTTCCCGAAGTGCCGGCACTCGATGCATGATCACAAACCTAGCCGTGCGGGCGTGCGGTGTCGTCGACGCCTTCGGGGGAGTGTCGGCACCCGGGCGCGGGTGCGCCCGGGTGCTACGCGGTCAGTTCCGCGAGTCGCGCCACCGACACAGCGCCTCGAGTGCGGTGAGGTCGTAGTCGGGGCCGGTGACGCCGACGGTCAGCAGCGTGACGCCCTCGTCGGCGAGCGCATCGGCATCGCGCAGCAGCGCGTCGGTGTCCCCGTCGAACTGCACGCCCGACGACCGCTCGATGGTCTCGGGATCGCGACCCACGGCGGCGCAGTGCTCGGCCAGCACCTTGGACTTGTGCCGGTACTGCTCGACGTCGTTGAAGCCGTGCCAGACGTCGCCGTGCTCGGCGATGTAGCGCAGCGTCTTCTTCTCGCCGCTGCCGCCGATGAGGATCGGGATGTCGCGGGTGGGAGCCGGATTCAGCTTGGCCAGCCGCGACTTGATCCGCGGGAGGGCGGCACCGAAATCGTTCAACCGGGAACCGACGGTGCCGAAGTCGTACCCGTACTCGTCGTAGTCCTTCTGGAACCAGCCGGCCCCGACGCCCAGGATCAGACGGCCGTTGCTGATGTGGTCGACGGTGCGGGCCATGTCGGCGAGTAACTCCGGATTCCGGTAAGAGTTGCAGGTCACGAGCGCGCCGATCTCCACCCGGGAGGTCTGCTCGGCCCAGGCGCCGAGCATCGTCCAGCATTCGAAGTGTTCGCCCTCGGGGGCGCCGTACAGCGGATAGAAGTGATCCCAGTTGAACGCGATGTCGACGCCCGTGTCCTCGGCGCGGCGGACCGCGTCACGGATCAGCGAGTACTCGGGTGCGTGCTGGGGCTGGATCTGGACACCGATGCGAATGGGGGAGGCCATGCCGACCAGTCTGCCCGCTGACGGCGGAATCGTCGACGGACATGGTGGCCGCGCAGTGGTGGTGCGGCGTTGGCATCGGCGGTACGAAGTAGCGGTGAGCATCAGACCGGTCGCGCCGCCGCTCGACGAACTACGCCGTCGTACCAGCGCGAAGTGGAACACGCACCCCGACGACGTACTACCGCTGTTCATCGCGGAGATGGACTATCCGCTCGCACCGGTGGTCGCCGACGCCATCATCGACCGGGTACGTGCGTCCGACATCGGTTACGCGGCGACCTCGGGTTCGGCAGGGGAGGCCTTCGCCGGGTTCGCCGACCGTCGGTGGGGGTGGCGGGTGGATCCGGCTGACGTCAACTCGACGACCGACGTGAGCGTCGTCATCGTCGAGAGTCTGCGTGTCGCGATCAGTCCCGGCGACGGTGTCGTGCTGATGCCCCCGGTCTATCCGCCGTTCTTCGAACTCATCCCGGAGGCCGGAGGTCGCGTCGTCGAGGTGCCCCTTCTCGAGGAACGCGGGTCGTCGTCGACGACCTGGCGGATGGATCTGGCGGGCATCGAACGCGCCCTCGCCGCCGGGGCCCGCGCGGTTTTACTGTGTCACCCGCACAATCCGCTCGGTCTCGTCCACGACGCCACCGACCTCGCGCGACTGGCCGACTTGGCCGCGGGCGACCGTTGTCAGTGACGAGATCCATGCGCCGCTGGTCCACCCCGGCGTGGAGTTCGTCCCGTTCCTCGCGGTGAGCGACACGGCGCGCGACGTCGGCGTGGCCGCACATTCGGCGAGCAAGGCCTTCAATCTCGCCGGTGCCAAGTGCGCGCTCACGGTTGTCGCGTCGGATCGGGGCCGGGCTCTGATCGCGCGGCAACCCGACGAGGTGCGCTATCGCACGAGCATCATTCTGGGCCGCGCTGCGGCCGAAGCGGCATTGGCGCACGGTGACGAGTGGCTCGACGCCACCCTCGAGGTCATCGGGGAGAGCTTCGATCTCCTCGAACAGCTGCTCGCGCAGCATCTTCCGACGGTTCGGTACACGCGGCCGGAGGCGTCGTATCTCGCCTGGCTCGACTTCCGCGAGACCGGGCTGGGCGACGACCCCGGGCTCGTCATTCTCGACAAAGCCCGCGTCGCCCTGCATTACGGACACGCCTTCGGGAATCCGGGTGCCGGTTTCGTTCGACTCAACGCCGCCTGCTCCGCCGACGTGCTGACCGAGGCCATCCGGCGGATCGCGGGCGTGGTGCACTGACCCGGGGTCTCCGCTCCACCATCACTTCTTGCCGGATCGGCAACCGTCCTTGCCGCTCACGACGGTGCGTGCCACAGTCGAAGACATGACCACCGAGAACAGCCACCGCCCCGAGGCCGCCACCGAGTCCCGGGGGAGCAACGATCCGGGAACCGCCGAAGGCTGGGACGAGCGGTACCGCAGCGCGGACCGTTTGTGGACCTCCGACGTCAACCCTGCGCTCGTCGCCGAGGTGTCGGACATCGAGCCGGGCACCGCGCTCGACGTCGGGTCGGGCGAGGGGGCCGACGCCCGATGGCTCGCCGACCGCGGATGGCAGGTCACGGCCCTCGACATCTCGCAGGTCGCGGTGGATCGGGCTCGTGAGATCGACCCGCGGCCGTCGATCACGTGGTTGCGTGCCGACGTGATCGCCGAGGACGTGCCGGCGACCGACGTCGACCTTGTGACCATGCATTACTTCCCGATCCCGAAGGAGAATGTCGACGCGGCCCGCCGGCTGGTCGATGCCGTCGGCCCCGGCGGGTCCCTGCTCGTCGTGGCACACGCCCCCGAGGGTGTGCGTGCACATGGCTTCAACCCGGATGCCTATGTGCAGCCCAAGGACTTCGTGGCCTTGCTCGGCGACGGTTGGGAAATCGTCACCGACGAGACGCGGGAACGCGGCAAGGCCGCGGGAGGCGGCCACCACACCCACGACGTGGTGTTCCGGGCGCGACGCCGGGCCGCCTGAGATCCCCTTGCGTTTTGTCCCGGTAGCCGGGACAAGGCGCAACCTGATCTGACGGGTGGCGGTCGTGACTTCCGCTCCGCCCAGATTGAGTGCACATCTGTACACTCGGGGCATGACCGCCACGACCACGCGTGAGTCCGAGCTGCGGGCGCTCACCGACCTCGGGCTGTACGAGGCCGGCGCTGCGACGCGCGGCGTCGGAGCGATGCACCGCGTCATCGCCGGGGGCGTCTTCCGGATGCTCCGGCCTGTCCTGGGGAGTTCCGTCGACACCGCGCGGATGGTGCATGACGCCGTCAGCGAGGGGACGTACAACTCGATCACCGCTGCCCTCGACGCCGGCCGGTCGGCTGCGGACCATGTGCCCTGGTCGGAGGGCCGCGCGCCCTCGCATACTACTCGAGGCGCGGTGCTCCTCGGCATTCTCAACGGTCTCATCGGCGATGAACTGGACACCGTGCACTCGCCCCTCACGGCCGACATGTCGATCCGCGTCGACGGCTGGCCGGTCTCCCTCGACGCCGAGTCGCTCCGCGATGGCTTCCCCGACGCGGGTGGACACGTCGTCGTGTTCCTGCACGGCCTGATGGAGTCGGAGTTCGCGTGGTCTCTAGGTGAGCAACCCACATACGGCGAGCGGCTGACCGACGACATCGGCGCCACCGAGGTCCAGGTCCGCTACAACACCGGTCGCCACATCAGCGAGAACGGCCGCGCCCTCGCCGACCTTCTCGACGCACTCGTCCTGCTCTGGCCGACGCCGGTGACACGACTGACCCTCATCGGCCATTCGATGGGTGGGCTGGTCGTCCGAAGTGCTTGCCACGCAGCCGATCAGCGCGGCGACTACTGGACGGGCCTGGTGTCGGAGACAGTGTGCCTCGGCACGCCGCACCTCGGGGCTCCACTCGCCCGCGGTGTCCACCTGGCCACGAATGCGCTGAACCGGACGCCGGTCACCCGCCCGATCGGCTCATTGTTGCGTCGTCGGAGTGCCGGGGTGCGGGACCTGTTCCACGGCAGCCTGACCGACGACGACTGGATAGGTCACGACCCGGACGCGTGGTCGCAGCCGCCCGGCGCCGACGTGCCGCTGCTGGCGGGCGCTCGCCATCTCTTCGTCACCGCGACGATCACCCGCGACCCCGACCACCCGGTCGGGCGTCTGCTGGGTGACGGCCTGGTGCTCGCGCCGAGTGGGCGCGGGCAGCACACGCGGCAGCGTCGCGGGCTGAAGTTCCAGGAGGGGTTCCACATCGGCAACGCACACCATTTCACCCTGCTGAACGACGACGCGATCTACGAGTGGCTGCTCGGCCACCTCATCCCGCGAAAGGAGCTGCCGCCCGGGCGATCGTCGTGAGACCGCGCGGGTTTCGCCGACGAAGCGGCGTCGAACTCAGTGCGGACGGCGCTGCCGGTAACGTCCGCGCGCGGCGAGTACGCCGACGACCCATCCGACGAGAAAGACCACGGCCAGGATGAACCACAGCGGGGACTCGACACTCACCCAGAACAGGTCGATGCGCACCGTGGTCCGGTTCTGCACGATGAAGACCACCGCGAGAACGGTCAGTCCAAGCGCAATCCATTGCGGCAGAGACACCTTCGACAGCGCGGACGATTTCCCAGTGGTGGGTTTCGGGGTGCCACGGTCTTTGGCCATGCCAGAGACTGTAGGCGCATTCGACGGCGGTCACCGGAGATCCGGTTGCGATTTGTCCCGCAATCCGGGACAAACCGCAACCTGACGCCGGCACCGGGGTTCAAGGGGTCCAGCGGGACCGGTACCGCGCTCAGCGGCAGACCGCCCCTTGCGACGCCGAGGTGACGAGCTTGGAGTACTTCGCCAGCACGCCGCGCGTGTACCGCGGGGGCAGGGGAGTGAACTCCTGTGCGCGCGAAGCGAGTTCGTCGTCGTCGACGAGGAGGTCGAGGAGACCGCGGCCGACGTCGAGCCGAATCCGGTCGCCGTCGCGGACCAGAGCGATCGGTCCGCCGTCGACGGCCTCCGGCGCGATGTGACCCACGCACAGACCGGTGGTGCCGCCGGAGAACCGGCCGTCGGTCATCAGGAGCACGTCCTTGCCGAGACCCGCGCCCTTGATGGCGCCGGTGATCGCGAGCATCTCCCGCATGCCCGGTCCGCCCTTCGGGCCTTCGTACCGGATGACGACGACGTCCCCGGCGGTGATCGTGCCGTCCTCGAGCGCGTCCATCGCGGCGCGTTCGCGGTCGAAAACCCGTGCCGTGCCCTCGAACACATCGGAGTCGAAGCCTGCGGACTTCACCACCGCGCCCTCCGGGGCCAGCGATCCCTTGAGGATGGTGATGCCGCCGGTGGGATGGATGGGCGACTTCGTGGCCCGCAGGACCTGGCCGTCCGGGTCCGGCGGCGCGATGTGCGCCAGGTTCTCGGCGACCGTCGATCCGGTCACCGTCAGGCAGTCGCCGTGCAGGAGGCCCGCGTCGAGGAGTGCCTTCATCACCACCGGCACACCGCCGATGCGATCGACGTCGGTCATCACGTGCCGGCCGAACGGCTTGACGTCGGCCAGGTGCGGAACCCGGCTGCCGACGCTGATGAAGTCGTCGAGCGACAGTTCGACCTCGGCCTCGTTGGCGATGGCGAGGAGGTGGAGCACCGCATTGGTCGAGCCGCCGAACGCCATCACCACGGCGATCGCGTTCTCGAAGGCCTCGCGGGTCATGATGTCGCGCGCGGTGATCCCGCGGCGCAGCATCTCGACGACGGCGACCCCGCTCTGGCGGGCGAACTGGTCGCGACGCTTGTCCGGGGCCGGGGGTGCGGCACTGCCCGGGATGGACATCCCCAGTGCCTCGGCCGCGCTGGCCATCGTGTTGGCGGTGTACATGCCGCCGCACGCACCCTCACCCGGGCAGATCGCGCGCTCGATGGTGTCGACGTCCTCCCGGCTCATAAGTCCGCGCGAGCACGCCCCGACCGCCTCGAAGGCGTCGATGATGGTCACCTGACGCTCTTTGCCGTCCGACAGCGTCGCGTATCCGGGCAGTGTCGACCCGGCGTAGAGGAACACCGACGCGAGGTCGAGTCGGGCCGCGGCCATCAGCATGCCGGGCAGGGACTTGTCGCAACCGGCCAGCAGGACCGAACCGTCCAGGCGCTCGGCGCTCATGACGGTTTCGACGCTGTCGGCGATCACCTCGCGGGACACCAGCGAGAAGTGCATGCCCTCGTGACCCATCGAGATGCCGTCGGAGACCGAGATGGTGCCGAACTCGAGCGGGTACCCGCCGCCCTCGTGCACGCCTTCTTTGACCGCCTTGGCCAGCCGGTCGAGCGACAGGTTGCAGGGCGTGATCTCGTTCCACGACGACCCGACGCCGATCTGCGGTTTCACCCAGTCGTCGTCGCCCATGCCCACCGCGCGGAGCATGCCGCGGGCCGCGGTCTTCTCCAAGCCGTCCGTGACGTCGCGACTACGCGGTTTGATGTCGATCTCGGCGTCCGGTTCGGTTCGCTTGGTCATGAGGGCAAGAGTAGTGGTCATCGCCGGCGAGTGGTCGGAACACCCGATGCACCACGGGCGAGTTCGTCCAGGGGCTGCTGAACCCGATCACCTATCCCGGTAGCCGGCTCCTTCCGCCGGCCCTGCAGCTGACGGTGGTCGAGAACGACCCGACCGGCGTGGCCGGACGCAACGTCGACGGTTACATCGCGCGCCCGTACTTCCGGGAGATCTTCGCGCAGGACGTGTCGCCCGCGGTCGCCGCCGACATGTTCGCCCACCAGAAATCCGCCGCGCTCCGCGCCAACCTGGAACCGTCCGGACCGCCGTCGTGGGCACGGGTGCCCAGCTGGTACCTCGTCTCGCAGCAGGATCGGGTGATCCCACCGGCGCTGCAGCGATTCCTGGCCGGACGAGCCGCACCCGGGCGCACCGCGGAGGTCAACGCCTCGCACGCCTCACTGGTCTCTCGCCCCGACGCGGTCTCGCGGATGGTGCTCCGAGCGGTCGACGCGACGCAACCGCGCTGACCCCCGGGTGTCCGTCCCCGCATTGTGAGCGCGGTGATTCTAATCGGACCGAGGCCGACGAGGGTGGCGCAATGACCTGCGGCCGAGCGCGGGCCGCAGGTCACGGCGTACCGCCGGTGGCGCATTCGCCCCGGGCCGCGAGCAGCGCCGCCCACAGGCATTCCGGGGTCGGCCCGATCGCGTTATCGTGCCATTCATGCAGCTCAGGACCACAGCAGCCGGACGGCTCCGGGCGGACAACGCCCGTATGGTCGCCGACGTGCTCCGGCGACAGATCCACGACGGCGACCTCGCCGATTCGCTCGACGAACGCACCCTCATCGCCGACTTCAACGTCTCCCGCAACACCATCCGCGATGCACTCGCGATCCTCACCGAGGAACGACTGATCGAGCGCGCGCCCCGGGTCGGCACCCATGTCGTGGCTCGCAAACTCGATCATGGACTCGATGCACTGCAGGGACTGAAAGAGACATTCCGCATGCACGGCGAGGTGCGCAACACGGTCAAGATCGCCACCCTCGTCGATGCCCCCCGCGCCGTCGCGAGACGGCTGCAACTCGCCGACGCGCAGGCCGTCTACATCGAACGGCTGCGCTACCTCGACGACGAGCCGATCAGCCTGGACATCACGTATCTCGTGCCGGACCTCGGCATCCCCCTGCTCGAGCACGACCTCGAGAACAACGACGTGTTCACGCTTCTCGAGCAGATCGCCGACGGCCCCCTCGGACACGCGACGATGACGGTGGAGGCCGTCGACGCCGACCCGCATTCGGCGGCGCATCTCGAGATCGGTTCGGGTACCTCGCTGCTGCTGCTCGAACGACTGACCCATCTCGCGCACGAGAGCCGCCCCGTCGATCTCGAGTACATCCGGATGCGCAGTGACCGAGTCTGTCTGCGGAGCACCGCCCGACGCGAGGCGGCCGGCTCATGAGTCAGGTCAACAACCGGGTCGACGTGCCGGTCACCATCGACGAATCGCTGTGCATCGAGGGCTGCACCCTCTGCGTCGAGGTCTGTCCTCTCGACTCGCTGGCGATCAACCCGGAATCGGGCAAGGCCTTCATGCATGTCGACGAGTGTTGGTACTGCGGGCCGTGCGCGGTCCGATGCCCGACGGGTGCGGTCACCGTCAACATGCCCTATCTGCTCCGCTGAAATCTCCTGCCCCACAACGCCGGTACTGCAACGCAACCGGCGGCGATCACCCATGCCCATGGTCCCAGCCCAAAGGACGTCCGATGAGAACACGTCTCCGATCCCGACAACTGGCGGCGATCACCGTCACGCTCGCCGTCGCCCTCGGCAGTGCCGCCTGCTCGCTGGAGGACACCGGTGACACCGACGCCATCCGGGTCGTCGTCGGTTATCAGTCGAAGACGATCAACACGGTGACCGCCGGGACCCTGCTACGCGCGGAAGGTCAGTTCGAGAAGCGGCTCGCCGCGGTCACCGAGCGGACCGGCCAGGAGTACACGGTCGAGTGGCAGGACTTCGACACCGGCGCGCCGATCACGACCGGGATGATCGCGGGCAAGATCGACATCGGGTCGATGGGTGACTATCCGTTGCTGATCAACGGATCCCGTGCCGGTGCCGAGGAGAAGACCCGCACCGAGATGCTGTCGGTCACGGGATCCAGCCCGCGGGGTTCGCTGAACATGGTTGTGGTCCCGCAGAATTCACCGGCCACGACGATCGCCGATCTACGCGGGAAGTCAATCTCGGCCAGCGTCGGATCGGCCGGTCACGGGACGCTCGTGCAGGCCCTCGACCGCGTTGGGATCGACCCCACCACCGGGGTGCAGGTGCAGAACCAACAGCCGCAGGTGGGCGCGTCGGCGCTCGAGTCGGGCAAGGCGGATGCCCTGGCCCAGTTCGTGGCCTGGCCCGGACTCCTGGTCTTCCAGGACAAGGCTCGGTTGCTCTATGACGGAGCCCAGCTCGGGGTTCCGACCCTGCACGGCGTCGTCGCGAGATCTGCCTACGCGCAGGAGAACCCGGACGTGGTCCAGGCCTTCCTGCGCGCGCAGCTCGATTCGACCGAGTCCCTGACCCGCGACCCGCTCGCCGCCGCCGAACTCGTCGCGGAGAACAGCGGTCTCCCGGCCGAGGTCGTCTACCTCTACAACGGCCCGGGCGGAACGGACTTCAATCCGGCCATCAAGTCGGGCCTCGTCGAGGCGCTGCGCAACGACGTCCCCTACCTGAAGTCCATCGGCAGCTTCCCCCACGAGATCGACCTGGACACCTTCGTCGATCCGGGGCCGCTGCAGGAGACCTTCGCCGCGGCCGGCGTCGACTACTCGGAAGCCCTGAGCCGCAGCGGCAATGCTTCCGTCACTCGTGGTGACGACCCGGTCTGCGGGGTCGCGGTCGACCCGGCGACCGCCGGTGAGATCTGGTTGCGCGGACAGGAGCGGACCCAGCCCGCCGCTGATCCGACCTGCTTGCTGCGCGGGGTCGCACAGGCTCGACGACAAGGGCAGGAAGTCCGGGCCGCCTACATCTCGGACCCGCAGCTCGGGACCCGCTGGTTCGCCGACAAGGCGGTGTGGCTGCGGGAGGGTGACCGGTACGTCGCGTTCACCACGACCGACAGCGCGCGACAGTACCGCGCGACGCATCCCGGTGCCGTCGACGTGACGTACGAGCAGGCACTTGCCGGAGTCGTGTCATGACCACCGCGACGATCGGATCGGTCGCCGTCGACGACACGGCCACCGATTCGGTGCCGGCCCGGACCCCGGACGGGTCGAACCGATACTGGCACTGGGGAGTCCGGATACTGGTCCTGGTGGTGGCCGGTGTCGTCTGGCAGCTGCTGACCACGCACGATGTGGTTCTGTGGGCCAGGTTCGACACCATTCCCTCGCTCACCGACGTCGGCCATGCGTTCTGGGCAGCTCTCGGCACCGAGCAGTACTACCTGGATCTCGGCCAGTCGCTGATCCGGATCGGTACGGGATTCGCGCTGGCGGTCTGCGTCGGCATCCCGGTGGGAATCGCCCTCGGCCGCTCCGGGACAGCGCGACTCACGGTCGGCACCCTCACCGAGGTGCTCCGTCCGATCCCAGCGATCGCCCTGGTACCGGTCGCGATCCTGGTGTTGCCGACCGACGAGGCCGGCATGGTCTTCATCACCTTCGCCGCGGCGTTCTTCCCCATCCTCGTTGCGACCCGCCATGCCGTCCGGGCGCTGCCCACGATCTGGGAGGACTCGGTGCGGACGATGGGCGGCACCCGTCGAGACGTCGTCCTCCGGGTGATCCTGCCCGGCATCGCGCCGGGTGTGTTCAGCGGGCTGTCGGTCGGGGTCGGCGTCGCCTGGATCTGCCTCATCTCCGCCGAGATGATCTCCGGCCGGCTCGGGGTCGGATACCGGACGTGGCAGGCGTACACGGTGGTCGACTACCCGCAGGTGTTCGTCGGCATGCTGACCATCGGCGTGCTCGGCGCACTGACGTCGGGGCTGATCGAGGTGATCGGTCGGCGGGTCACCCGCTGGCTGCCGCGAGGGCAGGAGCAACGATGACCCCGACGACGGCAGGAGCGACGATGCCCCCCACGACAACGGCATTGACGGCGGACTCGGTCGCCGCGATGCGACTCGATCTCGAGGACATCCGGATCGGTTACGGGGACTCGACGGTGATCGACGGTTTCGACCTCGTCGTCGGCGCCGGCGAGATCGTCGTCCTGACGGGACCGTCCGGGTGCGGGAAGTCCACGATCCTCCGCGCCATCGCGGGTCTCCTGCCGGTCCGAGGCGGTCGAATCCTCGCAGACGGCGACCCGGTCGTCACCACGTCGCGGGATCGGGCCATGGTGTTCCAGGACGATGCGCTGCACCCCTGGCGGACGGTACGCGGAAACATACTGCTGGCGCTGACATTACGCGGCGTCCCGCGGCGACACCGCCGGGATCAGGCCGAGCAGTGGATCACCGAGATCGGCCTGGACGGCTTCGCCGACCACCTGCCGAAGTCGTTGTCCGGCGGCATGCGTCAGCGCGTGCAGCTCGCCCGTGGCCTCGCCGGGTCGCCGAGAGCGGTTCTGATGGACGAACCCTTCGGGGCGCTCGACGCGCAGACACGGACCGCCATGCAGCGGTTGCTGCTGCAGACCCTGTCGGCGCACCCGTCGACCGTGGTCTTCGTGACCCACGACGTCGACGAGGCGCTGCTGTTGGGCGACCGGGTCGTCGTACTGGGCCGTGCGGGCGAGACCGTCCGCGCCACCGTCGACGTCCCGCACCCTCGCGACCCGGAACGCCGCGGGGACGACGCCACCCGGCGGCTTCGCCGCACCATCCTCGATGCATTGGAGAAGTGAACCGGCAGTGGATATCCCAGACATCGCCGACCGGAGTCGGCTCGACTGTGACGTGCTGGTCATCGGCGGCGGGACAGCCGGGACGATGGCCGCTCTCACCGCCGCCGAGAACGGCGCGTCGGTCTTGCTGCTCGACAAGGCGCATGTCCGCCACTCCGGGGCCCTCGCCATGGGGATGGACGGGGTGAACAACGCGGTCATCCCCGGCAAGGCCACCCCCGAGAGTTACGTCGCCGAGATCACTCGAGCCAATGACGGCATCGTGAACCAGAAGACGGTGTATCAGACAGCGACTCGCGGCTTTGCAATGATCGGTCGTCTGGAACGCTACGGCGTGAAGTTCGAGAAGGACGAGTACGGCGAGTACGCGGTCCGCCGGGTGCACCGGTCGGGGTCGTACGTCCTGCCGATGCCCGAGGGCAAAGACGTGAAGAAGGCGCTGTACCGCGTCCTGCGCAAGCGGGACATGCGCGAGAAGATCACGATCGAGAACCGGCTGATGCCCGTCCGGGTCCTGACCGCGGGCGGGCGCGCGGTGGGTGCGGCCGCGTTGCACACGCGCACCGGCGAGTTCGTCGAGATCGGAGCCAAGACGGTCATTCTCGCCACCGGCCCGTGCGGTCGCCTGGGCCTGCCCGCCTCCGGATACCTCTACGGCACCTACGAGAACCCGACGAACGTCGGCGACGGTTACTCGATGGCCTACCACGCGGGCGCGGAGCTCAGCGGCATCGAGTGCTTCCAGATCAACCCGCTGATCAAGGACTACAACGGCCCCGCGTGTGCGTATGTGGCGAACCCGTTCGGCGGGTATCAGGTGAACGCCGACGGCGAGCGGTTCGTCGATTCCGACTACTGGTCGGGCGACATGATGGCGGAGGTGAAGTCCGAGATCGAGTCGGCGCGCGGCCCGATCTATCTCAAGGTCAGTCACCTTCCCGACGAGACGCTGGATTCGCTCGAGTCGATCCTGCACACCACCGAACGACCCACGCGGGGAACGTTCCACAGCAACCGGGGACACGACTACCGGACCCACGACATCGAGATGCACATCTCCGAGATCGGTCTGTGCAGTGGACATTCCGCTTCCGGCGTCTGGGTCGACGAGCACGGACGCACCACCGTCGACGGCCTGTATGCGGCCGGCGACCTCGCGTGCGTGCCGCACAACTACATGATCGGCGCATTCGTCTACGGGGAGCTCACCGGTCAGCACGCCAGCGACACCGCCCGCGACCTGGCCGCGCCCGCGGAACTGCCGATGGACCAGCTGCGCGCCGCCCACGAGCTGATCTACCGACCGCTGACCCACCCCGACGGCCCACCCCAGCCACAGGTGGAGTACAAGCTGCGCCGATTCGTCAACGACTATGTGGCGCCGCCGAAGACGTCGAACAAGCTCGCCATCGCCATCGAGACCTTCGAGCGCATGCGCTCGGAGATCGAGCAGATGGGCGGGCGGACCCCGCACGAACTGATGCGGTGTGCGGAGGTGTCGTTCATCCGCGACTGCGCCGAACTGGCGGCCCGGAGCTCGTTGACGCGCACAGAGAGTCGTTGGGGTCTCTATCACGAGCGTGCCGATCTGCCCGAGCGCCGGGACGACGAGTGGGGCTACCACCTGAACGTCCGCAAGGCCGCCGACGGCACGATGGAGTTCCTCGGTCGGCCGGTCGAACCCTTCCTGGTCTATGTCGAGGGGCTGGACCACATCCCGCCGGCCGACCGGACGGTGATCGCGATCGAGCAACCTGTCCTGTGGACGGGCCCGGGCTACCGCGGTGTCGAGAGCCCGGTGCGCGAGACCACGAGGAAGGACGAGTCCACGGCAACGGCGTCACCGAGGATCGTCGAACTGCTCGGAACCGCGGTGACCCACGCCGCCGATCTCGCCGGCTATCTGGCAGACCCGGATCCGACGGTCCGCCGGACCGCGATCGCGGTGCTGACCGAGAACACCCCGGACGGGTTCGAGATGGCCGTGGTCCGGGCGTTGGCCGACGCCGCGGCACCGGTCCGCGGAGCGGCGACGCAGGGGCTGCGGGAACTCGTGGAGATCATCGATCCGACCGCGGAGTTCGTGTCCGCGCTCGCCAATCACGCCGAGTCCCCGGACCCGGTCGTGCGTGCGACCGTCGTCGACCTGCTGCGGGCCGTGCGCGCCGATCGGGTCGACCTGTTCGCTTCCGCCACAGAGGATTCCGACCACCGCGTCCGGATCGAGGCCATCCGCGCGCTGGTGTCACGGGACGAGTCCGAGCTGATCGCCGGCCTGGCAACGGATCCCGATCGTGAGGTCCGGATCGCGGTGGCCGACGGGCTCGCGACGGTCGACGGCGGTGGTGTGGAGGTCGTGCGGACACTCGGAGCCGACCGCGATCCCCTCGTCCGGGCCGCGGCCTTCTCCGCGATGGCGGTCGTGGGTGACGGCGCTGTCGACGGCCCGGTCCTCGTCCGTGCGTTACGCGAGACCGCATGGCAGGTGCGCGTCGGTGCGGCGCGGGGGCTCGCGATCGCGCGCGACGAGGCGACGGTCTCGGCGCTGGAGAAGGCGATCGCAGATGTCCACAACGACGTCCGGCGGGCGGCCGCACTCACCCTCGCGGAGTGGAGCGACGATCCGGAGGTCCGGCGGATCCTCGAGGGCGCCGCCGACGACCCGGACGCCGACGTCCGGGCCGCGGTCCGGCGGAGTCTGCGGAGCTCGCTCGCCCCACACTGAGAGACGTTGCGCGGGCACACGGCGCCGAGCCATTACCGCCTTCACAACCGGTCCGCGTCACGGACAGCACAGAACCGTGCAGCCTCGACACGATCGGCGATCCGGTTTCCTCCTACGGTGATCCCACATCGACACCGGAGGACCCATGCCCTACGTCACCACGCTCGACGGAACCGAGATCTATTACAAGGACTGGGGCGACGGACGTCCGGTCGTGCTCAGCCACGGGTGGCCGCTCAACGCCGACAGCTGGGAAGCTCAGCAGCTCTTCCTGGCGCACAACGGGTATCGGGCGATCGCGCACGACCGTCGCGGACACGGCCGTTCGTCGCAGACGTGGTCGGGCAACGAGATGGACACGTATGCCGACGATCTCGCGGAGCTGATCCGGCATCTCGATCTGCAGGAGCTCACGCTCGTCGGGTTCTCCACGGGTGGCGATGAGGTCACCCGGTACATCGGGCGGCACGGTACCGATCGCGTGGCGCAACTCGTGTTGGTCTCCGCGGTACCCCCGTTCATGCTCCAGACCGACGACAACCCCGGTGGGGTCCCGATCGAGGTGTTCGACGGCATCCGGTCGGCACCCACCGCCGATCGCTCGCAGGCCTATCGCGATCTCGCCGACGGGCCCTTCTTCGGCAACAACCGGGACGGCCAGAATGCGTCGCGGGGCATGCGCGATGCCTTCTGGCGACAGGGCCCGCAGGCGGGCGCACACAACACCTACGAAAGCACCGCCGCGTTCTCGGCCACCGACTTCCGGAGCGACCTCGCACGCGTGGACGTCCCCACCCTCGTCATCCACGGCGACGACGACCAGGTGGTGCCGTTCGAGGTGGGCGGCAAGGCGTCCGCCGAACTGGTCTACGGCGCCGAGCTGAAGGTCTACCCCGGTGCACCCCACGGGATCACCGACACGCACAGGGGCGAGCTCAACGACGATCTGCTCGCCTTCCTCGACACCTACACCGCCCCCTGAGCCCACGCCGGGCCCTGACAATCGGAGACTGCACATGACCACACCGCCGCCCGACACCATCGTCCTCGTCCACGGCCTGTGGGTGACGCCCCGGTCCTGGGAAGACTGGATCACCTACTACCAAGACAAGGGGTATCGGGTCATCGCCCCGGCCTACCCCGGCTTCGAGGTGGAAGTCGAGTCCCTGAGGGAGAACTCAGACGTGATCGCGGATCTGACGGTACCCGCGACGGTCGAGCACCTCGCCGGGATCATCCGCGAACTGCCGTCGCCGCCGATCATCATGGGGCATTCCTTCGGTGGCGTGCTCACGCAGCTGCTGGTCGACCGCGGGCTCGGCGCGGCTGCGGTCGCCATCAACTCCGCGCCGACCGAAGGTGTACGGACGCAGCCCCTTTCGCAGGTGAAGTCGTTGTTTCCGATCCTCAAGCGCTTCTCGAACCGCCACAAGGCGGCCGGTTTCACACCGAAGGAGTGGCACTACGCCTTCACCAACACCCTGAACGACGACGACTCGCGCGCGGTGTACGACCGGTACGCGATCGCCGCGCCCGGATCGTGGGTCTGGAAGTACGGCGTGTTCGCAAACCTCACCCCGGGATATCAGGAGACCTGGGTGGATTACCGGCGCAACGACCGTGCACCGCTGCTGTTCATCGCCGGCGGGGCCGACCACATCATGCCGCCCGCGGTGAACAAGTCGAACGCGAAGAAGTACCGCCGGTCCAAGGCGCTGACCGAGTACCACGAGTTCTCCGGGCGGTCGCACTGGACCTGCGGTGAGCCGGGGTGGGAGAAGGTCGCCGACCACGCGCTCCGGTGGGCGGAGGAACATTCCGCGCGGGGAGCGTTGCCGGCGTGAACATAAGCGGGACCGCATGTCCGACAACCGCACCCGCGGCCACACCATGTGAGTTGCGGTACGCCTGTAGCGTGGTGTCCTGTCACCACGTGTGCAAGCACATCGGATAGCGAGGACCCCACATGGCACTTCATGCACTGCTCGCCAAGGCCGGCGCGACGGTCGCCACCGGCTTCGTCGGAGCCGTCGCCTACGACGCCGTACGCACCGTCGCCCGACGCGCCCCGCTGCGTGAGGGAGCCGTCGTGGCGACCACGTGGGGTATCCGTGGCACACGCAAGGCCGAGGAGGTCGCCGAGTCGGTGCGACTCAACACCGCCGACATCGTCGCCGAGGCGAAGGAACGGCTGGGCGAGGAGTCGACACCGCCGGGAACCGCCGTCGCACACGACCACGACCACGATCACTGAATCGTGAGCACGTCCGCGCCGACGTACTCTCCCGAGCTGCCACCGACCGACATCGTCGTCCGGTCGTCGGCGGCGGGCCGGGTCCGCATGACTGTTCCGTGGCTGCGGGTAACGAATCGGGTTGTCGCAGAACGTCGTGCCGTGGCCGTCGAGGAGAGCGTTGCCCGGGTGACCGGTGTGCGCGCCGTGCACGCCTACCCGCGGACCGCCTCGGTCGTCGTATGGTTTCGGGCCGACACCGACCGGGATGCCATCGATCATGCGATCGCGGCGGCCACTCACGCCGACCCCGCGAATCTTCCTGACCGCGCACCGCATTCGGCCGACGTCACCAATGCCGACCTGCTGCGCATGGGGATAGGCGCGGGAGCCCTGGTCCTGCTGGGTTTCCGACGGTACGGGTTCCGCCGCCCGCCGCTGCTCGGGCCGGCCTCGCGCACCGTCGCCACCGGTGTCACCATCTTCTCCGGTTACCCGTTCCTCCGCGGCGCGCTCCGCTCGCTCCGTGGTGGCCGGGCCGGGACCGATGCGCTGGTCTCGGCCGCCACGATCGCGAGCCTGCTCCTTCGCGAGAACGTGGTCGCGCTGACCGTGCTGTGGCTGCTCAACATCGGTGAGTCCCTCCAGGACCTCACGCTACGACGCACCCGCCGCGCCATCGCCGACCTCCTCCGCGGCACCCAGGACACGGCGTGGGTCCGCCTCGCCGACGGCACCGAGGTGCAGGTGGCCATCGACGCGCTCCACGTCGGGGACGCGGTGATCGTGCACGAACAGGTCGCCGTCGCGGTCGACGGGGTGGTCGTCGACGGTGAAGCGGTGGTCGACCAGTCCGCGCTCACCGGCGAGAACCTCCCGGTGACCAAGCACGTCGGCGACCGCGTGCAGGCCGGCTCGGTGGTACTCACCGGCCGGATCGTCATCGAGGCCCACGCGGTCGGCGACGACACCTCGATCGGTCGGATCATCGGCCGGGTCGAGGAGGCTCAGCGCGACCGCGCTCCCATCCAGACGGTCGGGGAGAACTTCTCCCGGCGGTTCGTACCCGCGTCGTTCGCGTTGTCGGCGCTGACGCTGCTGGTGACGCGCGACCTCCGTCGAGCGATGACGATGCTGCTGATCGCGTGTCCATGTGCCGTCGGACTGTCCACACCGACCGCGATCAGCGGCGCCATCGGGAACGGCGCGCGACGCGGAATCCTCATCAAGGGCGGATCGCATCTCGAGGCTTCGGGACGGATCTCGGCGGTGGTGTTCGACAAGACCGGCACGCTGACCGTCGGGCGCCCGGTCGTGACCAACGTCGTGTCCTTCTCCGACGACTGGCAGCCCGAACAGATCCTCGCCTACGCGGCCAGCTCCGAGATCCATTCGCGTCATCCGCTCGCCGAAGCGGTCATCCGGTCCACGGAGGAACGCCGCATCGAGATCCCGACGCATGCGGAATGCGAAGTCATCGTCGGACTCGGCATGCGCACCCGCGCCGAAGACGGGCGCGTGCTCCTGCTGGGTAATCCGTCGCTCCTCGACCGGCACGGCGTCGCGATCTCCGACGACGTCATCGGCTGGGTGGACCGCTTGCGGCAGGTGAGCGAGACACCGCTGCTGCTGGCCGTCGACGGCACGCTCGTCGGTCTGGTGAGTCTGTCCGACGAGCTGCGTCCCGAGGCGCGTGAGGTGCTCGACGCGCTGCGTGCCGACGGGGTCACCGAGATCGCCATGCTCACCGGCGATCACCCGGTCACCGCGACGACCATCGCCGCCGAACTCGGCATCGAGCGGTGGGCCGCAGAGGTCACCCCGGACGACAAGCTCGCGGTGGTCCGTGAGTTGCAGGCCCTCGGTCACGTCGTCGCGGTGGTCGGTGACGGTGTGAACGACGCCCCTGCGCTGGCCGCCGCGGACATCGGCATCGCGATGGGGCTGGCCGGCACGGATGTCGCCGTCGAGACCGCGGACGTCGCCCTGGCCGGGGACGATCTGCGCAAGCTGCTCGACATCCGGGATCTGGGTTCGCACACCGTCGAGGTGATACGCCAGAACTACGGGATGTCGATCGCCGTCAACGCCCTGGGGCTGGTGATCGGTGCGGGCGGCGCGCTCTCACCGGTCCTCGCCGCCGTGTTGCACAACGCCTCGTCGGTTGCCGTGGTGCTCAACAGTTCTCGGCTCATCCGGTATCAGGTCGAACCGGCTTCGTCAGCGCCCGCCGGGGACGCCCGCTCATGACCGAGGTACCCACGACGACCGCGACCTTCGAGTGTCCGGCCGGGACGATCATCGCTCGCACCGACGGACAGGTCGTGCGCGCCACCGGTATCCGCTATGCGCAGGCGGCGCGCTTCGAGGTTCCGTCCCCGCAGCCGCCGGCCGACGAGCCGATCGATGCGACCTCGTGGTCGCCCGCCTGTCCTCAGCGCAACGGCGAGGGGATCGTCCACGACACCTTCGGCGATGCCGCGCTGGGCGAGATGGTCGGCGACGAGCACGCCCAGTACGTGTCGGTCACGGTGCCGGTCGACCGTCGACCCGACGAGGCTCTCCCGGTGATGGTCTGGATTCACGGCGGGTCGTACATCATCGGCGCCGCCGACGCGCCCTGCCACGATCCGGCGGCGCTGGTCGCCGAGCAACGGGTGATCGTCGTGTCAGTGACCTACCGACTGGGATTGTTCGGATTTCTCGGCGACGGTGTCAGTCGGCCGGCGAATCTCGGCCTCCTCGACATGATCGAAGCCCTGCGGTGGGTTCAGCGGAACATCGCGTCCTTCGGCGGCGATCCCGACGCCGTCACCGTCTTCGGCGAGTCAGCCGGCGGCGACGCGGTTGCACAGTTGATGGCGGCCGACGGCGTGACGGGCCTGTTCCGCCGCGCCATCATCCAGAGTGCGCCGCTCGGCATCACCCGACGTCGCGAGCGGTTGCATGCGGACATGTTCGCTGCGTCGCACCAGGTGTCGGCGTCGGCGACCGTCGACGAGGTCCTGGCCGTCCAGGAGTCGATGATGGGACTCAAAGCGGTTCTGCAACATGGCTTTCCGGCCTTCATGTCCTTTGGGCCACAGTATGGTCACCACCCGCTGCCACCCGACAACGAGGTGGACGGGGTCTGGGCGAGTCGAGCGCGGGACGTCGAGGTCCTCATCGGCTGGTGCAGCCGCGAGGCCGCGTTCTTCACCGCGGCGATCGACGGGGTGTCGTCGCTCCCCGCGGTTCCGGTGGTCGGCACCCGCCTGTACGAATGTCTTGTCCAGCAACTCACCCGTGCCATCTACACGTCGGCCGCCGACCGTTTCGCCCGACGCCACCGACGCGCCGGAGGAAAGGCCGCGCAGTACGTCATCGACTGGGGTGCAGCAGATCACCCGCTGCGCGCCGTGCACACCGTCGACATCCCGTTGCTGTTCGGAACCCCGGAGATCTGGGCCGGTGCCCCGATCCTTGCCGGCCACGACGCCGATCGGGCTGCCGAGGACGGCCGCACGTTGCGCCGGATCTGGGCCGACTTCGCGCGAGACGGATGGACCGCACCGGCTGATGAGCCAGGCCTGATCCGCTTCCGCTGACCGCGGGATCGCGTAGCGCGAATGCGACTGTACCCGCGGTCACACCACGGATTGGGCGTCTGCAGCCCAATCGCGCGAAGCCGTCGACGCCCGGCGGTGGAAGCGCCGCGAGATCAGTCGGCCGGTCGTTCGCCCACGGCAATCAATGTGTCGCAGTCGACTTCGGTGATCCCCTCGTTCGCCAGCCGCTGCAGGAACCCGACTCGCACGTCCTCGACGGCGTCGGCGTCAAGCTCGGCGAGTGCGCCGCGCAACCCGCTGCCGAGGACCATCGACCAGGAGAACTCGTCGGTCCGTGGTACGCGCAGGTCGAGAACCGATGCGGACACCTCTTCTGCGCCAAGCGATTCGAGCCACCTGACGATCTTCTCCTCGGTGTCGATCCGCGTGATGGGGTGAGGCGATCCGTCGGACGGGGCGCGCGGGCCGGGAGGCGGCGGCGTGTTCGTCACGCGGGCGACCTCGGCGAAGTAGGCGCCGGTGAAGTCGTAGAGTGCGTCGTCGTGCCACACCGCGACGGCGAGACGGCCCCCCGGGCGCAGCAGGGGCAGCAGATTGCGCACCGAGTCGTCCATGTCCGGCAGGAAGAACACGCCGAAACCGCATGTGATCACGTCGTATTCGCCGTGCCCTCGGCCGGGTAGCGCGGTCACGTCGTCGACCCGGAAGTCGATGTTGCGCAGACCGGCCGCATAGGCGCTGGTTCGGCCACGCTCCACCAGATCGGCGGCGAAGTCGACTGCCGTGACATGCCCGTCGGGTCCGACGACCCGCGCGGCGGCGAGCGCGCTGGCACCGGTGCCGGAACAGATGTCGAGAACCTCATCGCCCAGCGAAACCCGTGCCCGAGCAACGAGGGTCTCGCCCGCCGGACCCCAGACGAGGGGAGTCACCAGGTCGAAATCGGGACTGGTCGAATTGAAGATCTCGGCGATGCTCGGTCCTGGCATGGATTCAGCGTAGACGTGTTGACAACGGTTCCCGATAAAGTGGCGGACGTCTCACCCTTCGCCTAGAGAACGGAGCCGTCCTGATGGAACGCCTCGTCGCCGTCGGGATCTCCGTCGCAGGTGGGGTGCTGTTGCTGTGGGTGATCCTGGTGATCGTTCTCCTCGTCACTCGCCCACCCGGTTTGCGGGCCAAAGACCTCCTTCGTCTACTGCCCGACACCGTCGTACTGCTGCGACGGCTGGCCGCTGACCGAGAACTCCCCCGCGGTGTCCGCGTCCGGTTGGTGCTGCTTTTGGTCTACTTGGTGCTTCCCATCGACCTGATTCCCGACTTCATCCCTGTCCTCGGTTACGCCGACGACGCGATCATCGTGGTGTTGGCGCTGCGCTCGGTCGTCCGCCGTGCCGGCCAAGATGCGCTCCGGCGCCACTGGCCCGGCAGCGACGACGGTCTGGTCGCGGTGCGCCGCCTGGCGGGCATCGACGACCCCACCAAGCCGATGGGCCCATAGCTCGCGTCGGCTGCCTCGGACGCGCTGGTGCATGTCCGACCCTCATGCGAACATGTGTTCTATGCGCATCGAGCGGCGGGAACGGCGGGATCCGTCGATCCTGCATGCCGATCTCGACTCATTCTATGCCTCGGTCGAGCAGCGGGACGACCCTTCGCTTCGCGGCCGTCCGGTTCTCGTCGGCGGCGGCGTCGTCCTCGCGGCGAGCTATGAGGCCAAGGCCCGCGGGGTGCGATCGCCGATGCCGGGCCACGAGGCGCGGGCACTCTGTCCCGACGCGATCGTCGTCCGGCCGCGGTTCGAGGCCTACATGGAGGCGAGTCGGGAGGTCTTCGACATCTTCCACGACACCACTCCGGTGGTCGAGGGGATCTCGGTCGACGAGGCCTTCCTCGACGTCGGGGGGCTCGGCCGGATCAGCGGTACGCCGCACGACGTCGCATCGACGATCCGACGCCGCGTCCGCGAGGAGGTCGGTCTCCCCATCACGGTCGGCGGAGCACGCAGCAAGTTCCTCGCCAAGGTCGCCAGCGCCGTCGGCAAGCCGGACGGCCTGCTCATCGTCGAGCCGGGAACCGAACTCGACTTCCTGCATCCGCTCCCGGTCCGTCGACTCTGGGGGGTCGGTCCGGTCACCGAGGCCAAGCTGCACGACGCAGGAGTCGAGACCGTCGGCCAGCTGGCCGCCCTCGGGGAGCGGTCGTTGCGCGGCATCGTCGGGTCGGGTGCCGGCCGGCACCTCTTCGCGCTGTCACTCGCCCAGGACCCGCGTCGGGTGGAGACCGGCAAACGACGCAGCTCGATCGGTTCACAACGCGCGCTCGGCCGACGCCCGAAGTCCGAGGCCGACCTCGAGGCGACCATCACCGCGATCGTCGAACGATTGGGCAAACGACTCCGAACGGCCGAACGGGTCTGTCGGACAATCGTTCTGCGGTTGCGCTTCGACGACTTCACCCGCGCCACCCGGTCCCGCACCCTGCTGGAGTCCACCGACCGCACCGACCTCATCATGGCGTCGGCACGCGGCCTCCTCGCCGACGCGATGCCGATCATTCGCGAACGGGGATGCACCCTGGTCGGGTTGTCGCTGACCAACCTCGACGACCACGACAGCATCCAGCTGACGCTTCCCTTCGACACCGACCATGCCCACGAACTCGACGCGACGATTCTTCGCCGGTGCCGGCCTCGGCATCAGCGACATGATCACCGACGGCATCAAAGACCTCGCACCCACCGCGGCGATGCTGTTCTTCGCGATCATCTTCTTCGGCATCATGATCGACGTCGGACTCTTCGATCCGGTGGTCCGGGCGGTCGTCCGCGCGGTGCACGACGACCCGGCACGCCTGGTGGTCGGAACCGCGGTGCTCGCCGGCGTCGTGTCGCTCGACGGCGATGGTTCCACGACCTTCATCATCACGACGGCCGCACTGCTGCCGCTGTACCTGAAGCTCGGCGTCAGCCCGGTCGTCCTCACGGTCGTCGCCGGACTCACCAACGGCACGATGAACATCCTGCCGTGGGGCGGTCCCACCGCCCGCGCCGCAAGTGCGCTGAACATCGACACCAACGACGTCTTCGTCCCGATGGTCCCCGCGCTGGTGGCGGCGCTGGTCGTCGTGCTGCTCTTCGCCTATCACCTCGGTGTGCTCGAACGCCGGCGAATCGGCAAGCTGGAGATCCGGGATTCGATCCTCGCTCCGAAGGAAGAGGTGCTGGTCGGCGCCGGTGGCGGAACCGGCCTGCCGCCGAAGGGTCGTCGGGCAAGCAGTTCGGGTTCGAGGGGAACGGGCCCGGGCGCCTACGACGACGCTCCCACCGGCGATCACGATCTCAGCCGCCCCGTGGCGGGCGCCGATGACGACGACCGCGACGCATCCTTCTCGGGCGTCCTCGACCCCAATCGGGAAACCCTGCGCCCCAAGCTCTTCTGGGTGAATGCCGGACTCACCGTGGCCCTGCTGGCCATCCTCGGTGCCGACATCGTCGCCATCCCGGTGCTGTTCATGATCTTCGCCGGTGCCGGCCTCGGCATCAGCGACATGATCACCGACGGCATCAAAGACCTCGCACCCACCGCGGCGATGCTGTTCTTCGCGATCATCTTCTTCGGCATCATGATCGACGTCGGACTCTTCGATCCGGTGGTCCGGGCGGTCGTCCGCGCGGTGCACGACGACCCGGCACGCCTGGTGGTCGGAACCGCGGTGCTCGCCGGCGTCGTGTCGCTCGACGGCGATGGTTCCACGACCTTCATCATCACGACGGCCGCACTGCTGCCGCTGTACCTGAAGCTCGGCGTCAGCCC
>NZ_LZMP01000022.1:0-67272 GCF_001691435.1 Gordonia sp. UCD-TK1 | reverse complement strand
CGCCGGCGAACGCATCGGCATCACGGGCCACAACGGTGCCGGCAAGACGACGCTGCTGCGGCTACTGCTCGGTCGCGTCGAACCCGACGAGGGGACCGCGCGACTCGGGACCAACGTCGCGATCGGCGAGATCGACCAGGCGCGTGGCCTGTTCACCGGTCCCCGGCCGCTGGCCGAACGGTTCGAAGCGCTGGTCCCCGAATACTCCACCGCGGACGTGCGGACGTTGCTCGCCAAGTTCGGCCTGCGGGCCGATCACGTGGACCGGCCGGTCGGAGAGCTGTCACCCGGCGAACGCACGCGGGCCGGACTCGCCCTGCTGCAGGCGCGGGGCACCAATGTCCTCGTCCTCGACGAGCCGACCAACCACCTCGACCTGCCGGCCATCGAGCAACTCGAGTCCGCCCTCGATTCCTACGACGGCGCAGTGCTTCTCGTGACCCACGATCGGCGCATGCTGCAGAACGTGCGCGTCGACCGGCACTGGGACGTCGACGGCGGCCGGTTCAGCGAGCGCTGAGTTCTCTCAGCCCGCGAGCCGGGTGTCTACCCCACGCACGTCCGCCGGCAGATCCTCCTCGGCGCTCCCGAGCCCGAGGTGCTCGCGCAGGGTCGTGCCCTCGTACTCCGTGCGGAACAGGCCGCGGCGCTGCAGCTCTGGGACCACGTAGTCCACGAAGTCGTTGAAGGTGCCCGGGGTCTGCGCACTCGACACGATGAACCCGTCGGCCTCACCGCCGGTGAAGGACTCCTCGATCTGGTCCGCGACATCGGCGGCCGTGCCGACGAACTGCGGCAGCAGGACTCCCTGGGCGTAGAGCTTGCCGATGTCGCGGAGGGTGAGACTGTCCCGCTCGGAGAGGCGTCGGGCGACGTCGAATAGCCCCTGTGTTCCGCTCACCTGGACGTCTTCGACGGGAGCGTCGAGATCGTAGGCGGAGAAGTCGTGGTCGGTGTGAACCGACAGCGTGATCAGGCCGGAGATCGGATCGGCGAGTTCGTTGTGGAACGCCTGCTTCTCCCGGGCGATCGACTCGGTCTCGCCGATGAACGGGATGAACGACGGGAAGATGTTGACGTGGTCGGGATTTCGGCCGAAGTTCACCGCCCGCGACTTCACGTCGTCGTAGTAGGCCCGGCGTCCCTCCGGGGTCGGGTCGATCTCGAAGATCGCCTCGGCCCACCGCGCGGCGAAGTCCTTGCCGGTGTTCGACGATCCCGCCTGGATGAGTACCGGGCGATGCTGCGGTGAGCGGGGCTGGTTCAGCGGACCCCGCGTGCGGTAGTGCGTGCCCTCGTGGTCGACGGTGTGGATCTTCGACGGATCCGCCCAGACGCCGGACTCCTTGTCGGCGGTGACGGCGTCGGCATCCCAGCTCGACCACAGCTTGATCGCCGTGCTGACGAACTCCTCGGCGCGCACGTACCGCTCGTCGTGTCCGACGTGGTCGTCGAAGCCGAAGTTCTGCGCCTCGGCCTGCGACAGCGACGTCACGATGTTCCACGCGATCCGTCCGCGGGTGAGGTGATCGAGGGAACCGAAGACGCGCGCGAGTTCGTAGGGGTGAAAGTAGGTGGTGGACTTGGTGACCGCGATGCCGAGCCGGGTGGTGACGGCGGCGATGCTCGCCGCGACCAGGCTCGGATCGATCGTCGCCGCGGCCAGGGTGCCGCGCCGGAAGGGTTCGGACTGGTCGCCGCCGAACCGGACCGGTGCGGCGAGCAGGTCGGCGAAGAAGGCGAAGTCGAACTTGCCGCGTTCGAGGATGCGGCCGACCCGGTGGTAGTGGTCTGGCCCGAAGTAGTCGGTCTCCGAGCCGGGATGACGCCATGCGGCGTGCGAATGGGTGACGGGGGAGGCGATCAAGAAACCACCGAGGTGGAGCTGACGGGTCACGAGTGGGGTCCTTCGGGTTCGGCATCGCGGAGTCGGTCCGATGGCGGCGACGCGCGACGGGTGCGACGAGACGGTCGGGACAAGTCAAGGCGCCGGGTCCGCCGGCGGCCAGGGTTGAGCCCGGGGTGATCGCAACAGACCCTTGACATACAACCAATTGGTTGTATGTTTTAGGCGTGGCCGAGAACGCAGGCGAACCGACAGACGAGGACCGGGCCGACGCCCTGTTCCACGCGCTGTCGGACCGCACCCGTCGTGACATCCTGCGACGCGTGCTCGCCGGCGAACACTCGGTCTCGGTACTCGCCGCGAAATACGACATGAGCTTCGCGGCGGTACAGAAGCACGTCGCCGTCCTGGAGAAGGCCGGTCTGCTCACCAAGCGTCGTTCCGGACGCGAGCAGCTGGCCAGCGGCGATGTCGCGGCAGTGCGTTCGGTGGCCTCGATGCTCACCGAGCTCGAAGCGGTGTGGCGTGGTCGTATCGCCCGCATCGACGATCTACTCACGCTCGAATCACCCTCACCCACAACCACACCGGAGGAATGAACAATGCCTGTCATCGATGTGACACCCGACCTCGACGCCCGGACGATCACCATCAACGCCGAGTTCGCGGCCCCGATCGAACGGGTGTGGCAGATCTACGCCGATCCGCGTCAGCTCGAGAAGATCTGGGGCCCGCCCACCTATCCGGCGACCGTCGTCGACCACGACCTGCGCCCGGGCGGCAAGGTCACGTACTACATGACCAGTCCCGAGGGCGAGAAGTTCGGCGGCTACTGGAAAGTCGAATCGGTGGACGAGCCCACCGGCTTCACCTTCCTCGACGGCTTWGCCGRCGGGGACCTCAACCCGATCACCGACATGCCGGAGTCCTCGAACTCCTACGCGTTCACCGAGAAGGGCGGCAAGACCATCGCCACCTACATCAGCACCTACGACTCGGCCGAATCGTTGCAGAAGGTGCTCGACATGGGAGTCGTCGAAGGTGCGTCGTCGGCGATCAACCAGATCGACGAGTTCCTCGCGGCCTGAAGGTCACAGGTTCGAGTTGAGTGTCGGAAAACCCTCGGGCAGTTCGGCGGCCGGGCCACCGGCGCCGAACCCCGTGGGCTCGACGTCCAGCCCGTGCGTGTAGGCGGCCATCGAGATCGACCCGGCGGCGTGGCCGTCCACGAGTAGATCCAGCGGGGCGTCGCCGGCGAGTCCGGCGATGTACAGCATCGGTAGATAGTGGTCCGGGGTCGGCACGGACTTGTCGAAGTCGGGATGTCCGTCCAGGCTCAACACATTCGACGGCTTGTCCAACAACACTTCTCGGGCCGCATCGTCGAATCGGTGGGCCCAGTCGAATCCGCTGTCGCGCTTCGCGAAGTCGACCGCGCGCAGGTTGTGCACGATGTTGCCGCTGCCGATGATCAGCACACCCTGCTCGCGGAGCGGGGCGAGTCGGCGGCCCAATTCGTAGTGGTGCTCGTAGTCCTTGAAAGCGTTCAGCGACAACTGGAGTACGGGTACGGACGCATCCGGGAACGTGTGCACCAGCACCGACCACGTCCCGTGGTCGATACCCCAGCTGTCGATGTCGTGACCGCACCACGTGGGTTTGACGACATCGGAGACCATGTCGGCGACATCCGGGTCGCCCGGGGCGGGGTACTCCACGTCGAAGAGATCCTGCGGGAAACCGTAGAAGTCGTGGATCGTCCGTGGCCGCGGCATCGCCGTCACGGCGGTGGCGTTGGTGTACCAATGCGCCGAGATCACCAGGATCGCTCGCGGTTTCGGCACCGATGCACCCAGAGCGGCCCAGGCCTCGGTGTACTTGTTGCGCTCCAGGGCGTTCATCGGGTTGCCGTGACCGATGAACGCGACCGGCATCGTCCCCGAGCTCGTCGCGTCTACCGCTGACATCGTCGCCTCCTCCGGCCGATTGCGGACGGAGTCGACGCTACTCCGGAATGCCGAAGTCGCCGACACGAGTTCCGGGTCGTGGGACAATCGGCGGATGCAAAAGCGCTGGTCGATGGTGATCGCGGCAGTTCTCGTCGTCGCTCTCGCGGCGTGCGGCAGCGATGGCGCGTCGGAACCGGCGTCCTCGTCGGCGTCGTCGAACCCGCAGCAGGCGGCGGAGATCGAGCGGATCGTTGAAGGACTGATGGAGTCCCAACACCTCAAGTCGGTGATCGTGCGTGTCACCGACGACGGCCGGGAGGTGACCACCGAGGCGTTCGGCGAATCGCAGACCGGTGTACCCGCCACCGCGGACATGCACTTCCGCAACGGGTCGGTCGCCATCGCCTACGTCGCGGCGGTGCTGTTGCAACTCGTCGACGAGAAGGCCGTCGCCCTCGACGACATCATCGCGAAATGGGTGCCCCAGGTCCCCAACAGCGACCGGGTCACTCTCCGGCAACTGGCGACGATGACGTCGGGGTACCAGGACTATGTGCTCGGCAACGACGCGTTCGAGATCGAGGAGCTGACGAACCCGTTCAAGGCGTGGACGACCGAGGAGATGTTGTCCTACGCGGTGAACAAGCCTTTGCTCTACGCGCCGGGGACGAACTGGAACTACGCGCACACCAACTACGTGATCCTCGGCCTCGTGCTGGAGAAGGTCACCGGTGAATCGGTCGCGGACCTACTCCGGCAGCGGATCTCCGAACCGCTCGACCTCGACAACACGGTCTCGGATCTGACGGCGGTGATCCCGGAGCCCGCCCTGCATGCCTATTCGTCGGAGCGCCGCGGGATCCTGAACCTCCCGCCGACGACGCCGTTCTACGAGGAGACGACCGGCTGGAACCCGTCGTGGAGCATCACCCACGGTGCGATTCAGACGTCGAACATCTACGACGTCGAGGCGACGGCTCGGAAACTCTTCGCGGGGGAGACGCTGTCGGCCGAGGGTTACGACACCATGGTCTCCACCCGGCTCCGCGGTGTGGCGCGTCCGCTGGCCGGTTGCTCGACGTGCCGGCCGATGAACGAGGAGTACACCTACGGCATGGGAGTCGTGCTGACCGGCGGCTGGATCGTGCAGAACCCGTTGTTCAACGGCTATGCGGCGGTCGTCGGGTATCTCCCGTCGGAGAAGATCGCCATCGCGGTGGCGGTGACCTACGACGCCGAGGCATTCGGTCCGGACGGCTCCTACGCCAACGGCGGCAATCCGATCTTTGCGCAGATCGGCGCCCTGATGGCACCCGACTCCGGGCCACCGATCCCGCGGAACTGACGCCGCCGCGAGCCCCGGCCGTCGTGCTGCGACAACCCGCCCGGCGCGGGTGCCATAAAGTGGCAGGTATGGTCGACCGCCTCCCCGACGACGATCTACGGGTCGGAAACCCGGAACGCGAGCGGGCCGTGACTCTCCTCAATGATGCCTTCTCGTCCGGATATCTGGAGATCGCGGAGTTCGAGGAGCGGTCCGGTCTGGTGTACGCCGCCAAGACCCGCGCGGACCTGCGAGCCGTCCTGGAACACCTGCCGAACGCCGGTCGCCTGTTCAACGAGCCGGGCCAGGCCGTAGCCGCGACCCCGGCCGTCGCCGTCCCTTCGACCGGGCCCGTGCACCTCGCGGCCGAGTGGGAGACGGTTCGACGCAAGGGCACGTGGCATGTTCCGCCGTCGACGCTGGTCACCGGCAGCATGGGCACCGTCGACATGGACTTCACCCATGCGACGTTCCCCGGGCCGTCGACGATCCTGCAGCTGCAGGTCTCCATCACCACGGTGAAGCTCCGGATCGGCCCCGATCAGGAGATCAGGTACGGCGACCTGCAACTCTCCGGATGGTCGAAGGTGAAGGACAAGGCCGGCGCACCGACGCGTCCGGGCGGACCGGTGATCGAGCTGACGGGTTCGGCGTCGGGGATGACCGGCATCGTCATCAAACGGAGCTGACGCACCGAACCGTATCGACCGGGGCTGACCGCTCGCCGTTACGCGAACGCTGGGCGGGTGGCCTACTTGTGCTCACGCTGAACTCAACGGTGTCGCGAGTGTTTCCCGATTCGTAACGTTGCCGCACGTGGCCGACCGAACACTCAGTATCAGCGCGCCCGGCGATCCGCGGGCGGTGGACCCGGGGTCGTCCGACTCCCCATCGGCCAAGGCGGGCCGGTCGTCCCGGCTGCACACCATCCTGCGCGCGCTGTCACCCATCGCCGTTCTCGTGCTCTGGCAGGTGGGCAGCGCACTGGGGATCATCCCGCAGGACAAGCTGCCCGCACCGTCGCTGATCGCCGAGGCCGGGTGGGAGGTCCTGAACAACGGACAACTCCTCGACGCCATCGCGGCGTCGGCGCAGCGGGTCGCGATCGGACTGACGATCGGCGTCGCGGTCGGGATCGGTCTGGGCTTGCTGGTCGGCCTGAGCAAGTTCGCCGACTCGGCCATCGACCCGAACATGCAGGCTATACGCGCACTTCCGCTCTTCGGTCTGATCCCGTTGTTCATCCTGTGGTTCGGCATCGGCGAGATGCCCAAGGTGCTGCTCGTGTCCCTCGGCGCGCTGTTCCCCCTCTACCTGAACACCTCCGCCGCGATTCGCCAGATCGACGGCCGCCTGGTGGAAACCGCTCGCGTGCTGGGCTTCTCGCGGCTGACCACCATCCGCGATCTCATCATCCCGGGTGCCATGCCGCAGATCCTGGTCGGTCTGCGCCAGGCCCTGGCGATCGCATGGCTCAGCCTCATCGTCGCCGAGCAGATCGCGGCCACGTCCGGGCTGGGATACCTGATCAACAACGCGCGCGACTTCCTGCGCACCGACATCATCTTCTTCGGCCTGATCGTCTACGCCGCACTGGGTTTGATCACCGACGCCATCGTGCGTGCGCTGGAGCGCTACACGACCCGATACCAGAACCGGTGACGCCCCCAACCCGCACATCCCGAGTCCAGGAGGCCCTACCATGACCGCCATCGCCACCCGCGATCTCGAGGTCCCGTCCGCCGACGACCTGGTCGACCCCGCCGGATACGCCGCGGAAGTCGAGAACGCGAGCCTGAGCTACGGGGACAATCTCGTGTTGCGGGACGTCACCCTACGGGTCGGGGCGCACGAGATCGTCGCGCTCATCGGACGCAGCGGCAGCGGCAAGTCGACGCTGCTTCGCCTGCTGGCGGGCCTGTCGCAGACCGAGTCGGGCAGCGTCCGGACCGCCGGTCACCCGGCGGTGTCCTTCCAGGAACCGCGACTCTTCCCCTGGCGCACCGTCTTACAGAACGTCGCCTTCGGCCTCGTGCGCGAGAAGGTCGGCAAGTCACAGGCCCGCGAACGCGCGCGCCGCACCCTCGACGAGGTCGGCCTGAGCTACAAGACGGCTGCGTGGCCCGCGCAACTCTCGGGTGGTCAGGCGCAACGGGTCTCGCTCGCCCGTGCGCTCGTGGCCCGTCCGCAACTGCTGCTGCTCGACGAGCCGTTCGGTGCACTCGACGCCCTCACTCGGCGCACGATGCACGAACTGCTCATCTCGCTGTGGCGCGACAACGGGTTCGGTGCACTCCTCGTCACCCACGACGTCGACGAGGCGTTGCGGCTGGCCGACCGCGTCGCCGTCCTGGCCGGTGGCGAGATCGTCGAAGATCTCGCCGTGCCCCGTCCACGTCAGACCGGCGACGCCGATGACCCCGACTCCGAGATCCCGCGCCTGCGAGCCGAATTGCTGACCGCACTCGGCGTCGCCGATCCGGCGCGCTGACCCTCCCGTTCCCTGACCGAAAGCCGATCTCGATGACACACCACCATCTTTCCGTGCGCGCATCCCGGCCCCGACGGCGCCGCGTGCTCGCCGCCGTGCTGGCCACCGCCGCCCTGACCCTGGGCCTCGCGGGCTGTGTGCAGCGGGAGGACACCGCCGAATCGATCGCGAACGAGACGGTCGACGTCGCCTCACTGCAGGACCTGACCCTCCGAGTCGGAGACCAGAAGGGCGGCACCGAAGCCCTACTGCACGCCTCGGGCGAACTCGAGAAGCTCCCGTTCACCATCGAATTCTCCACCTTCACCTCCGGCCCGCCGCAGATCGAGGCCGCCACCGCAGGCAAGATCGACTTCGCGGTCACCGGGAACACGCCGCCCATCTTCGGCGCCGCGGCGAACGCGAAGGTCAAGATCGTCACCGGGTACGCGAACAACGCCAGCGGCGACGCGATCCTGATCCCGGGAACGTCGACGCTGGCGTCGGTCGCCGACCTCAAGGGCAAGAAGGTCGCCGTGGCGAAGGGCAGCTCGGCACACGGACATCTGCTGCTGCAACTGAACAAGGTGAATCTGACCCTGGGGCCCGGCAAGGACGTCGAGCCGGTCTTCCTGCAGCCCGCGGATGCGTTGTCCGCGTTCACCTCCGGCAACGTCGACGCATGGGCGATCTGGGACCCGTACACCGCGATCGTCCAGCTCGAGAACAACCCGAAGACGCTCGTCACGGCCGAAGGCGTCTCGAACGGTTACGGTTTCGGGATCGCGGGCGACGAGGCGCTCGCCGACCCGCGTCGCAACACCGCGGTACGGGAACTGGCGCTCGGGATCGCGCGGGCCGCCAACTGGGCCAAGGCCAACCCGGAAGAGTGGGCCGAGCAGTACTCCGCCGAGGTCGGGATCGACCCGCGGGCCGGCGCGATCGCCCAGGGCCGCAGCCTCCGACCCGCGATCGCACTCGACGACAGCGTCGTGGCGTCGGAGCAGGAGCTCGCCGATGCCTTCGCCGACTCCGGGCAACTCCAGGGTCAGGTCGATTTCGCAAAGTTCGTCGACAACCGCTACGACGAGGCCCTGGCACCGCTGTTCGGCACGCCCCAGTCCTAGTGGTGCGTCTCGGGAATAAGTGACTGGTCTCCGGCGCTCGATCGGCGCCTGGCTGCGTTGTCGTCGGTCGAGATAGCTCCGCTATCCCTCCCTCCTCCGCCTTGCCAGACCACCGATCGCTCCACCGGATACCGGCCACCTATTTCCGAGACACACCACTAGTGATGCGAGAAGGGAACACGCCCATGAGCCACTTCCACTGGTTTCTGCCGACCGCCGGTGACAGCCGCGGGATCGTCGGAGCCTCACATGCATCGGCGACGAAACGGCACCCTCCGGGTTACCGTGCGCCAGACCTGCCGTACCTGATCGATGTCGCACGCACCGCCGATCGGCTCGGCTACGAGAGTGTCCTGACCCCGACCGGAACCTGGTGCGAGGACGCGTGGCTGACCACGGCCGCCGCGATCACCCACACCGAGCAGTTGACTTTCCTCGTCGCATTCCGCCCCGGGCTGATCTCGCCGACCCTGGCCGCACAGCAGGCGGCGACGCTCCAGCGATTCTCGGGTGGACGGATCGCGGTCAACATCGTGACCGGCGGTGACGAGGTCGAGCAACGCCGGTTCGGTGACTGGGTCGACCACGACCGCCGTTACGCGCGCACCGACGAGTTCGTGCAGATCGTCGACCGGCTCTGGTCCGGTGAGACCGTCGACTTCGACGGAGAGTTCTACCGGATCGCCGGGGCGTTCCTCGCGGATCCGCCGACCGATCCACCGCGGATCTACTTCGGCGGGTCGTCGGACCCGGCACTGACCGTTGCGGCCTCGCGTGCCCAGGTCTACCTCACGTGGGGCGAGCCGCCGGCGGTGGCCGGAGAGAAGATCGCGGAGGTGGCGCGACGCGCAGAGACGGTCGGCCGGTCGCTCGAATACGGTGTGCGGCTGCATGTCATCGCCCGCGAGACCTCCGAGGAGGCGTGGCGGGTCGCCGACACACTGCTGCAGGGGATCTCCGACGAAGAGATCGAGACCGCGTTCGCCCTGCACTCGGTCTCGGACTCGACCGGCCAGCGCCGGATGGCCGAACTCCACGGCGGACGCCGCGATGCGCTCGAGATCCATCCCGGTCTGTGGGCGGGCGTCGGGCTCATCCGCGGGGGAGCGGGCACCGCGCTCGTCGGCAGCTACGACGAGATCGCGGCGCTGATCGGCGAGTACGAGTCCGAGGGCTTCTCCCACTTCATCCTGTCGGGTTATCCGCACATCGAGGAAGCGCACTGGTTCGCCGAAGGCGTGCTGCCGGTGATYCGGGACCGTATCGGCACCCTGACCTGACCGCTCGTTCCGGGCCGCGGCCCCGGCGGGACAACCTCAACGGGACAGCCACTCCGACAAGCGGTCTGCGGACCACGTCGTGACGATCCGGTCGGCGTCGATGCCGTGGTCGACGGCCCGCCGCGCGCCGAGGATCTTGAAGTCGAGTTGTCCGGGTGCGTGGGCGTCGGAGTCGATCGCGAACAGGCAGCCCGCGTCCATGGCGACCGCGATCAGTTCGTCGGGCGGGTCGACCCGTTCCGGACGTGAGTTGATCTCCACGACGGTGTCGTGGGCGGCGCAGGCCGCGAACACGGCCTCGGCGTCGAACGCCGAGGGCGGACGGTGGCCCCGTCCGCCGAGCACTCGTCGGCCGGTGCAGTGGCCGAGGACGTGCACCCGGGGGTCGGAGACCGCGGCGATGAGCCGGTCGGTCATGGCGTCGTGCGCCATGCGCAGATTGGAATGCACGGAGGCGGTCACGACGTCGAGCCGGGAGATCATCTCGTCGGTCTGGTCGAGCGCACCGTCGTCGAGAATGTCGATCTCGATCCCACGGAAGAGGCGAAAGTGGCTGCTGTGACCGGTGTTCCAGTTGTCAATCGCCTCGATCTGGGAGGCGAGCCGTTCCGCGCTCAGTCCGTTCGCGATCGTGAGGCGCGGCGAGTGGTCGGTGATCGCCAGCCAGTCGTGGCCCGAGGCCTCCGCGGCCGCGGCCATCTCGTGGATGGGCGCCCCGCCGTCGCTCCAGTCGGTGTGCGCGTGCAGGTCGCCGACCACGGCCTCCACGAGGCCCTCGGCGCCGTCGGGGGCGAGGGGTGGATCTTCGCCCTGCAAACGTGCGAGGTACCCCGGTAGCTCACCGTCGGCGGCCTCGGCGATGACCGCCGCGGTGGTCTTGCCGATTCCCTTAATCGCGGTGAGAGTGCCGGCGACAGCCCGTGCGTGTAGCTCGGACGGGTCGAGTCCGGCGGCCGCCTGCCCGGCGCGGCGGAAGGCCTCCACGCGGTACGTGCTCTCCCGGCGACGCTCGAGCAGCCACGAGATGCGCTCGAGTGCGCGAATCGGGTCCACCGGAGCCGACAGCGGGGTCAGGGGCCTCATCGGCGAACAGCCCTTTCAACGCCTGTTGCCCGGCACGCGAAAGGCGGCCGGGCAACAGGTCTCATGGGTGATGACGGTCAGGTCTGACCGATCAGTGTGCGGCTTCGAAGGCCTCGATGATGCTCTGCGGGATGCGACCGCGATCACTCAGTTCGTAACCTTCGCGGATGGCCCACTCGCGAATCGCCTTGGTGGTCTCCTTGTTGCGTCCGCCCCCGGTCGCAGTCGACGCCGTTGCGGTGCGCTTGGTCACGCGACCGGTCTGGCGGGAGATGTCGAGGTACTTCGACAGCGAATCGCGGAATTGCTGCGCGTGCTTCGACGAAGTGTCGAACTCGTAGTTCTTTCCGTCGAGTGACCACCGGACGGTTTCGTACTGATCCAGCACCTTACCGTCGAGATCGTCGATGACCTGAACGATTTCCTTTTTCGCCATGAATTGCTTGTCCCCTCGAATTGTGTCATCCGACCAAGACGGACGTGCAAGGCCCGAAAACCTGCGTCCCCCCGTTTTGATCTATTCCAACTGTGCACAGCTTAGACTCAAACCATGAGTACTTGCTGAGAACCCCCGCCTAGACCATAAATCATTGAATAGCGTTAGGGAAGTCGAGACACGTCCGTTTGTTGACAAGTCGGATCCATGCTGGTCTCGACGGCGGGTTACGCGCAGTGGCGGACCGGTTCGAAGTAGGTGTGGTCTAGCTCGTGGGCACAGCCCCGGTCGTCCGCCGGGACGATTCGTCCGATTCCTCGGGCGACACGCTCACCAACGCTTCGGGCGCCCGATCTGCTGCATAGATGGTTTTGTAACCGTTCGGGGTGATTGCGAATCCTGATTGAGAACGCGATTCGAGACAGAACATACCGACGGTCTCAACGAGACAAGAAAATCGTGATATCGAAATTGTGCGACCGAAGTCGACAATCGAACTGCGATACAGAACGGGATATCGATTGGCGCACGCACCGCGCTGCGGTCCATCCGGTCCCAGGACGGCGTAATCCCGGGCCCAGTCGCAGGCGCCCGAGTCGGACGACGGGCGTTCCGCCGAGGAATCGTCGTCCGCATCCTCATCGATCCGACAGGCGAGGGCCGACGAACCGTTGGTACCGGTCGAGCAATTCACCGCCCGATCCGGCGTCGAGAAATGGAAACCGGACGAGTCCTGCAGCGGCGAATCCGCCGTCACCGAGCCCTGGTGGAAACGCGAGTTGTCGACGCGTGGTGCCATTGCGACGACTCGCCCGATTGTCCAGTCGGGCAGATTCCGCGCCGAGTCCTCGCCGGTGGTCGATGTCGTCGACGAGGACTCGATCTCGGTCACCGTCGACAACTCGTCGGTGGGCGGAATGACGATTCGGGACGGGCCGGAGTCCGACGGTAGGGAGCATCCGGCGAGTGCGACCGAAACGGTCAGAGTCCCGATTGCCGCGGTTGCGCAGATCACGCGCAGGAATCGGCGGTCGCGGGACCGTGATGTGGATTCGGGGCGGGGTCGCCGATTTCCGTACCCTTGCACTGTGCCGACCCCCAAGATCGTCTTGTTCTACGTCTTCGTTCCGCTGCCCGATCCCGAGGCCATCCGGTTGTGGCAGCTGGCGGTGTGCGAGTCGCTCGGGGTCCGGGGCAGGATCATCGTGTCACGCCACGGGATCAACAGCACCGTCGGTGGCGACATCGCCGCGGTCAAACGCTACGTCAGGACGACCCGCGCGTACCCCGGGTTCGCGGGGGCGGACATCAAATGGTCCGACGGCACGGGCCGGGACTTCCCGCGGTTGAGCGTGCGCGTCCGGCCCGAGATCGTGACCTTCGGGGTTCCGGACGAGATCGAGGTCGACGAGAACGGGGTCGTCGGCACCGGTACCCGGCTGAGTCCGGAGCAGGTGCACGAGCTCGTGGACGCCCGCGGCGACGACGTGGTCTTCTTCGACGGGCGCAACGAGATCGAGGCCGAGGTCGGGCGATTCGCCGGCGCGGTCACGACCAAGGCGCGCACCACCCGGGACTTCGTGCCGTTGATCGAGAGCGGCGCGTTCGATCACCTCAAGGACCGGCCGATCGTCACGTACTGCACGGGCGGCGTGCGCTGCGAGGTCCTCAGCACGGTGATGCGGAACCGCGGGTTCGCCGAGGTCTACCAGCTCGACGGTGGCATCGTGCGTTACGGCGAGCGGTACGGCGACGACGGGCTCTGGCAGGGTTCGCTCTACGTCTTCGACGACCGCATGGGCGTGGAGTTCTCCGACCACGCGGAGGTGCTCGGCCGCTGCGTCGAATGCCGTCGTCCGACGAGCAATGTCGCCAATCACCCCGATCGGGACGGCCGCGACCTCGCCGTGATCTGTGCGGACTGTCTGGAACCCGGCCGCCGGTGATGAGCGCTGCGAAGACCCCCGATCGCCGCGGTCCGGTTCCGGTCGTCGTGGTGGCCGGGTATCTGGGTTCGGGAAAGACGACACTGCTCAATCATCTGTTGCGGTCTGCCGGGCGCACCGGCACCCGTCTGGGCGTGCTGGTCAACGACTTCGGCAAGGTGAACATCGACGCGCTGCTCGTCTCGGCGCAGGCGGACGGCACGGTGAGCCTCGGGAACGGGTGCATGTGCTGCACCGTCGACGCCGACGGCCTCGCGAACGCGCTCACCTCGCTGGTTCGTCCGAGCGCGGGGATCGACGCCATCGTGATCGAGGCGAGCGGGATCGCCGAACCCAAAGCGCTCATCCGGATGGTGACGTCGGTGGCGGACGCCCGACTCCGCTACGGCGGACTGGTCTATGTGGTCGACGCCGCGCACGTCGAGGAGGTGCGCGGTACGCATCCGGAGCTGGACTCGCACGTCGCGATCGCCGACCTCGTGCTCGTCAACAAGGTCGACCTGATCCCGGATGAGTCCCGGCGCGTCGTCGAAGAGCTTGTCGCACAACTCAATGCGACCGCACCGCGGGTGGCGACCCGGAATGCCGCGATCGATCCGGCGCTCCTGTTCGATGTCGTTCAGCGCGACGTCGCGCAGGCTCGGTCCGGCCAGATGGCTTTCGACGAGTTGCTGCTCGACGACGCGGGTCACGCTGACCACGAGCATCTGCACGCTGAATACGAGTCGGTGTCGTTCTCCAGTGACCGGCCGATGGATCCGCGGCGCCTGGCGCGATTTCTCGAACGTCCGCCCAATGGGTGTTTCCGGATCAAGGGAATCGTCCATTTCGACGTACCGAGGCATCGGCAGCGGTTCGTCGTGCACGGAGTCGGCGGCTTCGTGCGCGTGATGCGCGAATCCTGGGAAGGGCGGCGTCCGGCCACCGAACTCGTCGCGATCGGGCGCGGTCTCGACGAGGCGGCCGTGCGCGCCGAGCTGGAGGCCGCCGTCGCCCGACCGGAGGACGCTGCGGACGAGAACGGCATCCTCGGAATCCTGCGGCACCTGACGGACTGACCCGCGACACGCTCGACACGCCGATCGGAGAGGTCACAGCTCCCTAACGAAATGCCGTTCTCCCAGGACGACCATTTCGGAATCCCGCATTCGTTTGTTTCACTGTTATGTCTGTGACCAGTGTGACCAGTGGTACTCAACGGGAGGGAGTGAGGCAAGTGACCAGCGCCTCGGCGCGTCGCGGCCTCGACAGCGCAATGTTCCGAAAGACGACAGCCCAACGCCTTGCCACGATCGGCTTCGCCATGGTGGCCGCCACGTCGATGGCGGTCGCCTCGAACGTGGTCGCGGCACCCGCCGAAGCGGCCCCCGCCCGCGGGACGGCACTGGCGGGGAAGACGATCTTCCTCGACCCCGGTCACCAGGCCTCGGCCGCCGGTCACGACCTCAGGGCACAGGTGCCGGACGGGCGCGGTGGCAAGAAGGACTGCCAGACCAGCGGCGCGTCCGGTGTGAACGGCGCCAAGGAGCACACGGTCAACTGGCAGATCGGGCAACTCGTGAAGGCCGGCCTCGAGAGCCAGGGGGCTCGTGTGGTCCTGAGCAGGCCGGACGACACCGGGTGGGGCGGTTGTGTGGACGAACGCGCCGCCGCGGCCAGTCGCTCCGGAGCCGCGGTCGCGGTCAGCCTGCATGCCGACTCGACGGCGCGGGGAGCCGACGAGTCCAAGAAGGGCTTCCACATGATCGTGCCGTCGCTGCCGGTCCCGGATGCCACCGTCGACCGCGTGCAGTCCGGCGAGGGACGCAAGGCCTCGACCACGATGCGCGACGCCTTCGTCAAGGCCGGGTTCCCGCCGGCGAACTATGCCGGCGTCCGCGACGGCATCCAGACCCGTCCCGACATCGCCGCGGTGAACCTGACCAAGGTCCCGGCGGTGTTCATCGAGATGGGCAACCTCGCCAACCCCGGTGAGGCCAAGGCGCTCGCCGGCCGGGACGGTCAGGTCAAGTACGCCATGGCGATCACCGACGGAATCCTGAACTACGTCAACGGGAACGCCGCGACCGGAGCGGGCCCGGCGCCGTCGGTGCCGACGGACGACGCCAGCGGACTGTCCTCGGTCATCCCCTTCGTCGAGCAGCTCCTCGCCACCGAGGACCCCGAAGCCGTGGCGCGGCTGCTGATGACCCAGGGCCAGGACGTGTCCGCACAAGTGCTCAAGGCGATGCTGACCATCGTCTACGCGCTCTTCGACGGGAAACTGCCGATCGGCTGACGTCGCCGGCGCGCGGCCCGATCCGGCGTGGGCGATCCGTCGATCGGCTGAGGTCCGCCGCGGCGGACGGCTAACCTCGCGTCATGGGTCTCAAAGAGCTGCTGTTCATGGACACCCCGGTGCCGTCGCTGCGTGGCCGCAAGGTCCTCATCACCGGCGCGGCGAGCGGAATCGGCAGGGCCACCGCCCAGGCCGCCGCCGCCCGGGGCGCCGAACTGGTGCTCACCGACCTGCACGCGGATCAGCTCGACGAGGTCGTCGCGGCCATCACCGCGGCCGACGGAACGGTCCTCTACCACGTGGCCGGGGACGTCTCGGACTTCGACTGGGTGGCCGGGTTCGCCCGCCAGGTGGACGCCGAGGTCGGCGTCATGGACGTGGTGATGAACATCGCCGGGATCTCGGCGTGGGGAACGGTGGAGAATCTCGAACACCGGCACTGGCGGAAGCTGGTCGACGTCAACCTGATGGGGCCGATCCACATCATCGAAAGCTTTGTGCCGCAGATGATCCGACGGGGGCGCGGTGGACACATCGTGAACGTCTCCTCGGCCGCCGGACTGCTGGCGCTGCCCTGGCACGCCGCATACAGCGCCAGCAAGTTCGGGCTGCGGGGCGTGTCGGAGGTTCTTCGATTCGATCTGCGGCGTCACGGGATCGGGGTGTCCCTGGTATGCCCCGGCGGGGTGGACACGCCACTGGTCGACTCCGTGGAGATCGTCGGCATCGACCGCGAGAACCCGCGGGTCAAGGCCGCCATCAACGGATTTCACAAGGTCGCGGTGTCGCCCGACGTGGCGGCGGCGGCGATCCTGACCGGGATTCGCAAGAACCGCTTCATGGTCTACACCTCGTTCGACATCCGGTTCGGGTACTGGTGGGCGCGAAAGTTCGCACTGCCGTATGAGATCGCGATGCGAGTCGCCAACGATCGTTTCGACCGGCTCGCGCGAGTGAGTGCGAAGAGTCTCGAGGCGACGGCGACCGACGAGCATTCCTCCCGGTGAGTCCCGCCTTCACCAAGACGCTGCGCGAGAGCGGCCCGCGGGGCGGTCATCCCGACTTCTTCGCGGCCGAAGCCGCCGGGTTGCGCTGGCTGTCGGCGTCGGGAGCGCCTGTCGTACAAGTGATCTCGGTGAGCGAAGACGCCATCGAGCTCGAACGCCTCGAACGCGGTCGGCCATCGCCCGGAGCGGCACGGGAGTTCGGGGCCGCGCTCGCTCGGATGCACGACGCCGGCGCCCCGCAGTTCGGTTCCCCGCCTGCCGATGCGGACGAAACACCGTTCTCCGGTCAGCTGTTCATCGGTCGCCGAGAGTTGAGCTCGGTCGAATACCGGTCGTGGGGTGAGTTCTATGTCCGGGAACGGGTGGAACCGTATCTGGCCCCGGCACGCGCGGCCGGGAACCTCACGACCGAGGACGAGGACGCGGTCCGCGACGCATGTGTCCTGATCGCGGACGGCGTGTTCGACGACGACGAGGGGCCGGCACGCATCCACGGCGACCTCTGGAACGGGAATGTGATGTGGACTCCGCGGGGCGTGGTGATGATCGACCCGGCCGCGCACGGCGGTCATCGGGAGACCGATCTGGCGATGCTCGCATTGTTCGGGTGCCCGCACCTCGATGCGGTCCTCGACGGCTATCGAGACGCGCACCCGCTCGTCCCCGGCTGGCAGGACCGCGTCGACGTCCACCAACTGCATCCGCTCGCCGTGCACGCGGCCGGCCACGGACCCGGATACGGCTCGTCGCTGGGCCGCGCGGCGCGGGCGTCCGCCGCGCTCGCCCGCGGCTGACACACGCCATAATCGTCGGCGTGACTCACAACGCGCTGCCCCGACCCGGTGTCCTCGTCGTCTCGGCGACGCGGGCCGAGGCCAGACATGTGCCGCCCGGGATGCGGGTGCTCGTGACCGGCATCGGCAAGGTGCGCGCGACGATGGCGCTGAGCCGGGAACTCGCCGGCGGGGCGCCGGTCTCCGAGGTCATCAACATCGGTACCGCGGGGGCCCTGCGCGACGGTGTGAGCGGCGACGCCGAGTTGGGTCTGTTCCTCCCGTCGGCCGTGCTCGAACACGACATCAGCAGCACCGAACTACGGGCGATGGGTTATGAGATGACCGACCGCTGGGAGCTACCCGGCGGCGACGGAACGGTGCTGGCGTCCGGGGACACCTTCGTCGCGGATCCGGTTCGTCGGCGCGAACTCGCCCGGCATGCCCACCTCGTCGACATGGAGGGATGCGCGGTCGCCCACGTGAGTGCCGAGTTCGGCGTGCCCTGCCGCCTGATCAAGGCGGTCACCGACAACGCGGACGAGGGTGCGATGGAGTGGCCCGCGCTCGTCGACGCCGCAGCGCGTCGGCTGGGGCGTTGGCTGGAACGCAACGTCACGAGCTGAGGCTCAGGACCGAGTGTCGGCGACTCCGGCCGGGGGGATGTCGGTTGCCGACTCATACGTCGGGATGTCCGGGCGTCGCGGCGCGGGTGTGGCGTCCGACGGCGTGAGGTCGGGGGCCGCGAGGTCGGCGACCGTCGGTCGCGGCGCGCCCGTTGCGGTACGAGAACCCTTCGTCGCCGAGCGGGACGTCGCGGACGGCCGGTCCGGAGCGCCGGTCGAACGCGGTTTCGCCCGCGATCCCGGCGCGGCCTTGGTCGAAGAGGACTGCGCTGCCGATCGGTTCTTCTCGGGAGACGCCGACGGGGCCTCGATGGCGGCTCCGGACGAGCCGGCTCCCTTGGCGCGACGATGCGTTGCCGCGCGGCCCGAGGGCCGGTCGGCATCGCCGCTCCCGGCCGCGGACCTGCTCGGGGGCGTCCGGCCCGCCTTGTCGCGACCCGCGGCCCGGCGTTTCGTCGGCTCGGCGGCCTCCCGGGTCAGGAACCACCGGGCGAGCACGATCCCCAGGGTCACGAGGAACGTCGTCAACATCCAGGGGAAGTCCGCCGCGATGGGGAGCAGGACATTGAAGACGAGGCTCTTCAGCCCTGACGACGCCTGCTCGGAATTGAGTCCGTACAGCGTGACGATGCTGACGAAGAAGGCGATGAGCGGGGGCTGCGCGGCGGCGGTGAACAGGGCACGTCGACGCACCGCCAGCGCGGCGATCACACATCCGACGAGGTAACAGAACTTGTAGATCGAGCCCAGCGAATCGTTGCTGCCGGCGTCGATGGCCGCACCGAGGCCCGTGATCCCGGTGGCCAGGAGAACGGCGCCCCACCACGGCACACCGCGGACCGCGGGCAGTACCGACTGCTGGTCCAGTGGTACCGCGGTTTGGAGACGTTGCGGGGAAGGCACATGGTCACGGTACCGGGTCCTCGACAGAAATCGTTTCACCCCCGGACCGGGGCGTCGATGCCGCCTCCGGCGCCGTCCCAGGCCGGGCGGTCGGCCCCGCCGGGCGGCAGGTGTCGTGGATCACCGGTGGTCGTGGGGCGTCCGGGACATCGCCCAGCGCGTCGAGCTCGGCCAGCCGGCGTGCGGTGACGCCGAGGCGACTGTCCACCGAACCGATCGTCGAGTTGTAGGCGTCGACCGTGCGCTGCAGCGACGTGCCGAGGGTGCCGAGGTGAGTGAGCACCCCGGTGAGCCGCTGATGGAGCTGCAGACCGAGATCATGGATGACCGCGGCGTCGCGAGCCATCGCATCGTGACGCCATCCCAGTGCGACGGTCCGTAGCAATGCGATGAGGGTGGTCGGGGTGGCGATGACGACGTTGCGTGCGAAGCCGAACTCGAGGAGATCGGGGTCGGTGCGGGCGGCGGCTTCCAGGACGACGTCGCCGGGCACGAACAGCACCACCATCTCCGGTGTGTTGTCGAAGGCGGACCAGTAGGACTTCGCAGACAGTCGTGCGATGTGCGCGCGCAGGGCGCGAGCATGTTCGCGGATGAGTTTGTCGCGAACGGACGTGTCGGTGGCCTCGGCCGCCCGCAGGTAGGCGTCGAGGGGCACCTTGGCGTCCACGACGATGTCGCGGCCGCCGGCGAGGTGGACGACGAGGTCCGGCCGCAGCGTCGTGGCACCCCGGCCGTTTCCCGAACCGTTCGGATCGGAGGGGTCGGTGACCGACACCTGGGTGCTGAAGTCGCAGTGCTTGGTCATGCCGGCGAGCTCGACCACGCGCTCGAGCTGGACCTCACCCCATCGGCCGCGGGCGTGGGGGCTGTGCAACGCGTTGGCGAGCTGGCGGGTCTGGTCGTTGAGCGCGATCGACGCCGAGTGGATCCCGCGCACCTGCTCGGTCAGTCCGGCGTACGCGCCGATCCGGTTGTTCTCGACCCGGCGCAGTTCGTCGGCGAGCTGGGCGAGGTTGGCGCGCAACGGCTCGACGATGTGCGCAACCGAACTGCCGATCGCCGACGACTGCCGGCGTGCCGCGTCCTCGGTGGCCCACGACAACGAGGACGCGACGTCGTCGCGGGCGGCGCGCAGCATCTCCACCTCGGCGCGAGCCGCCGCCACGGTCGCGGCACTGCGAGCGGCGTGCGCCCACCAGCCCAGGGCGATCCCCAGGGCGAGGCCGACGACGAACGAGAGGGCGGCAGCAGTCATGTCGTCGATGGTGTCGGACACCCCCGACAAGTTCGGCCGGACCGCGGGCGACGGGCACTATCGGTCGTCGGAACCGCTCCGCTCGTCCGGGCCGCTCCGCGCGCCGGCCTCGAAGTCGAGCAGCCACTGCTTGGTGGGCAGGCCGTAGCGGAAACCGCCGAGGCTTCCGTCGCTGCGCTTCACCCGGTGGCAGGGCACGAACAGGGCAGCCGCGTTGCGCGCGCAGGCGGCTGCCGCGGCCCGGACCGCCGCCGGCTGACCGGCCAGTTCGGCGAAGCGGGTGTAGGTGACGGGGTTCCCGGCCTCGACCAGGCGCAGGGCGTCCCAGGCCGGACCGAGGAAGGTCCCGCCGGAACGTTGGACGACCGGAATCCGCGACGGCGCGGCGAGATCGCCGTCGTAGTACGCCGACACGGCGTCGGTGATGGTGCCGAGCGCGGCGGACGGCTGGATCGATTCCGGTCGTAGCGCGCGGTGGACGAGCGCCGTCAGGTAGGCGGGATCGTCGGTCCACCCCGACGCCAGGACCCGGTGGTCGGGATCGGCGACGACGGTGAACGCCCCGTTGGGAGTGGTGACGGTGGCGTAGCCGCCGACTGTCGTTGTGTGGCCGATGGATTGGGCACTCCCCGGTTCAGGGGTGTCGGGCCCGGAGGTGGCGGGGGTGGTGGCCGGTGCGGACATTGTCGCTCCTTGCGGATCGCTGGGATGTGATCGGAGAAGGGATCGCTACGAGATGCCGGTCATCGGAGTCTGCTCACCGCTCGTCACACGGCCTGTCCGGCGGCGTCGAGTCGGTGTCGCCACAGGTGCATGGTCGCGTACGAGCGCCACGGCGCCCAGTGCCGCGTGTCCCGCAGATCGATCCCGAGGTCGGCGGCAGCCCGGACGACCACGAGGTCGTTCGTGAGCAGGACGTCGGGATCGCCGGTGACTCGCATCGTGACGATGTCGGCGGTCCAGGGGCCGATGCCGGGCAACTCGAGAAGCTGGGCACGAAGATCAGACGCATCGACCCCCACATGCGGTTCCACCCGACCTTCGGCGAGTGCCGCCGCGACGCCGATCACGGCATCGATCCGCCGCCGCGGGCCGCGGAGGACCTCGTGTCCACGGGCGGCGATGACACCCGGCGTCGGGAAGGACTTCGACGCCGGACCGTCGACTGTCGTCGCCGTCTCGGACGGGGTGGCGAAGGCGTCGCCGACCGGTTCGCCGAGGGCCTCGACGAGCCGGTTCACCTGGTTGCGCGCGGCGGCGAGACTCACCTGCTGACCGAGCATGGTCCGGATGATCGTCTCGGCCGGGTCGAGGCTGCCGGGCGCACGGAGGCCCGGCGCCTGGCGCAGCAGCCGCTGCATCGTGGCGTCGGCGGCCAGTGCGTCCTCGGCCGCGGTGATGTCGGCGTCGAGGTCGAGCAGACGCCGGATCCGGTTGACCGCGACCCCCACGTCACGCATGTCCAGTCCGTGAAGGGCGACGACGGCGTGGTCGTCCTGCGGCTCCACCTCCGCCGACGCCGTTCGGTGGGGTAGGGCGAGGACCCGGCGGTAACGCCAGCCGTGCGGACTGTCCGGGGCGTCGACGACGGATTCGACCCCGGCCACGGCGTGCGCGTCCAGGAACCAGCGCATCCATGGCCAGCGATAGGGCGCGCGGAACGGCAGGCGCAGGGTGACGCTTCCCGGGGCGGAATCGGTGCCGATCGCATCCTTCCTGCGGCTGTGCAGGCGTCGAAGCTCGGTGGGGGTGAGTCCGAAAACGGCGCGGACGGTGTCGTTGAACTGGCGCACGCTGGCGAATCCGGCGGCGAACGCGACGTCGGTCATCGGCATCGTCGTGCACTGGATGAGCACGCGGGCGTTGGTGGCGCGATGTGCTCGGGCGAGCGCGAGCGGCCCGGCTCCGAGATGCCGGGTCAGCACGCGGGTGAGGTGCCGGGGTGAATACCTCAGACGCGCCGCGAGTCCGTCGACCCCTTCGCGCTCGACGACGCCGTCGGCGATGAGCCGCATCGCGCGAGCCGCCATGTCGGCGTTGATGTTCCACAGCGGGGACCCCGGAACGGCGTCGGGTGCGCAGCGTCGGCAAGCACGGAAACCCTGCTGCTGGGCGGCCGCCGCGGTGAGGACGAACGCCACGTTGGCGGGCCGGGGGGTCTGTGCCGGACACGACGGACGGCAGTAGATGCCGGTGGTGCGGACCGTCACGAAGAACTGACCGTCGAAGCGGGCGTCGCGGGCCTGCACTGCGCGATAACACCGGTCGAAGTCCGGCGCGAAACCCCCGGTGTCGGGTTCTGTTGCGGTGCCTGTGCTCACCCGTCCACTGTGTCATCCGTCGACGTCCCGGTCTGGCGGGAATCGGACATCGCGACGGCATCCCACTGAGCGGACGAAAAGTGTGATCTGGGTTACATGTCTGTGGCAGCATGGCGCCATGACCACCCGGTTCGATGGCCGCCGCAGAAGTCGGCACGACGACCAGTCCCTGTCCGGACTCCCCGCGTGGGGGCTGGAGATGATGATGGGCCTCTACGGCCCGGAGACGATCAGGCGTGCCTGCGCCGAGGAAACCGAGCTCGGCATCACGGCGCGGACCGAGCGGGTCGCCCCGGCCGCCGGATGCGCTCCGTCGTCGGCCGAGCCCCCGCCGCGATCGGACGCCGGGCCAGCCGGGCGCGACGACACCCCGGTCGTCTTCAACCAGGTCGACGCTGAACTCGAGGCCATCAACTCGCTGGTTCGCTACCTCGGACGGAAATTCCGCCGCCGCTGATCATGTCGTCGGACGGACCACATGTTCGTACGACCGTCGCCGCGTCGATGTCGCATTGTCATGCCGATGTGTGAGGATCCTCGGGTGACCGACAGCTCGGACGATCAGCGCGCGGACGACTCGTCCGCCGACGCAAGACCAGACACCACCAAGGTCGGTGCCGACGCCGTCCTCGGCGGCGATGCGGTGCTCGGCGGCGGTGAGAAGACGTATCCGACCCGGCTCCAGGTGATGATGACCGGCCTGCGGTCGTGCGCGACGGTCGGCGCGCAGATCGTGTTGGTGGCCGCCGCGCTGTGGGTGCTGTTCTGGTTGCTCGGCAAGTTCTGGGTGATCCTGTTGCCGGTCCTCCTGGCCATCATCGCGTGCACGATCCTATGGCCGCCGGTGCGGTGGATGCGCAACAAGGGCGTGCCGGCCGCCGCGGCGTCGTTCCTGATGATGCTCATCGGACTGGGTGTGTTCGCCGGTGTGATCGGGCTGATCGTCCCGTCGGTCGTCGACCAGGCGCCCGAACTGGCGAGCCGTGCGACCGATGGTGTGGAGCGTCTGCAGGACTGGGTGCAGGGTCCGCCGCTGAACGTCGACGACCAGCAGCTCGACAACATGGTCAGCACCATCACCGACCGACTGCAGTCGAGCGCGTCGACCATCGCGGCCGGTGTGTTCAGCGGCGTCGGAACGGCGACGTCGCTGCTGATCACGATGTTCACCTCGCTCGTGCTCGTGTTCTTCTTCCTCAAGGACGGTCCGAAGTTCGTGCCGTGGCTCGACCGCACCGTCGGCAAGCCCTCGGGCAACCACCTCGGTGAGGTGCTGACCCGCATGTGGAACAGCCTCGGCGGCTTCATCCGCACACAGGCGATCGTGAGTTTCGTCGACGCCGCGCTGATCGGTCTCGGTCTGTTCATCCTGGGCGTCCCGTTGGCGTCTGTGCTGGTGGTCATCACCTTCCTCGGCGGATTCATCCCGATCGTGGGTGCCTTCGTCGCCGGCGCGCTCGCGGTGTTGATCGCACTCGTGTCCAACGGTCTGACCACGGCCCTGATCGTGCTGGGCATCATCCTCGCGGTGCAGCAACTCGAGGGGAACGTGCTCCAGCCGTGGTTGCAGTCGAAGTCGATGGATCTGCACGCGGTGATCGTGCTGCTGTCGGTGACCTTGGGCGGCACGTTGTTCGGCATCACCGGCGCGTTCCTCGCGGTTCCCGCCGTGGCCTCGCTCGCCGTGGTGCTCCGCTACCTGAACGAGCAGATCGCCGAGCGGGCCGGCGAGTCGTTGCCACCCGCGAACACACCGGTCACGACCCAGGTCGGTGTTCCGAACGATGACCCGCCGAAGGATCCCCCGAACCCGGTGAAGGGGTTGCTCGACCGGGACTGACTCCTCGGACCGACGCCCCGCCGGGCGTCGCGCTGCCTGCCGATAGACTGGGCGCCCGTGAGTCTCACCCTGGGAATCGTCGGTCTGCCCAACGTCGGTAAGTCGACCCTGTTCAATGCCCTGACCCGTAACGACGTCCTCGCGGCGAACTACCCGTTCGCGACGATCGAGCCGAACGTCGGCGTGGTCGAACTGCCGGACAGCCGCCTGGGCCGCCTCGCAGAGATCTTCGGCAGCGAGCGGATCCTGCCCGCCACCGTGTCCTTCGTCGACATCGCTGGCATCGTGAAGGGTGCGTCGGAAGGTGAGGGCATGGGCAACCAGTTCCTCGCCAACATCCGCGAAGCCGACGCCATCTGCCAGGTGGTCCGGGTCTTCGACGACGGTGACGTCGTCCACGTCGACGGTCGCGTCGATCCCTTCGCCGACATCGAGGTCATCGAGACTGAGCTGATCCTGGCCGACATGCAGACGCTCGAGAAGGCCATCCCGCGTCTGGAGAAAGACGCGCGCAAGAACAAGGACCTGGCCGAGACCCTCGCTGCCGCCAAAAAGGCGCAGGAGATCCTCGACACCGGCAAAACACTGTTCTCGCAGAAGGATTCGTTCGACCTGGCGTCGGTGCGCGAGCTGCACCTGATGACCGCGAAGCCGTTCCTCTATGTCTTCAACTCCGACGAGGGTGTGCTCACCGACGACGCCCGTAAGGCGGAGCTGCGCGCCGCCGTCGCACCCGCCGACGCTGTGTTCCTCGACGCCAAGGTCGAGAGCGAACTCCTCGAACTCGACGAGGAGGACGCCCAGGAGCTGCTCGACTCGATCGGGCAGGACGAGCCGGGCCTGACCTCGTTGGCGCGCGCCGGTTTTCACACCTTGGGCCTGCAGACCTACCTCACGGCCGGCCCCAAGGAATCCCGTGCCTGGACCATCCACCAGGGCGACACCGCGCCCAAGGCGGCCGGTGTCATCCACACCGACTTCGAAAAGGGCTTCATCAAGGCCGAGATCGTCTCGTTCGACGACCTCGACGCCGCCGGCTCGATGGCCGCGGCCAAGTCCGCCGGCAAGGTGCGCATGGAGGGCAAGGACTACGTCATGAAAGACGGTGACGTCGTCGAGTTCCGGTTCAACGTCTAGACAAGCGATGACGTCCGTGCCGCCGAACGAGGAGCTCTACCTCGCGGGCGGTTGCCTGTGGGGTGTGCAGGCATTCGTCGCGACGCTGCCGGGGGTGACCTTCACCGAGGCCGGCCGGGCCAACGGCACGAGCCACACCCTCGACGGTGAGTACGACGGCTACGCCGAATGCGTGTGGACCCGGTTCGATCCGGCTGTCGTGAGCGTCGACCAGTTGGTCTCGCACCTCTTCGAGATCATCGATCCATACAGCGTGAACCGCCAGGGGCCCGACGTCGGCGAGAAGTACCGCACCGGTGTGTATTCCGACCGGCCGGAGCACCTCGAACATGCGCGAGCCTTCATCGGTGCGCGGGCCGACGCGGATCGCATCGCCGTCGAGGTGCTTCCGCTGTTGAACTATGTGCGCAGTGCCGACGAGCACCAGGATCGGCTTGCCCGGTTCCCGGAGAGCGCGTGCCACCTCCCGCATGAGCTGCTGACCAAGTACCGCGGCTGACGGTTCAGCAATGGGTATCCCTCAGCGATACCTATTGGTGAAGCCTCCGCGCCGAGTGCCCGACCATCCCCGGCCGGCCGGCCGTGCACGGTCTCGCGACACGCTCATGGCCGTCGCCCATCGTTGCTAGCGTGATTTCCATGCCCATCACACTCGAGAACGTCGCCATCGCCGTGCGTGACCTCGACGCCGCGATCGCCTTCTTCACCGACCTCGGTCTCGACGTCATCGGCCGGGACACGGTCCGCGGGGAGTGGGCCGACACGGCTGTCGGGCTCGACGGCAACCACGTGAAGATGGCGATGCTGCAGACCCCCGACGGTCACGGGCGGCTCGAACTGTTCGAATACATCCATCCCGAGGCCATCGAGACGCCACCCACGCAGCCCAACGACATCGGGATGCACCGGGTGGCGTTCTCGGTCGACGACATCGACGAGGCCCTCCAGGTGGCGGCACGGCACGGGTGCCATCCCGTGCGCGGCGTCGCCACCTACGAGGACGTGTACAAACTGACCTACGTGCGCGGGCCCAGCGATATCCTCGTCATGCTCGCCCAACGACTCTCGCCAGGCTGATCCGACGCAGCTCGGGTCACGGGTTCTGGCCGAAGGGGTTGCCGCCGAACGGCAACGGGGAACCGCCCGATCCGCTGCCGGACTCCGGCACCGTCGTCTCCTGCTCGTCGACGGCACTGCCCAGCTTCACCTGGACCGTCCGGGCACCCGAACCGGAACCGATGGTCACCGGCACGGTCTCACCCGGCTCGTGGGTGAGGATCTGCGCCATGAGGTCGGCGTAGTCGGAGACGGTGGTGTCACCGACCTTGGTGATGACGTCGCCCTGCCGGATACCGGCGTCTGCCGCGGGCCCGCCACGCTGCACCGACGAAACGGTCGCGCCCTCGGTCCGGTCGCCGGCCGACAGTGAACCCGACACTCCCATCACGGGTTTGGTGGCCTGACCGTCCTGCAACAGTTGATTGGCGATGCGCTTGGCGGTGTTGATCGGGATCGCGAAACCCAACCCGAAGGACTGCGGTCCACCGGACGCGGCCTGGCCGGTGTCCACCGCCGAATTGACCGCGATCACCTGCCCCTGCAGATTCACCAGTGGCCCACCGGAATTGCCGGGGTTGATGGGGGTGTCGGTCTGCAGACCGTTGTACACGGTGAGCGACGAACCACTGGTGTCGCCGGCGGTCACCGTCCGCGACAGCGCGCTGACGATGCCGGACGTCACCGTGTTGGTCAGGCTGTCCGGGCTGCCGACGGCGACCACCTGCTGGCCGACCTTCAGCGCATCCGAATCACCGAGTGCCGCCGGGGTCAATCCCGACGCACCCTCGAGCTTGATGACCGCGAGATCGTACGACGGGGCGTTCCCGGTGACGGTGGCGTTGTGCTGATGCCCGTCGCCGGTGGTGACGACGATCGTGCTGCCGGAGCCGGCCCCGGCGACGACGTGGTGGTTCGTCAGGACGTAACCGTCGGGGGAGAGGACGATACCGCTGCCCACCGCCGTGCCGTTCGCGGTCTGGACCTTGATGTCGGCCGTCGACTTCGACGCCACGCTCGCGGCATACGTCACCGAACCGGGTTGCGCGTCGGCGGCGTTGGCCGCGGCGGCCGGTTGCGAGTTGAGGATCGGTACCGACGCGGCGTCGTGCCCGAGCAGCGAACTGCCTCCCATGCCGACGGCGCCGCCGAGCAGTCCCGCGAGGAGCGCGGTGACGATGATCGGCTTCGTCACGCCGGCCCGCTGCCGCGCGACCGGAGGAGGCGGCGGGGGTGAGACGAATGGCGGCGGGGTGGCCTGCGGGTTCATCGCCCAGGGCCCGGGCGGCGGCACCGGTCCGCGCGGCGGCGCAAAGGGTTCGGTGATCGGGTCGTGGTCGTCGTCGGGCATGGGGGTCTGGGGCGTGTTCACGGCACCACGATGCCTGCGCCTCATGTGAACAGGGCTACGGAAATCCTGCGGATTTGCTGACAAGCTCGACGCGGACTCTCAGGTGTCTCTGACCTGTCCACTGCGGATTTCCCGCGCCACGAGATATCAGTGTCGACCGAATGTGGTTCCGCGGTAATGTGACCCGCCGACCACCCGCATCCGACTCAACCCTCGAGGACAGTGACATTTCCATCGACCACGCGATCATCGCGGATCTCGACGATGCCGCCGGCACTCTCGCCGCCGCTTTCGACGCCTATCCCTGGACTCGATGGTCCATTCCCGAGGACGGCTATCGGGAACGGTTGCACCGACTACAACGGATGTATCTGGGATACGCCTTCGACCACGGTGTCGTGCTGGTCACCACGGACCGGTGCGGCGTGATCGCCCTGCTGCCCCCGGATGTGCCGGAGCCGGATGGACAGTTTCAGGCCGAAGCGGCCGCCCTGCACGGCGATCGGCTGGCCGCGGTCGCCCGGGCCGAGACCCCTGCGCACCCGGCAGGCGCATGGAACCTGGCGACACTCGGAGTCCACCCGGACCGCCAGGGCAAGGGGCTGGGAAGCGCGCTGGTCCGCGCCGGACTCGCCGCGGTCGACGACAGGACTCCTCCTCCGGGTGCGTGCGTCGCGCTCGAGACCTCCGACGATCGCAATGTGATGATCTACGGACGTCGCGGGTTCGTCGTCACCGCAACGACTCCGGTCGACACGGGCCTCGTCGTCCATTCGATGCTCCGCGATCCGGATGGCGGCGGGTTGTCGGCGACCGTGTGAGGACACTGCTAGCGTTTCGGCCGATGGCAGACTTCGAGTTGCCCGATGACGACTTGCGGGTCGTCGTGCGTTGTGCGACCGAGTGGGCCGAAGAAGTGCTGCCGGTCTTCGAGCGAACGCGGCCCGACGACCCGCGTCCCCGCGCGGCCATCGAGGCGGCCCGGGAATTCGCCGCCGGCGCACGCAGATCGACGCGACAGCGGACGGCGGCCTTCGCAGCGCATCGGGCCGCGAAGGACGCGCAGTCGGAGACCGCTCGACTGGCCGCCCAAGCCGCGGGCGACGCAGCGGCGGCGGCATATCTGCATCCGATCGCGAAAGCGCACCAGGTCGGTCACATCCTGCGGGCCGCGGTGAACCGGGTATACATCGCCGAACTCGACAGCGGCGGAGACCCGACGGTGGGGAACGAGATGATCGTGGCCGTGTGCAACCGGACACCACCCGAGCTCATCGATGTGCTGTGTCGGTACCCGGAACCGGGGGTCGGCGCATCGCGGGCGGCCCGCCTGATGGCCGAACTCGACAGCCGGTTGCGGGCGTCGGGCAGACGGACGACTGGGACGCCTGACTGAGACGAGTGGCCGCTCGCGCACATCAAATCCCCTGTGCAGGAACGGTTTTTGTTGATCATTCGCCTGACAAACGACATGTCGCATGACATGGTGTTGCCTGGCCGATGCGCGCAGTCGGGCTCAACGGCCATCCAGTTGGCACATGTCGAAAGGTCTCCAGTGTCCTCGTCTGAACTCGGTCTCACCATGTTGTTCGCCTTCATCGGTCCGCTCCTGGCGCTCTACGCCAACGGCAGCTAGGGGTACGGCGATTCGTCGAACCCGGTGATCGTCACCGGCCGCACGGATTCGCCCTGGCGATCCGTGCGGCCGGAACCGACGACCTTCCGGGTGAAAGTTGCACATCGTGCGCCGTTCGTCGTCGATTCTGCATCGGTGACTCCTTCCAGACGAACCGTCCTCGCCGCGGCGATCGTGGTCCTGCTCGCGGTGGCCGGGCTGCTCGTCCCGACGCCGGCGAGCAGTGCCGCCGCGCCCTCGGGTTGGCGGTACACGATGGTCGCGTTCAGCAATGCGAGTGCGCGCGACATGGACGTGTACGAGTCCTCCGACGGCCTCGAGTACACCCTGGTGCGCAGGTCCGCGTACCGGCCGCCGACGGGCTATGTCCGGGATGCGAGCATCTTCCGGCACACCGACGGCTGGTATTACGTGACGTAGACGACCGCCGACGGGGCCAGCATCGGGTTCGCGCGCAGCCGCGACCGCGTCAACTGGAACTTCCTGTACAACTGGCCGGTGCCGCTGTGCTGTGCGTTCCTGCCGGGGACCGGTGACGGCAAGGGATTCGGCTCGAGCGGATCAGGTTCGTCCGGCTCGTCCGGGTCGGCGGGTTCGAGTGACGGTCCGTCGTTGTCGCCGTTCACGACCAAGGCCTGGGCGCCCGAATGGTTCGTGGAGGGTGGCCGGGTCAACGTGATCCTGTCGATGTAGACCGGTGGTGGTTTCGTCCCGTACGTGATGACGGCGCTCGATCCCGGGCTGCGGATGTGGAGTCCGCCCGTGCCGCTGTTGAGCATCGGCGCCGACCACATCGACACCACGGTCATCAAGGTCGGGCCGACCTATCATGCATTCACCAAGAACGAGACGCGAAAGTTCATCGAGCACGCGGTCTCGGGCTCGCTGTTCGGGCCCTACCGGTTCGTGCCGCCGGGCAACTGGGGTCGTCTCGTCGAGGGTCCCGCCGTCGTCCAGCTACCGAACGGCGCCTGGCGGATGTACCTCGACGCCTACCGGAACGGCCGATACCTCGACTCCGACAGCACCGATGGGATGCGCACCTGGTCGCCGGTGAAACAGATCCCGGGCATCTCCGGGACGGTCCGCCACGTGGGCGTGATGCGCGAGCGCGCCTGACGGCGACGGGTCCGCACGCACCGCTTTGCAGGCGGGGTCTGGCGCTAAGCGCGATTCGCGTCCCGCTCAACAGGATCGAAGGGAATATTGCCCTTCGATCCTGCTCACGGGGATGGAATTTTCCCCCGGCCGGCCGCCGGCTGAGGTGCGAGCGAAGCGAGCAGGGGGTTATGCGTTTCATTCGAATTAGTGGAGGGCCAGGTCTCAGCCGACGGTGATGGCGTCGAGGCGCTGCCGGATGAAGTCCCCGGACACCACCGGTCCGAGTCCGGCGCGGCGGCCCACGGGTGGGGCGACGGGGGAGACGAGGGCGTCGTGATCGAGTTCGTAGAAGAAGATCAGCGAGACGAGATCCTCGGCGGGTGCGTCGGGTTGCGGTGGCAGGACGCGGTGCCGGCCCGCGGGCCAGCGCCCGGCCGACCAGTACTCGAGGATGTCCCCGATGTTGACGGTCAGGGCGTCGGGGTTCCACGGTGCGTCGGCCCACCCCGATTGCTCGCTGTAGACCTGCAATCCGCCGGCGCCGGGTTCGCGGTCGAGGATGGTGACGGTGCCGAAGTCGGTGTGCGGTCCGATGCGGAACTGGCCGGGTTCGGGGGTTCCGACGTCGTGCAGCGGCGGGTAGTGGTTGATGTTGGACGACCACGTCGGCGTCGACGCGAGGTCGCGGAACGGATTGTCCGGGCCGACGAGGCCGAGTGCGGCGGCCATCAGCGCCAGCAGGTCGTCGGACAGCCGCCGCATCTGAGACGTCCACGCCGTGAACAGTTCTCGGAGTTCGGGCGTCTCTGCCGGCCACACGTCGGGGGCGAACCAGTACCCGTCGATCTCGGGTATGCCCACCGGCGTCTGCGCACCGGAGGTGAACGACTCCTTCAGGTCCGGCGGGGTCTCGGTGCCCTCGGCGAAACCGTTGGCCTCCTTGCCGGGACCGATCCAACCGCGGCCGCCGACACCGGCGGAGTACCGGCTCTTGACGTCGGCCGGGAGCGCGAAGAACCGACGGGCCGCCGCGCGAAGGGAGCTCGGCAACTCGGGATCGAGTCCGTGCCCGGTGACGAGCAGGAACCCGGCCTGCTGCAGGGATTCATCGACAGCGGCGCAGACCCGTTGCGCGGCAGCACCTCCGGCCTGCCACTCCCGAAGGTCGACGGTGAGTACCGGGCTGTCGGTCATGACATCTCCACGTTCTCGTCGGCCGGGGCGACCCCGATGTCCTCGTTCCACACCGCAGGATTGGCCGCGATGTACGACGACATCATCTCCGCGCACCGCTCGTCGTCGAGCACGATGACCTCGACACCGTGCTCACGCAACCAGTCCTCTCCGCCGTAGAACGAGGTGTGTTCGCCGATGACGACCGTGCCGATGCCGAATTGGCGGATGAGGCCGGAGCAGTACCAGCACGGCGACAGGGTCGTCACCATGATCGTCGGCCCGTAATCCCGTTGCCGCCCCGCGGCGCGGAAGGCATCGGTCTCGCCGTGCGCCGACGGATCGTCGGCCTGCACGCGCCGATTGTGGCCCGCGCCGAGCAGCGTGCCGTCGGCCGCGAAGAGGGCCGCGCCGATCGGGATGCCGCCCTCGTCGAGGCTCGTCCGTGCCTCCCGGTAGGCGACGTCGAGCATCCCGGACACGTCGAGACCGGCATGGCCGGGCAGCGAGATCGTCATGCTTCGAGAGTGCCGGGTGGCTCCGACGGTGACAACTGACAGATCGTCGTACTGCGGCCGAGGCCGCCGGTGCATATTGTCTTCGTCCATGACGCTCGATCGACCCCCGACGGATACCGCCACCCCGACGCTTCGGGAGATCCTCGACGACCACCTGGCGGTCGCCGAGCCGCGGGTTCTGAGCGGCCACGAACGTCTCGACGCACCCGTGCGGTGGGTGCATTCGAGCGAGATCTACGAGATCGGGCCGCTGCTCACCGGCGGCGAGTTGCTGCTCACGACGGGGCTCGGTCTGCGCGGACTCGATGCCGGCACCCGCAAGCACTATGTGCAGGACCTGTCGCAGCGCGGGGTCGCGGCGGTCGCGATCGAAGTGGGTCGGACGTTCGAGGCGGTACCCGAGGAGATGGTGCGGGCGGGATCGGCGGTCCGGCTGCCGATCATCGAACTCCGGGCGGTGGTCCCCTTCATCGACGTGTGCCGAGCGGTCAACACCGCGATCGCCGCCCGCGAGGTCGACGAGTTACGAGTCCGCTCGACTCTCGTGGAGTCACTCCACGACGACCTGGCGGCCGGTGCCGGGGTCGCGCCCATGCTCGGCCATGTGGCCGAAACCCTGCATGCGCCTGTCGTTCTCGTGTCCACATCCGGGGCGCTGCTGTCCGCGCACGGCGTCGACGACGACTCGGCGGCGTGGCGGGTCGTCGACCGGGCCGTATCGGACGCCACGGTCCACAGCAAGGGACGTCCGATCGCCCGGCTGATCGTGGGCGAGCGCACCGACGACGGCCCGGTCCCGTTCGCGCAGAGTCTGTTGCGTGCGGCCGCCGGTCCGGTGGCGGTCGGCCTGACCCGGACCGGGGTCCGGGGTTCGGCCCTGGCCGCGCGGCTCGTCGAAGACCTGGTCGACGCCAGACCGATGCGACCCGCGGATCTGCGGGCACGCCTGGCCGCCGCGGGGGTGTCCGTGGGGGCGCCCACCGTGGTGGTGCCCCTTGCGGCGGAGGCCCCCGACCCGCGGATGGCCGATGCCGCGGTCGCCGGCGCCGAGCTGGATTCGGTGGCACGCAGCATCGTCGACGCCACGGTCTACGCACTGGCCGCGGTGCCGGCCGGGGGAGGAGAGGGCGCCACCGACCCGGTCGACCGGGTGGCGTCCTCGTTGACACGGCAGGGCAACCGAATCGGACGCACCACGGTCGTCGTCGGAAACCCCTGTGTCATCGACGATGTCGGGCCCGGCGCCGATGTGGCGTCCGCCCTCTCCGCCTCACTGCGTCGATGCGGGCGACAACTCGGGCTCGCGGCGTCCACCGCCGCGGGTCTCGAGGCGGGACGTCGGGTGTTCACCTCGCGCGAACTCCTCGTCGACGAGGCGATCGGTGCGCTGGATCCCGCTCTTCGGACGGAGCTGCGGTCCCTGGTGGAACCACTCGTCGCGGCCGATGGACGCTCCTCGTCGGACCTCGTCCGGACCCTGGCGGTGCACCTGGCGCACGGCTGCAGCGCGACGCGGTCGGCTGCGGCGCTCCACATCGGCAGGCAGAGCCTCTATCAGCGGCTCGAACGGATCCGGACTGTGCTCGGTTTCGACCCCACCGACCCGGCCGTCTACGCGTCGACGATGCTGGCCCTGCGTTCGGTGACCCGCGAGGTTCACCAGGTGGCTCACCAGTTGTAGTCAAGGAACTTCCCGTCGAAGGTCACGACCACGCGGTCGCCGTTCGGGTCGGGCCGGCGTCGGATGTCGATGTTGAAGTTGATGGCGCTCATGATGCCGTCGCCGAACTCCTCGTGGATGAGTGCCTTCAGCGCGGGCCCGTAGACGTCGAGCGCCTCGTAGAAGCGGTAGATGGTGGGGTCGCTAGTCGCCGCCTCGTCGGGTGTACGCGTCGGCTGTTGCCGCAGACTCTCGGCGACGCCCTCGCCGAGGCCGAGCAGTTCCACCACGGCGGTGGCCTTCGTGGCCGGGACCGGATGTTTGCCCAGCAGCGCAGCGACGGTCCAGACCAACGGGGCGTCGATCTTCTCGGCAATTGTCGCCCACGTCAGTCCCTGGCGAATCCGCGCGGCGTTGATCAGCTCTGCGGCATCGGTTTTCGGCATGATCGGGGTGGTCATCGTCATCTCCATCGATAGTGTTGGACCACACCCACATTGCCCATCGGCGGGCACGATGCCAAGTCGAGTCAGCGACTTTCGGCAGTGTTCACACGATCGACACGCCCACCGCCGACCGCGACGACACCAGAACTTCACACCGCGACCTGGACCGAGTGAGGGCGGTGTAACAGGGAGACTCGTCGATGACACCGAACGGACATGTGGCCTCGGTTCCATGGGCGCATCAACTGAGGAGTTCGAGGAGAACCACATGTCCTATGTGAAACCGTCCGAATTCGCGGTGAAGATGGTCGACGCCGGCGAGTCCAAGGCGTTCATGTCCACCCGCGACACCCTGATCAGGGCGTTCATGGCCGGCGCGATCCTGGCTCTGGCCGCGGCCTTCGCGGTGACCGTCACCGTGCAGACCGGCCAGCCGCTGCTGGGGGCGCTGTTGTTCCCGGTCGGCTTCATCCTGCTCTACCTGATGGGATTCGACCTGCTCACCGGTGTGTTCACGCTGGTGCCACTCGCACTGCTCGACAAGCGACGAGGAGTCACGGTCCGGTCGATGCTGCGCAACTGGGGTCTGGTGTTCCTCGGGAACTTCCTCGGCGCCATCCTGGTCGCGGTGATGATGGCGGTCATCCTGACCTATGGATTCAGCGTCGCACCCGACGAGGTGGGACAGCGGCTCGGCGAGATCGGCCACAGCCGTACCGTCGGTTACGCCGAGCACGGGGCCGCCGGCATGCTGACGCTGTTCATCCGCGGCGTGCTGTGCAACTGGATGGTGTCCACCGGTGTCGTCGCCGCGATGATGTCGACATCCCTGCCCGGCAAGGTGATCGGGATGTGGATGCCGATCATGCTGTTCTTCTACATGGGCTTCGAGCACTCGATCGTCAACATGTTCCTCTTCCCCTCGGGTCTCATGCTCGGCGGTGACTTCTCGATCGCCGACTACCTCGTCTGGAACGAGATCCCCACGGTGATCGGCAATCTCGTCGGCGGACTCACCTTCGTCGGTCTGACGCTGTACTTCACCCATGTACGGACCGCTCCGGATCGTCGACCCCCCGCCCACGACGCGACGACCGAGGTCGACGTGGCCGCGCCCGTCCGTACGACGACCGCTTAGTCCCGGCGCCGACCCGTATGACGTCGTGCCCGSAWTSCGGGCACGACGTCATACTGTTCGGCAGGGTCATACGGCTGTCGCCGAATCCGGCTCGGCCGGGTCGTCCTGGAGGGCGCGGGCGTACCAGGCGCCCAGGCCGAGCAGGATGAGTCCGGTCACGATGAACACGATCACGCGGAAGATCCCGTCGAGGGTGGCCAGGTCGAAGAGGAACAGTTTCGCCATCGCGGCCGCGACGAGGACGAGACCCCCGGTGACCGCGGCGGTACGTGCGGCACCGGTGCGACGCCGGGCATAGGCCAGGGCCGTCCCCGCGAGGACCATCCAGCAGGTGGTCGCCAGCACGTGACCGGCGAGAAAGCCGTCCGACCCGGCGACCAGGACGCCTGCGGTCACACTGATCGCGGTGAGTGCGTAGACGACGACCACTCCGGCGGCGATATGGGCTGCGCGCGAGACCTTCTCGTCGGTGAGGCGGGCCCACCCGGCGGCCAGGACCAGGGCGCCGGCGGCCGCGAACACACTCGCCACGACGATCCCCAGAGACGCGTCCCGTCGCATCAGGTCCGCATCGGCGAGCACATACGGCGGCGCCGCGTCGAGTAGCGCCGCGAAACCGATGGCCCACAGGACCGAGCCACCGGCGAGAAGTACCCGCGAGGTCGTCGACCATGTCCGGGCGACAAGCGCGGTCACCGTTGCCAGGCCGAGCAGGACGGTGATCGCCACCGTGCCGTCGAAGGCCACCAGAACGGCGACGAACAGCAGCAGAAGGGCGGTCGCGGACCAGATCTGCGCAACGACGTCGGGCACGCGCGGGGTGGAGCCGGTACGCGAGTCGGGAAGCCCCGATCCGATCAACACAGTTCCGATCAGCGCGCCGGCGATGCAGGTCTGCAGGATCACCGCGCCCGGCATGTTCATCACCGCTCCGGCGAACAACGCGGGGATGGTCGTCGCACTCGCCAGACCGGCCAGCGTCTCCCGGAACTGCGTGGTGGGCATCGCGATCAGGGCGCCGGCGACCCCCAGCACGACGACCACGACGACCGCGGCCGCGAAGACGGTGTCGGCGGCACCGGCCGACGTCCAGCCGGCCAGCGCGAGGACACCGACCAGGGTCAACGGAATCGTGGGCGCGGCGAGCCGCACGGCATGCAGCCAGATCCAGTCGCGACCGAGCTGGACCCACGCCGATGCCGCGGCGAGGACCACCATGAACGCGATGAGGGTGGTGTCCAGTCCGCCGGTGAGCACCGGTGCCAGAGCGATCAACGGCACGACGACGAGCAGCCCCAGGTGTTCGCTGCGCCACCGATGGGCAAGCGCGAGCCCAGCCGCGGCGACGAGTCCCGCGACTCCGAGGCCCACGACGATGGGCAACCAGTCGTAGATCTTGGTCGCGGCCAGGACGTCGAGGTAACCCGCCGCGATCCCGGTGGCCGTCAGCGCGATGGCACCGATCCGGCCGTCGGGCCGGCCGCGCGACCAGATCCCGCCGGCGACGAGCGCCGCGGCGAGGACCGCGCCACCCGCGACGCGGAATTCCGGGCGGAGCAATCCGGCCTGTGCGGCCAGGACGAGGAGCAGTGCGACACCGATGAGGGTCACGCCCACGCCGGCGGTGGCGAGGATCTTGCCGATCAATCCGCGTTCGGCGGCCGCGCCGATCCGTTCGGACATCGACGGCCCGGCCGGCCGCGGAGGCGACGCGACCGGCGGATACGGTCGCGCACTCGCCGGGCGGGGCATCGGCGGAGGACCTTGCGGGCCCGGCGGAGCGATCGGGGGTCGTTGGTGGCCGACCGGTGGCGGCGCCGTCGGCAACCAGGGCCGGGACGGGGGTGTGGGCCGAGGTCCCGCGGCCTGCGCAGGAGCTGCCGCCACCGTCGGTGGGGTGAGGCCGGCGGCGGGTGGCTGCACGGCGGATTGCGGTGCGGGGGCGACGTCGCGAGCAGGCTCGTCGGGCTCGGCGACGATACGTCGCAGCTCGGCGAATTCGGCTGACACGGTGGACATCTGGCGTGCTATCGCGTCGAACTCGGTCGAGATCCGCGCCAGGGTGGCAGTACTCGGATCGCCGCCGAATGTGCTGCTGGGAGAGTTCATGTGTCGACGATGACCGGTCGCGCCCCGGCATGGATGAGTAGTCCTACCCACCAGGGGTGGGGGATTCGTGTGACGGGGTGCGCGGCGACGTGATTGCCGGACGGCCCGGCAGGGTATCGCTGGACCATGACTGATCCGCACAATGCTGCCGACCGTGGACGCGCCGACGTCGAGAAGCGCTGGCAGGACACCGGAAGCTACCGGTCCGCGGCCCTGTATGTCGTGGCCGTGGTCGCGCTCGGCGCGGTGGCCTGCGCGGTCTTCCTCGCCGTCGACCGCGCCAATATCGTCCTCGCGTCGCTCGTCCCCGGTGTGTTCCTTCTCGGCGGGATCGGTGCGCTGGTCAACGCCTACCGCACCTATCGCCGGGGCGGCACCTGGCCGATGTGGCAGGGCGCGGCGTGGTTCCTGTTCGCCCTCATGCTCGTGGCGCTGGCGTTTCCCGCGATGGCGGGCTGATGCCTGTTTCCCACTGTGACGGGCTGATGTCTACTGTGGGGCCATGCCTGCGCAACGGGTGCGAATCGACAAGACCACGCCGCAGGTCTACCGAAAGCTGATCGCGGTATCGGCCGAGGTCGCCGCGGCCGCCGAATCGATCGGGCTGAGTCGGTCCCTCGTGGAATTGGTGAACCTGCGGTGTTCGCAGCTCAACGGTTGCGCCTTCTGCATGGATCTCCATGCGCAACTGGGCCGCTCTGCGGGTCTGACGACGCAGCAGATCGACGTCATGGCCGGGTGGCGGGATGCGCCGGACCTCTACGACGACGTCGAGCAAGCGGCTCTGGAGATCGCCGAGCTCGTCACCGAACTGCCGGCGCACGACGCGGCCGACCTCGCCTACGACCGGGCGACGGACATCCTCGACACCGACCAGACCGCGGTGCTGATCTGGGCGGCGGTGACCATCAACGCGTTCAACCGGATGTCCATCGTGAGCGGGTACCGCCCCCGGCCCGGCGCCTCGCCGCAGAAGGCGGCAACACCGTTCACCGGTGGCGCGACAGGCTAGTCGGCCGTCCTCGCGTCACCGCCCTTTGCGTGCGAACACCCAGCCGGCCGCCGCGAGTGACACCAGCGCGATCGCCGCGCACCAGGCCAGGCCCGTCACCGCTGTCGACGTCAGATCGTGCACCGGTGACCCGCCGGTGCCCATGCCGACCAGCAGGGCTCGAATGGACTCGATGACCGGTGTGACCGGTTGTGCCTCGGCGAAGCCGCGCAGCCAGGCCGGCATCGTCTCGGGTGGCACGAACGCACTCGAGACATACGGCAGGAAGAGCATGACGAAGCCGAAACCGCCTGCCGCGGCGGGCGTTCGCACCGCCACGCCGATGAACGCGGCGAGGCAGGTGATGGCCAGGATGTAGGCGAGGACCATCCCGGCGGCCCCGAGCCATTCGAACAGCGACGCCGACGGCCGGAAACCGATGGCGACCGCGACGATCAGGACGACCGCGGTGGAGACGGAGTTCTTCACCAGGCTGGCCGCGACATGGCCGAACACCATGGTCGCGCCCACGATGGGCATCGACCGAAAGCGGTCGATGACGCCGCCGTTCATGTCATTCGCCACCGCCAGTGCGGTATTGGACGCGCCGTAGCCCGCGCACAGCAGGATGACTCCAGGAGTCGCGTAGGTGATGTAGTCGGTACCCACCGACATCGCGCCGCCGAAGACGTAGACGAACATCAGCATGATGGCGATCGGCAGGACGAGCGCGAGGATCAACTCGTCCGGATCGCGGCTCATCATGCGCAGCGATCGCGCGAACATCGTGGTCGCGTCGATCTGCAGGTGCCGTAGTCGCTTCGACGACGAGCGCTCGGCGAGGGCAGTGGTGAGACTCATGCCGCGACCTCGTTCCCGGTGGCCGGTTCGGCGGGTTGTCCGGTTGCCGCGAGAAACACGTCGTCCAGTGTGGGAGAGCGCAATTCCCAGGAATCGACGGTGGCGACGGTCCGATCGGCGAGATCGAGGACCGCGCGTGTGTGGGCCACCGACCGGTCGGTGGGCACGCGGACGATGGTCGACTGGACCGACGGCCCGAAAGCCGCCAGGTCGGAGGCGAGGGCGGTGGCGTCGGCCGCGGTCGGCACGACGAACTCGAGCGCGGCCTCGCCGACGCGGCGTTTCAGGTCGGCCGGTGTACCGGCGGTCCCGATCCGGCCGCCACTGATGAGGGCCACGCGGTCGGCGAGGCGGTCCGCCTCCTCCAGATACTGCGTGGTCAATAGGACTGCCGTCCCCTGCGCGACCACGTCGTCGATCACCTGCCAGAGCATCTGACGGCTGCGCGGGTCGAGGCCGGTCGTCGGCTCGTCGAGGAAGAGGACCACCGGCCGGTCGAGGAGTCCCGCGGCGAGATCGAGACGCCGGCGCATACCGCCGGAGTACGTCGCGACCAGTCGGTCGGCGGCGTCGGTGAGATCGAAGGCGAGCAGGAGTTCGTCGACGCGGTGATCGACGGTGCGGCGGGGATGGTGCGCGAGCCGACCCATCATCCTCAGGTTCTCGCGACCGGTGAGCTTGTCGTCGACGGCCGCGTATTGCCCGGTCAGACTGATGATCTCGCGGACCCGGCGGCGATCGGCGACGACGTCGAAGCCGCCGACGCGGGCGGTCCCTCCGTCGGGGCGGGTGAGGGTGGACAGGATGCGCACCGTGGTCGTCTTACCCGCGCCGTTGGGGCCGAGCAGGGCGACGACCTCCCCGGCGCCGACGTCGAGGTCCAGCCCGCGCAGGACGGGCACCCGGGAGTCCCCGCGGCCCAACGATTTCGTGAGGCAGACGGCCTCGACCGGCATGGGTGACGAACGGTCCGGGACGGTCATGTCGGACTCCGATCTGTTTATGTGTAAAACTGTTTACTCCAGTAACTGCGTACAGTAGACGCAGTTGTGCGCGACGGCAAGGGTCGCCGACCGAGAGGATCGCGAATGGCAGAGGGTGGGGACGAGACGCTGCAACGGCTGTGGACAGGTGGCAGGGCGGGCAGCCGTGGTCCCAAACCGGCCCTCGATCTCGACCGCATCGTCGACGCCGCGATCGCGATCGCCGACACCGACGGCCTCGACGCGGTTTCCATGGCGCGCGTGGGTGAGGCGCTCGGCTGTTCGGCCATGGCCCTGTATCGCCACGTGTCCGGCAAGGCTCAGCTGCTGAGCCTCATGGTGGACGCGGTGGCGGGTCAGCTCGCGTTGCCGCCGCGCCGAGGGGAGTGGCGCGAGGATCTGGCGGCGTGGACGCGGGCGCAGATCGACGGCATGGTCGAACGCCCCTGGTTCCTCGAACTGCCGCTGACGGTCGCGGTCCCGGGGCCGCGTCGAATGCGTTGGATGGAGGCGGGTTTCGAGATCCTGAAGGATTTCGACCTGCCCGGTGACGACAAACTCGAGATCCTCGGCCTGCTCGCCCAGTATGTGCTGTCGGCAACCCGGTTGGAGATCGAGATGCGGCGTGCGACGGGTACCGATGTGGAGTCGGACTTCGAGCAGGTGCTGACCGGTCTCGCCGATCCCGCGCAGTACCCGTACCTGTTCGCGGCGATGCAGAGCGCGGGCGGGGAGTCCGACGACCGTGAATTCGGGCTGCAGCTCATTCTCGACGGCATCGCATCGCGCGCCACCGGCTCGCCCTGACGCGTCACCGGGCACTCTGACCGGCCGCCCACCGCCGCACTCGCATCTGTGCGGCATGATGTCACCCATGTCGACTGTGCGCTCGGGCCGGCTCGCGGTCGGCACGCTGTCGCTGCTCACCGTTCTCTACTTCGCGCAGGGCCTGCCCTACGGATTCTTCAGCCAGGCGGTGCCGGTCATCCTCCGCGAGGAGGGTTACTCACTGACCCAGATCAGCGTGTACGGACTGTTGTTCGCGCCCTGGGGCCTGAAATTCCTGTGGGCGCCCTATGTCGACGCCTACGGCACCCGGCGCAGATGGCTGGTGTCCCTGCAGTTGTCGTCGGCGGTCGTCGCACTCGTCTTGGCGACGCTCGATCTGTCCGGGTCCCTGGTCTGGCTCCTGATCGGCATCGCGGTCATCAACCTGCTGTCGGCGACGCAGGACATCGCGACCGACGGGCTGGCGGTGTCGATGCTCGAGCCGCGTCAGCGCGGTCTGGGCAACGGAATCCAGGTGGGCGCGTACCGAATCGGCATGATCGCCGGCGGCGGCGGGCTCCTCTGGCTGTTCTCGTTCGCCGGCTGGCGCACCTTGTTCGTCGTGATGGCGGTGCTCCTGTTCGCGGTCACCGTCGGCGTGTGGTTTCTCGCCCGTGAGCCGAGCCGACCGACCGGCGATGCGCAGCCGACACCGTCGAAGCGGGTGTCGCCCGGGTTGTTGCTGACGGGCTGGTCGTCGCGGCTCCGACGTCCGGGCGTGATCACGTTCATCCTCGTCGTCGGCGCGTTCAAGTTCGGTAACTCGATGGCGTCGGCGCTGGTGGGCCCGTTCATGTCCGACATCGGACTCACACTGGGCCAGATCGCGCTCGTCGAAGGTGCGTTGTCGTCGGCCGGAGCGCTCGGCGGAGCCGCGCTCGGCGGGTGGCTCGCGTACACCTACGGTCGGCGGCACGCACTGCTCGTCGGCGGTGTCACCCAGACACTCAGTCTTGGAGTGTATCTGGTCGCGTCGATCGGCGTCGGCGGCTTCTGGCTGGTGGTCACGGCCAGCCTCGCCGAGCACATCCTGGGTGGCGCGGCGACCGTCGCGGTGTTCACCCTGATGATGGATGCGTGCCAGAAGGGCTACGAGGGCAGCGACTACACCTTGTTCGCGTGCGCGGTGGTCGGCGTGCAGGGCGCGGCCGGGTTCGCCGCCGGGATCGTCGGCGACCTGTTCGGGTTCCCGGCGATCTTCGCGACCGGCCTGATCCTGTCCGGCCTCGGCTGCCTGGTCATGATCCGGGCCCTCGATCGCGGTCTCATGAAACGTCTCGGGTAGGCAGGAGGGTCGCCATCGCCTCGTCGACGACGCGGTCGAGGTCGTCACCCAGGCTGCCGGCCAAGAACTGTTGCACCAGTTCGGACATCGCGCCGGTGAAGATCGCGGCCCGCACCCGGCTCGTGAGCCGGTCGGTGTCGCGGGCGTCGGCCTCGGCGAACGCGAGGTCGCGGAGCATGCCCTGGGTGGTGGCCCGCCGTTCGGCGAGAACGGGATTGGTCACCCCGGCGGTGAACAACACGCGGCCGCGCCGCGGATCCGACGACGCGTGGCCGAGGACCGCACGGATACCCGCGCGGGTGCGTGACCGGACCGAGGGGCCCGCCTCGCGCATCGCGGCCTCGACCACCACGCCGAGTTCCGCCGTCGCGGTGTCGTAGACCGCGCCGAGCAGATCGTCGGTGTCGGAGAAGCTCTCGTAGAAGTACCGGGTGTTGTAGCCGCAATACCGGCACACCGAGCGGACCGACAGCTCGGCTTCCGCGCCGACGCCTCCGAAGATGTCGAAGGCGGCCGCGATCAGGGCCGCTCTACGCTCCGCGCGCCGGTCCGCGAGCGGTACGCCCGCCCAGCGGGTCGGTGAGGACATCTGCTCACCATAGTCGGCCGCCAGCGTACCCCGCACAGATCTGGTCACGCCTGTACCCAAATAGTTACTCTGGGTACGACCGTGACCAATGGTCGACCCGAGCGGAAGGTCTGTAGATGACTGTGTCCATGGCTCCTCTCCGACTGCCGTCGACCGACTGGATTCCGGTTCCCCTCCCGCACGAGTTCGTCGGGTCCTGGCTGAACGGCAAGTTCGACGCCCACGTCCGAGCGAAGTTCTTCCGCGGGATGGACTTCGAGAAGCCGGCCGGCGATCCGGGTTGGTTCGGCCCGGGCAGCGCGACCTGGTACGTCCATTCGCACACGCCCGCGCTCATCTTCGGTCTGCAGTGTGCGTCGTACCYGGAGCGTCTCGACCCGAGCATCTTCTGGATGGGTGTGCAGCACTCGCGGCTGGTCCGGCGCCGCGAGGACGGAACCCCGACCCTGTCCATCGATCCCGACGGCGCGATGACCAGACTCGGGCACTCGCTGGCCTTCTTCATGGGGACCGCGTACGGCTCGACCGAGTCCGCCGAGCGACTGGCGCGGACGGTACGCGCGATGCACCACACCATCAAAGGTGTCCGGCCCGACGGTGCGGCCTACGACGCCGACGATCCGGCCTGGCTTCGCTGGAACTATGCCACCGTCGTCTGGGGTATCGCCACCGCGCACGAGATCTACCACCCGCAGCCGCTGCGGGGCGCCGAACTCGACGGCTATTACCGGGAATTCGTGCGCGTCGGTCACGCGCTGGGTGGGACCGACCTGCCCACGACCAAAGCCGACACCCTCACCTGCTTGGCCGAGTACCTGCCGAAACTCGCACTGACACATGGCAATGCGATGGCCACCGGGTTGAACGTACGCAACCCGGCCCAGGGCGCCGTGGACTGGGCGATCCGTGACACGATGCCCCGCTGGGCCCAGCAGCTCATCATGTACCGCCCGCCCAATCCGGTCGAACGGCGTGCGCGCCGGAGTGCGGTGTGGGGTCTGATCAACTCCGCCCACCTGACGATGGGGGAGGCGCCGGAGTTCGCGGCCGCTCGTCGTCGCGTGGCGCACGGGACGACGGTGCCGCACACGCTTCCGCGCTATGAACTCGGATCTGACCCCGAGCGTACCCGTGCCGAAATCGAGGCCTCGTTCGCCCGTTAGCCGCTGTGGGCGCTCGTGTCAAACCGGGTCGCTCCGAAACTTCAATGAAGGCAACGGAATTCGCCGGCATCAGATCGTGACGGCGGGTCCGGAAGCGGAAACATCGATTTCATCTCACGTCACGCCGGTGTAACAAAGTCAATTTACGTTTACCTCCCATACGCCAGATCGCAAGGCTTGCGACGCGTATCTCATCGGGGGTCACGCGGTGACAGGCCGCGTGTTCGTCGTGCCCCCATCTGAGTGGACCTGAGACGTAATGAGAAAGGCTTCGCCGATGCCGTCTGTTCCGTTGCCGCCCGGCCCCCCGCCGGCGGACATCCCGCCGTCCGCCCCGACCCGGTCACGCCGTCGGCGGTACGGCATCCTGGTCCCCGCGGCGCTGTCCGCGGTGGCGCTGGTCCTGAGCGCCTGTGGCAGTTCGGCCAGCGAGGAATCGGCATCGAGCGCCGAATCGTGTGTCGACACCTCCGGGAGCACCATCAAGGTCGGCTCGCTGAACTCGCTGTCGGGCACCATGGCGATCTCCGAGGTCACCGTGCGTGACTCGATCAAGCTCGCCGTCGATCAGATCAACGACAACGGCGGAGTGCTGGGCAAACAGATTCAGCTCATCGGCGAGGACGGGGCCTCCGAGCCGACGATCTTCGCGGAGAAGGCCGAGAAGCTGATCTCGAGTGACTGCGTCGCAGCGGTGTTCGGCGGTTGGACGTCGTCGAGCCGCAAGGCCATGCTGCCGGTCTTCGAGGACAACAACTCGCTGTTGTACTACCCGGTGCAGTACGAGGGCCTGGAGTCGTCGCCGAACATCTTCTACACCGGCGCCACGACGAACCAGCAGATCGTGCCGGCCCTGGAGTACCTGAAGGAGGAGGGCGTGAAGTCGCTCTACCTCGTCGGTAGCGACTATGTCTTCCCGCAGACGGCCAACCGTGTCATCAAGGCGTACGCGGAGGCCAACGGCATCGAGATCAAGGGCGAGGACTACACCCCGCTCGGTTCGACGGACTTCTCGACGATCGTCAACAAGGTCCGTACCGCCGACGCCGACGCCGTGTTCAACACTCTCAACGGCGATTCCAACGTCGCGTTCTTCCGCGAGTACAAGAACGTCGGACTGACCCCGCAGGCCATGCCGGTCGTCTCGGTGTCCATCGCGGAGGAAGAGGTCGGCGGTATCGGTGTGGACAACATCGAGGGCCAGCTGGTCGCGTGGGACTACTACCAGACCGTCGACAACCCGGTGAACGCCTCGTTCGTCCGTGACTACAAGGCCGCCTACGGTGCCAACAAGCCGACCTCCGACCCGATGGAGGCCGCCTACGTCTCGGTCTACCTGTGGAAGAACACCGTCGAGAAGGCCCAGTCGTTCGCCGTCGCCGACGTTCAGAAGGCGGCCGGCGGAGTCACTTTCGATGCTCCGGAGGGGCTCGTCACGATCGACGGTGAGAACAACCACATCACCAAGACCGCGCGCATCGGTGAGATCCGTGGCGACGGACTGATCTACACGGTGTGGGATTCGGGTCAGCCGATCGAGCCGGACCCCTACCTGAAGTCGTACCCGTGGGCCGAGGGCCTGAGCAACTGACACCGTCGACGACCCGTCCCGCGTCCTCCGGCGACGCGGGACGGGTCGCGCACGGTCCCTCCCGGCGAACGCGGCACTCGCCGACGACGAACGGATAGACACGTGGAAACCGTTATCGGACAGCTCTTCACCGGGCTCAGTCTCGGTTCGATCCTGCTTCTCGCAGCTCTCGGCCTGTCCCTGACCTTCGGTCAGATGGGCGTGATCAACATGGCCCACGGGTCGTTCATCATGGCCGGGTCCTACACCGCGTACACGGTGCAGGAATACCTGATCTCCAATGCCGGGGTGTCCCTGCTGGTCTCGCTGGTCATCGGGTTCCTCGTCGGCGGCCTGATGGGCGTTCTCCTCGAGGTCACCCTGATCAAGCGGATGTACGACCGCCCACTGGACACACTCCTGGTGACGTTCGGTGTCGGATTGATCCTCCAGCAGCTCGCCCGCGACATCTTCGGCGCGCCGGCGGTCGACGTCGTCGCACCGTCGTGGTTGTCCGGCGGCGTCGACATCCTCGGCGCGGTCGTCCCGAAGACACGCCTGTTCATCATGCTGCTGGCCATCGTCGCGGTCACCGCGATCGCGGTGACCATGAAGTACACGCCGATGGGTCGGCGCATCCGCGCCGTCGTCCAGCACCGGGATCTCGCCGAGACGAGCGGGATCTCCAGCCGCCGAACCGACATCACGACGTTCTTCATCGGTTCGGGACTCGCCGGCATCGCCGGGGTCGCACTGACGTTGATCGGATCCACCAGCTCGAACACCGGGATGACCTATCTGATCGACGCATTCCTGGTCGTCGTCATCGGCGGGCTGGGCCAGATCAAGGGCGCGGTCATCGCGGCCATCGCGCTCGGCGTCCTGAACTCGTTCATCGAATACAACACGACGGCGTCGGTGGCGAAGGTCGCCGTGTTCGTCATCATCGTGATCTTCCTGCAGATCCGGCCGCAGGGGCTGTTCACGGTCCAGTCGAGGAGTCTTGTGTGAAGGACTATTTCAGCAGTTCCTGGAAGGTCTGGGCGGGCTTCGGCGTCGCCGCCATCCTGTTGTTCGCGGTCGCTCCCGCCGTCCTCTCGGACTTCCGTCTCAACCTGCTCGGCAAGTTCCTCTGCTTCGGCATCGTCGCGGTGGGCATCGGCCTGGCCTGGGGTCGTGGTGGCATGCTCACCCTCGGCCAGGGTGTGTACTTCGGGCTGGGTGCTTACATCATGGCCATGCACCTGAAGATCTCCGACGCGGAATTGCGCGGCGACGACGTGCCCGACTTCATGCAGATCGCCGGGATCAGCGAACTGCCGGGGTACTGGAAGCCTTTCGCCTCGCCGGTGGTGACGATCCTGGGCATTCTGCTGGTACCGACGTTGCTGGCGATCCTGCTGGGTCTCGGCGTGTTCAAACGGCGCGTCAAGGGTGCCTACTTCGCCATCCTGTCCCAGGCGCTGGCCGCCGCCTTCGCGATCCTGCTCATCGGTCAGCAGACCACCGGTGGCAGCAACGGCCTCAACCGTTTTCGCAGCTTCTTCGGGCTCGCCCTGAACGACCCGGTGAACCGGCAGCTGCTGTTCTTCATCACCGCGGCCATCCTGCTCGCCGTCGTGGCGATCACCCGTCAGCTGATGTACAGCCGGTACGGCGAACTGCTGGTCGCCGTCCGCGACCAGGAGGAGCGGGTTCGGTTCCTCGGCTACGACCCGGCCAACACCAAGGTCGTCGCCTACGCGATCGCGGCGTTGTTCGCGAGCATCGCGGGGGCCATGTTCGTTCCCATCGTCGGCATCATCTCGCCCGCCGACGTCGGGATCGTGCCGTCGATCGCCTTCCTGATCGGCGTCGCCATCGGCGGGCGCACAACGCTTCTCGGCCCGGTCCTCGGCGCCATCGCGGTGGCCTGGGCGCAGACCAGTCTGTCGGAGAGCTTCCCGTCCGGCTGGACTTATGCGCAGGGAATCCTGTTCATCGTGGTCGTCGGGTTCTTCCCGGCCGGGCTGGCCGGCCTGGGAGCACTGGTCAAGTGGCGCCGGAAGAGGGCGCCGGATTCGTCCCCGACCGCCGACATCGACGAACACACCAGCAGCAAGGTAGGAGCGTCGTCATGACCGAAGCAGAATCGACGGTCGTCGGGCACCCGCCGGTCGCCGGCGGCAACGCCGGGATGGACAGCGACTACCTCCAGGTGCGCGGTCTCAGCGTGGAGTTCGACGGTTTCAAGGCCGTCTCCGACGTGGATCTCACACTGCTGCAGGGTGATCTGCGGTTCCTGATCGGTCCGAACGGTGCCGGCAAGACCACCATCATCGACGCCATCACCGGCCTGGTGAAGTCCACCGGTTCGATCCAGAAGTCCGGTGTCGAACTGGTCGGCAAGAAGGTGCACCAGATCGCGCGGCTCGGGGTGGGCCGGACCTTCCAGACCGCGAGCGTCTTCGAGGAACTGAGTGTGCTGCAGAACCTCGACATCGCCGCGGGCGCCGGGCGTTCGGTGTGGACGATGCTGCGGCGTCGACCGACGCAGATCCCCGACTCGATCGCCGAGGCGCTCGAAACCATCGGCCTGCAGGACCTGGCCGACACACCCGCGGGCGTACTGGCCCATGGTCAGAAGCAATGGCTCGAGATCGGGATGCTGTTGGTGCAGAACGCCTCGGTGCTGCTGCTGGACGAGCCGGTCGCCGGGATGAGCCACGAAGAGCGTGAGGAGACCGGGAACCTGTTGCGCCGCATCGGCGGTGAGCGCACCGTCGTGGTCGTCGAGCACGACATGGACTTCATGAGGTCCTTCGCGACATCGGTCACCGTGCTCGCACGGGGTCGGGTGCTCGCCGAGGGCACGGTCGCCGAGGTCCAGGCGAACCCGAAGGTCCAGGAGGTGTACCTCGGGACCGCGGCCGGCGGTGAAGAACTCGAGGAGATCGCCGCCGAGGTCGACTCCGACACGACTGCGACTTCGGCGAACGCGGCTGCAACGCAACCGATCACGGAGAAGGGCTGAACCATGCTGAAGATCTCCGGAGTCCATGCGGGCTACGGTCGGACCGAGGTGATCCACGGGGTCGACATCGAGGTACCGGCCGACGGCGTCGTCGCGGTGATGGGACACAACGGGGCCGGGAAGACGACCCTGCTGCGCGCGGCCGTCGGGTTGGTGAAGACCACCAAGGGCACCATCACGTTCGACGGCGTCGACATCACCCGGGCGCGTCCGAGCGTACGGGTCGGGCACGGCATCGCCTACGTGCCCCAGGGGCAGCAGAGTTTCGGCCATCTCACCACTGCCGAGAACCTGCAGGTGGTGGCCGACGGCCGCAAACGCGGCAAGGAGCTGGTCGCCGAGATGCTGGACATGTTCCCGGCACTCAAGGAGCTGCTGGGTCGACGCGCCGGCCTGTTGTCCGGCGGCCAGCGTCAGCAGCTGGCGATCGCGCGCGCGCTCATCACCGAGCCGCGGATGCTCATCCTCGACGAGCCGACCGAGGGCATCCAGCCGTCGGTCGTCGCCGAGATCGAGCAGACCATCACCACGCTCACCCAGCGCGGTGGGCTGGGCGTGCTCCTCGTCGAACAGCACATCGGGTTCGCCCTCGAGGCGGCGCAGCGGTACTACGTGCTGGAGAGCGGCCGCGTGACGTCGTCGGGTGAGGGCGGCACGACCGCCGAAAGTGCTGTGCGCGAGGCGATGACGATCTAGTACGACGCGCGGGCCACCTCAGCCGGGCGCCTGCCGGCTGAGGTGCTCCCACTTGTGGTAGTCCCGGTCACGTGCGCGGTCCATCTCGAGCACGTGGTCGAACGACTGGCTGCCGACGATCAGGCGCCGAGGCGGGTCGGGGAGCGCCACGAGTTCCAGGATGACCGGCGCGGCCGTGGTCGGCGGAGGTCCGGCGTCGTCACCCCACGACGATTCCATCTCGGCTCGCAGGTCCCGATACTCCGGCATCGGTTCGGTGTTCGTCGTACCGGCAGTGAACAACCCGGTGTCGTAACCGCCCATCTGCAGGATGGTGACCTTGACGCCGAATTGCTCGGCCTCCATCGCCAGCGCCTCACTGACCGAGTCGAGCGCGGCCTTGCCCGCTCCGTAGAAGCCGACGGTGGCCATTCCTCCGCCGCTGCCCATCGACGTCACCTGCAGCAGGCGTCCGCCGCCGCCGGCGCGCAGGTGGGGCAGCACGGCTTGCGCGACCCAGACGGCACCGAAGAAGTTCAGGTCGAGGTGCGCCCTGATCTGGGCCTCGGTGGCTTCCTCGACCATCCCGTAGAGCATTCCGCCGGCGTTGTTGACGACGATGTCGAGTCGGCCGAACGCGGTGACCGCTGCATCGACGCCGTCGAACACGGCCTGCCGGTCCGTGACGTCGAGCGACAGGGGATGGAGTTGATCGGGATGTCGCGTGGCCAGCGACGCCAGCGGTTCGATGTTGCGGGCGACGGCCACGACCTCGTCGCCGGCGGCAAGTGCCGCTTCGGTGAACGCGCGTCCGAGTCCGCGGGATGCGCCGGTGATGAACCAGACCCGTGCGTCGATCATCGAATTTCCTCCTAAGTAAACGGAACGGTCCGTCTCAGAATGACTATGGCCAAGTCCGCCTCGCATGTCAAACGCAACGTCTCGTTTCATGAACTAGGCTCGACCCATGACGACAGCTGCAGGTCCCGATCACTCACGCCGCAGAGAGCGGTCTCGCCAGGCGATCCTCGAAGCGACCCGAGCCCTGGTCGTGGAGCAGTCATACGACAAGGTCACGGTGGAGGCGATCGCGGCCCGGGCCGGTGTCGGCAAACAGACGATCTATCGACGGTGGCCGTCGAAGAGCGCGGTCGTCTTCGCAGCGGTGCTCGCACTGAGCGAGGGGGCCGACGGGCAGTCGGTCGAACTGCCGGACACCGGAGATCTCGAGGCGGACCTGAAACAGGTCATGCGGGAGACGGTGGCAGAGTTCGCCGATCCGTCCTTCGATCGCCTGATCCGGGCGGTGAACACGGAGATCGCGAATGACGCCGACCTTGCGGCGGAGTACCGGGAGAAGCTGTCGCGACCGCTGGACGACGCCAAGAAGGCTCGGCTTCGCACGGCCGAGCGGGCGGGCCAGCTGCCCCCCGACACCGACCTCGACCTGTTTCTGGAGATGCTCTACGCCCCGTTGTTCCAGCGGTGGTTGCACCGCAGCGGCCCGCTGACCGACATCTACGCCGACGCACTCGTCGAGGCGACGCTCCGGGCCTTCGGAGGGAGATGAGGGTCGGCCCGGTCCGCGCCGTCGTCAGTCCAGCCGGACTCCGATCTCGGGGGTGAGTTCGTGCGGCGCGTGGAGGGGGAGATTGTCGCCGCTCCAGAATCGCCCGGGGTCGAACCAGTTGGAGTCCTTGGACGCGTCGAGGATGCCCATCTCCCGATAGGTGATGGCCACCACCTCGGCGCAGTAGGCGGCTTCTAATCCGACGCCCTCGGTGTTCTGGCTTTTCCGCTGCTGCCGTTCGTCGCGTCGTTGACGGACCTTGCGGTCGAGGTAGGGGATGCCCCGGACGAGGTCGGTCGAGTTGGGCACCCGGCCGCGAAACCACCGGCCGGCCAGGCGCGCGGTGGTCGGGAACGGCGTCCCGTCGAGTTCGGCGATCACCTTGAGGAGAGCGTTCTCCTGATCCGGGGAGACCTCCGGCGTGAGCTGTCGGAACCAGCACGCCTGCTTGTAGCGGATCATCCACTGCTCCGCGGCTTCTCGAGCGTCGTGTAGCTGCACGCCGCGATGATTCGATCCGGTCCACACGTCGGTCAGCCGATCGCCGAGCTCTGCGTGCCACAGCAGCGGTGGCAGATCGTCGATGCAGACCGCCATCGCGACATGGTTCACGGGAGCGTTGGTCAGGGTGCGGATGGCCCGGTCCGGTCCGGAATGGCCGCGGAAGAGCCAGATGTCGCCGGTGCGGGTGGCGTCGAGTGCGTCGGTCAACGAGATGCCGGCGTCGGCGCGGTCTCGGCCGAGGAGAATTCTGCTGGTGGGCACGAGAGCAGGCTAATGCGTCCGGAGCACGCACGACGCCCGCGCGACCTATCCTGCCCGCATGAGGAACCTGTGGAAATGGCTGGGATTGGCGGGCGCGGTCGGGGTGGCCACCGGCGGGGTGATGGTCGCGCGTGACCAGCGGCAGCGGAAGTCCTATTCGGCCGACGATGTCCGGGCACGCCTCCATCAGCGGCTCGACGAGACGGAGACTGCGGGTGGCGGAACCGCTGATTCCTGAAGACCGGAGTGGCGGAGCCACTGATTCCTGAGGACCGGAGTGGCGGAGCCACTGATTCCTGAGGACACTGGACAGCGTTGACCGGCGGCTCGTCAGGGTGGCCGGAGGAAGGAACATCATGACCGACAACAGCGGCTCCGGCGGACCGTTCAATTTCGGCCCCGAGGACTTCGACCGATTTGCGCGCGAAGCCGGTGACGGACTGCGCGACGTGTTCGGCAAGCTCTTCGAGGGTCAGGCCGGACCGGCAGCCTTCTCGATGTTCTTCGACGAGGCCGCCCGCGGCCGCACTCGCACCAAGCCCCGTGAGGAGACCACCGGTGAGGCCGGCTCGGGTGTCTGGGCGGTGTTCGTCGTCGACGACGACGGCGGTGCCCGCGTCGAGCAGGTCTACGCGACCGAACTCGAGGCCCTGCGCGCCAACAAGACCAACACCGATCCACGACGCAACGTGCGGTTCCTGCCGTACGGCATCGCGGTGAGTGCGTTGGACACGACGATCGGGGACAGCGGCGACGACGCCGCGCCCACGCCGTAGACAGCGGCAGACGCAACAAGGCCGGCGAGTCCTGAAAAGGACCCGCCGGCCTCGTCGTGTCAATGACTGCACGGCCTGACGGCACGTGCTGCGCCGGTGCCTGCGTCAGAGGTTGGCGCCGCACACCGGCCAGGCGCCGGGGCCCTGGGTGGCGAGCACGTTCTCCGCGACGCGGATCTGCTCCTCGCGCGAGGCGTCGGCCGGGTTACCGGTTCCGCCGTTGGCCTGCCAGGTGCTCATCGAGAACTGGAGGCCACCGTAGTAGCCGTTGCCGGTGTTGATGGCCCAGTTGCCGCCGCTCTCGCATTGAGCGACCGCGTCCCAGTTGCCGCCTGCTGCGTGCGCGGTGGACGCCAGCATCCCGAAGGGGGCGGCAGTCAGTGCGCCGACGATGGCGGCGCGGGCGACGAGCTTGGTCATGTGGGTCTTGGTCATTCGCATGGTCTTCGTTCCTCCTCACCACCCCGGGGTTGGCAGGGCGGTTGATCTCGGACCGTGGGCGACCATACGGGTTGGGTAACGGCTTGGTCACGTCGAGTCCGTGACCTGGGCGATTCGGATAACGCCGAGATAACGCTGTTAGCTTTACGGCGAATTCGCAGCGCATACCGCAATTCGGCGGGAGCTCGCCGTCGCCGATGTTCGGCCGCGTTCGATGACGAAGGTCACAGCGTGAATGTGGGGCTCGTCACGTCGGCCCCCGGGCGTCGAGCGGGGGTCAGCGCGGAACGACAGCGATACGACCACCGCGGGACGGGGCATACGCCACCCCGCGCGAGAACCAGCGTTCGGACCTGGCGCTGGTCAGCATCAGTTCGAAGTCCGCCAGCAGTGTCCGCAGGGTCACGTCCATCTCCATGGTCGCGAATGCCGCCCCGATGCACCGCCGCGTGCCGCCGCCGAACGGCAGCCATGCCGCCGGAGGCTTGGTGCCCAGGAAACGGGTCGGGTCGAAGACCTCGGGCCGGGCGAATTCGCTGCTGTCGTCGTGGAGGAGTGCGATCGAGACGAGGACGTTGTATCCCTTCGGGATCCGCCACTTGCCGAGGTCGAGATGCTCGGCGACGACATGCCGGCCGGCGAAGTCGATGACGGGTCGGCTGCGCTGGACCTCCAGGATGGTGGCGTGGCGGTAGTCGGAGCCACCGGCGTCCACCTCGGCCACCAGTTCGCGCACCACCTCGGGGTGCCGGCGCAGCCGCTCGAGCGCCCACGCAAGGGTCGTCGCCGTGGTCTCGTGTCCGGCAGCGAGCATCGTGGCCAGTTCCTCGGCGATCTCGTCGTCGGTCATCGGACTGCCGTCGTCGTAGGTGCTGCGCAGCATGATCGCAAGGATGTCGGTGCGCTCATCCAGGCGAGAATCGTTGCGCGCCTTCGTGATCAGCCCGCCGACGTAATCTCGGTATTCGGCGTTGCGTCGCGCGTACCGGTGATTGGGGTCGATCGGCCGGAAAAGGCGTGGGAGTGGGGGTACCGTCGCGGCGCGCGAACCGACGGTCACCATCGGTGGGATCATGTCGCGGAGTCGGTCCAGCTCGCTGCCCTCGGCGCCGAAAACCGCGCGGAGGATGACGTTCAGGGTGATGCGCATCATCGGTTCGATGGAGGCGAACTCGACCCCGGTGGGCCAGGACGCTGATTCGGCGCGAACCTCGTCGACCACCATCTGTTCGTACGACCGAATCGGCTTGCCGTGCAACGGCGGGGTGAGCAGTTTGCGCCGGGCGCGGTGTCGGGCGCCCTCCAGCGCGAACATCGATCCGGTGCCGAGTATGCGGCCGAGGTTGGGCTGGACGTTCTCGACCTGGTCGCCGGCGGTGAACAGCTCGCGCGCCATCGCGGCATCGGAGATGACGACGGAAGGGCCGAAGACGGGCAGGTTCACGGTGAAGGCCGAGCCGTGCCGGTCGTGGAGATATCGAAAGAAGTGTCGCCGCGACACGACCGCGCCGAGCCCCTGGATGGTGGACGGGATCGACGTGGTGGGCGGCAGAACCGCCTCACCGCTCAGGGTCGGGGTGTTCACCAGTGGGGTCCTCTCGCCGTAGCGGGTGGTACGTCTACGTACCACCCGACGGTACGCTCACGTACCGGGCGAGACAAGGGCCTATGCTCGAAGGCGTGACTGAATCGGGCCCGCTCGCTTCGCTCCCGGCGCCTGCGACATCGGGCCCGCTCGCTTCGCTCCCGGCGCCCTGGTTGACCTCGTCGGCGGGCGCATCGAGCCGGGACCGGCTGCTCGCGGCGATGCTCGAGTGCATCGTCGAGGCGGGTTACCGCGACACCACGGTCGCCGACATCGTGCGGGTCGCGCGGACCTCGAGGCGGTCGTTCTACCAAGAGTTCGCCGACAAGCAGTCATGCTTTTTTGCGCTGCTGACGGTGACCAACGAGTTCATGATCGCCGAGATCGCGCGGCGCGTGGATGCGGAAGCCTCCATCGAAGAGCAAGTGCGACAAGCGGTGTCGTCATATGTTGCAGCGAGTGAGCGGTATCCGGGTCTCACGCTGAGCTGGATCCGCGAGTTGCCCGCGCTCGGCAGCGCCGCCCAGGCGGTCAAGGACGAGGCCCTGGAAGCGTGGATCGAACTCTTCGTCGGCCTCACCTCGACCCCGACGATGGCCGCGGCGGGGGTGGTGCCGATGGACCGTCAGCGCGCGATCTTCCTGTGGGGTGGCTTCCGGGAGCTGACCGCCGGTGCCGTCGAATCCGGCGCCCCGCTCGCATCGATCATCGAGCCGGCAACCGCGGCGTCCCTCGCGCTGGTGACGCCGCGGCCGGTGTGACGAGACCCTTCGTGACGGCCCTCCGCAAGCTCCGGGCCTCCTCAGGGAGCGGGGACCGGGCTCAGTGCCATGAACCGCGTTGATATTGCGGCGGATACGGCGCCTCGCGCTTGTCGATGCCCAACTCGTGTGCGGCGCGCAGCGGCCAGGACGGCTCCCGCAGCGCGACGCGTCCGAAGAAGACGGCGGCGATGTCGTCGTCGCCGGCGACCTTCTCGGCCTGATCGGGTTCGGTGATGAGGCCGACGGCGGCGGTGGGCACACCCGACTGGCGGTGGATCGACCGGGCGAGGTCGACCTGGTAGCCGGGTGCGACGGGGATGTCGGCGAGGACGTTGCCACCCGAGGAGACGTCCACGAGGTCGACACCGCGGCCGGCGAGGAGGGCGGCGAGACGGGCGGAGTCATCCACATCCCACCCACCCTCGGTCCATTCGGTGCCGGACACCCGGACGAACAGCGGCTTCGACGACGGCCACACCGCGCGGACCGCGTCCACGACCTCGAGGGTCAGCCTCGTACGTCCCTCGAAGTCGCCACCGTAGGCGTCGGTGCGCCGGTTCGAGAACGGGGAGAGGAACTGATGCAGCAGGTAGCCATGCGCCGCGTGGATCTCGACGACGTCGAACCCGGCGTCGTCGGCGCGACGGGCGGCCTGTGCGAACGCGTCCACGACCTCGGCGATCTGCTCGGTCGTCATGGCGGTGGGGGCGGGCAGTCCCTCGAAGGCGACGTCGGACGGGCCGAATGTCGTCCAGCCGCCGTCGTCGAGCGGAATGGCGCCGGAGCGGTCGTCGAACGGTGCGTAGGTGGAGGCCTTGCGGCCGGCGTGGGCGAGCTGGGTGCCGATGACCGAGCCCTGCGAGTGGACGAAGTCGACGATGCGTCCCCAGGCCGCGGCCTGGTCGTCGTTCCACAGACCGGCGTCGTGTGCGCTGATCCGACCTTCGGGCACCACGGCCGCCGCCTCGGTGAGGATCAGTCCGAAGCCGCCGGCAGCTCGGGAACCGAGATGCGTCAGGTGCCAGTCGGTGGGCACCCCGTCGCCGGCGAAGCAGCTGTACTGGCACATCGGGGCGAGCCAGATCCGGTTGGGGATCGCGACATCGCGGAGGGTGATCGGTTCGAAGAGCGCGGTACTGGTCACGAGGAGACACAACGATCGATCCGACGTCGTATTCCCGCGGCACTGCATAGTGTCGGGGCATGACCGAACAAATTCTGCACGAGGCGGTGTCGACGGAGATCGCCGAACCACTCGGGGTGATCACGCTGGGGGACGCGCGGCGTCGTAACCCGTTGTCCACGAGCACGATGCGCGCCATCACCGCCGCGCTTCGGGACTTCGACGACGATCCGCGCGTGCGGGTCATCGTGATCCGGGCGCTCGGACCCGCGTTCTCCGCCGGGCACGACCTCGGTGAACTCGTCGACCGGACCCTTGACGACGAGCGGGCCGTCTTCGCGACGTGCACGGAACTGATGCGGACGGTCCACGAGGTGCGACAGCCCGTCATCGCCGAAGTCGCCGGCATGGCCTTCGCGGCGGGGTGTCAACTGGTCGCGACGTGTGACTTGGCGGTCGCGGGACGCAGCGCGCGGTTCAGCACGCCGGGTGTGCGGATCGGGCTGTTCTGCTCGACTCCGATGGTCGCGCTGTCCCGCGCGATCGGACGCAAACGCGCCATGCACATGCTGCTCACCGGCGAACCCATCGGCGCCGAGACCGCCGCGGACTGGGGGCTGCTYAGCGGTGTCGTCGACGACGACGAGCTCTCGAACTCCGTGCGGGAGCTGGCTCTCCACATCGCCGGGTCGAGTGCGCGGACCGTCTCCATCGGCAAGCAGGCGTTCTACCGGCAGGTCGAGCTCGACGAGTCGGCGGCGTATGACGAGATGGGGGAGACGATGGCGACCAATGCGATGACCTGCGATGCGCAGGAGGGCATGTCGGCATTCCTGCAGAAGCGGAAGCCGGTCTGGACCGACAGCTGAGTCAGGCCCGAACGCCGAATCGCCACCTCCGGAACCGGGAGGTGGCGATTCGACGATGCGGTCAGGCGTCGATCTGCGCGGTGGCGGTCGCGAAACGCGCGAGATGGGCGTCCGCGGTGCCGAATTCGTACTCGATCGCGGTGAGACGCTTGAAGTAGTGGCCGATTGCCAACTCCTCGGTCATCCCCATGCCGCCGTGCAACTGCACCGTGTTCTGTCCGATGAACCGGGCGGCGCGGCTGACGGTGGCCTTGGCGGCCGAGACCGCCGCCGCCCGTTCCGCCGGGGAGCCCTCGAGGGACAGGATCGCGAAATACTGTGCGGCGACCGACTGTTCGAGCTCGAGATGCATGTCGACCATCCGGTGCTGCAGCACCTGGAAGCTGCCGATCGGGACCCCGAACTGCTCGCGCTGCTTGGAGTACTCGACGGTGTCGGTGAACACCTTGCGCATCAGGCCGACGGCCTCGGAGACGACCGCGGCGGTCGCGGTGTCCCACGCCTTCTCGAGGATCTCGATGGCGTTCTCGTCGGCGATGAGCGCGTCGCCGGGCAGGCGCACGTCGGTGAACGTGATGTCGGCGGCCTGGCGGTCGTCGATGGTGCGCAGCTTGTGCAGCTCGAGCCCCGTCGGCCCGCCGTCGGCGAGATCGATCAGGAACAGCGAGACGCCGGCGGGATCGTGGGGTTCGCCTACGGTGCGGGCACTGACGATCAGGTAGTCGGCGAGCGGCGCCGTGGTGACGACGGCCTTGGTGCCGTTGAGCACCCACTCGTCGCCGTCCCGGTCGGCGGAGGTCTCGATGCGGGAGAGGACCCCGCCCGAGCCGTCTTCGAGCGCGGCGAGTGCGCTGAGCGCCTCGCCCTCGGCGATGCGACCGGCGGCCTCGAGGGCGACCGGGTTGCCGGTCGCGTGCAGCAGGCCCGCACCGAGCACGACCGTGTCGACGAACGGCTCGACCACGAGGGCGTGCCCGAGCGCTTCGGTGACGACCATCAGCTCTTCGGGGCCGCCGCCGAATCCGCCGATGTCCTCCGGCAGACAGGCGCCGACGACCCCGAGGTCCTCGACGAAGGCCTTCCAGATCTTCGGCTGCCAGCCCTCGCCGACCTTCGCGGCGTCGCGGCTTACCTGGAGGTCGTACCGCGCGTCGAGGAACTTGTCGAGACCGTCGGACAGCAGTTGCTGTTCGGGTGTGAGTGTGAAGTCCATTGGTTATCTCCTGTGACCCGTCAGAGACCCAGAGCCGCTTTGGCGAGGATGTTTCGTTGAATTTCGTTGCTGCCGGCGTAGATCGAGCCCGCGCGGTCGTTGAAGTAGTGCAGCGGCGCGACGGCCTGCCACGGTTCGCCGCTGACGTAGCCGTCGGTGGGCGGGGTGTACTGGAAGATGGGTCCGCCCGGCTTCGTGGCGTGGGGCTGGAAGACCCGTCCGTGCGGTCCCGCGGCCTCCAGGCTGAGGGTCGTGATCTCCTGGCTCAGTTCGGTGCCGAGGATCTTCAGCATCGACGCGATGGAGCCGGGGTCCTTGCCCGAACTCATCGCGGCGAGCGCGCGGTACTCGAGGACCTCGAGGATCTTCGCGCGCACCTGCAGGTCGGTGAGCTTGGCCGCGAAGGCCGGATCCTCCGACAGCGGGCCGCCGTTCGGCGCCGTCACCGACGCCGCGTCCCGGCCGAGCTGCTCGGCCATGACCTGTAGCGCCGGGGCGGCCGCGCCGCCGCCACGCTCGAAGACGAGCAGGTACTTCGCGACGGTCCACCCCTCGTCGATCTTGCCGAGGACGTTCTTCTTGGGCACGCGCACGCCGTCGAAGAAGACCTGCGCCTGCACCTGCTCGCCGGACGCGAACACGAGGTTCTGCACCTCGATGCCCGGCGAGTTCATGTCGATGAGCACGAACGTGATGCCCTGCTGCTTGCGTTCCTGGCGCGAGGTCCGCACGAGGCAGAAGATCCAGTTCGCCTCGGAGGCGTGGGTGGTCCAGATCTTGGAACCGGTGACGACGAGGTCGTCGCCGTCGTCGACCGCGGCCATCGACAGCGACGCGAGGTCGGAGCCGGACTCGGGCTCGGAGTAGCCCTGGCAGAAGAAGACGCTGCCGTCGAGGATGCCCGGCAGGAAGAAGTTCTTCTGCTCGTCGGTGCCGAACGCCATGATCGCGTGCGACACCATGCGGATGCCCATCGGCGACAGCGACGGCGCGCCGGCGAGGATCGACTCACGGCTGAAGATGTAATGCTGGGATTGCGACCAGTCGCATCCGCCGTACTGCACCGGCCACGCGGGAGCGGCCCAGCCACGCTCGTGCAGGATCGCCTGCCACTTCATCGAGGCCTCGTGGTCGGAGTAGACGCTGGTGCGCAGCGTGCCCGCCGCGCGTAGATCGGGGGTCAGTTTCTCGTCGAGGAACGCGCGGACCTCGTCGCGAAACGCAGCGTCGTCCGGAGACCAGTTCATGTCCATGAGCGGTGCGCAACCTATCTGTAAACGGTTGTGGTCAGATTGGGGTCGAAAGGGAATCTACCCAATGATCGGCGCGCTGCGTAGCCCGCCTCACGTTTCCGGTTACAGTGTGACGCCCGGGGCCGATCCGGGTGGCGGATCCTCACCCTTCGCGCCCGGGGTCTTCGCGGGTTCTCTCGTGTCGTCGTCGGATGTCCCCGCCTCGGTCGGGTCCGGGCTCTTCGGCTGCCCGCCCGACGACAGCAGCACGTCTGCCCAGCGGGTGGCGGGGTCGATGTCGATGAGCAAGGCCTTGGCGAGCAGGGTCAGCGGCACCGCGAGGATCGCACCCAGCGGCCCGATCGCCCAGGCCCAGAAGAGCAGGGACAGGAAGGTCAGGGTGGTCGACAATCCGACCGCGTCGCCCACGAATTTCGGTTGGATGACCGACTGGATGATGACGTTGATCGCGCTGTAGACGACGATGACGACGATCATCTTCGTGGGCCCCCCGACGAGCAGCCCGAGCAGCGCGGGTGGGATCAGACCGATGATGAAGCCGACGTTCGGGATGTAGTTGGTGATGAACGACAGCAGGCCCCAGAGGATGGGGAGCGGGATGGACAGCAATGCGAGGGCCACGCTGTCGAGCACGGCGACGATCAGGCCGAAGACCGTCGACACCCACAGATAGCTGCGCGTCCCCTGCGAGAACGAACGGAAGGCCGATGCGATGTCGGGGCGCATCCGGTCCAGGATGTTCATCCGGTCGTCGAAACCGACCGAGTCCGCGGCCATGAACAGCAGCAGGGCGAGGACGAGCACGAGCGCCGAGGCCACGCTGAACGTGCTGCTCAGCACGTCGGTCACGGCACCCACGACCTTGCTGGTGTCGACATGGGAGATCATGTCCTGCACCTTGTCGTGGCTGACGCCGTGGCTGGTGAGGAAGTTCTGGAAGCTGGTGACGAGGTCGTCGAACTTGTCGTCGTACTGCGGCAGGATCGATGCCAGGCGTGCGACGGAGAACACCAGCGCCGCGAACAGCCCGATGAGGATTCCGTAGACGAGGAGCACTGTCGTCACGAAGGCGGCCCACCGCGGGAAGCCCTTCTTGCGCAACCAGTTCGGGACCGGTTGGACGGCGACGGTGAGCATCAGCGCGAGAAAGACCGGACCGACCAGCGACGCCACCGATTTGATGCCGCCGATGGCGACGACGAGCCCGGCGATCGTGAGGAGCACGATGGTGCCCCGCGGCAGTGTCCAGTCGGGGGGATCGACCCGGTACGACGGTGGTGGGGGTGTGCGTTTGGAGGACTTGGTTCCGCGTGCCTCACTGCTACCGGACATGGTGTGCCGCCTTTCTGGACACGACTGTTACGTCGAAACAGCGGCCACCCACGCGCGGGAGCGCGCGGAGTGGCCGCCGTCAAGTGTTCAGCATCCGACGACCATCCGCGCGTTTTCCGTGCGCTTTCGTCTTCGATGAGTCTCTAGTGGCCTTTCCAGTTCGGCGTCCGCTTCATCACGAACGCCATGATCCCTTCGAGGGTGTCGCCGCTGATCACGAGCGAGTCGAGCACCGAGGTGCTGGCGTGGACGGCGTCGACCGTGTCGGTGATGGCGTCGGACTGTTCCATGGTGGCGATCGACGCCCGTACCGACGTCGGAGAGGCGGCCAGGATCTCCTCGGCCACGCCGCGTGCGGTCTCGAGAACCTTTCCGGCGGGGGCGATCCGGCTCACCAGTCCGGCGGCCGCGGCTTCGGCGGCGGAGATCCGACGCCCGGTCAGGATCATGTCGCGTGCGAGCGCGGGCGGGACCATCCGCGGCAGGCGGACCAGACCGCCCGCGGCGGCCGCCAAACCCACCTTCACCTCGGGCAGTCCGAACGATGCGTCCTCGTCGGCCACGACGATGTGACAGGCCATCGCGATCTCGCAGCCGCCGCCGAGCGCGAAGCCGTTGACCGCCGCGATCACCGGTTTGGGCAGGCTGCGCCGCGAGGTGAGTCCGGCGAACCCGTTCTTCGGCACCGACAGGGCGGCGGGCCCCGCGGTCGCCGCGAGATCGTTGCCCGCCGAGAAGGCCTTGTCGCCCTTGCCCGTCAAGATCGCCACCCACAGGTCGGGATCGGCGAAATAGGCCTCGAAGATCGAGTCGAGTTCGGCGTTCGCGGCGGGGTTCAACGCGTTGCGCGCGTCGGGCCGGTTGATGGTCACCTCGAGCAGCCGACCGTCGCGACGGATCTCGACGTGCTCGTAGGAGTCGCGGAACGCCGGCGCGACGACCGGATGCCGGGAGTTCATGGCCGCGGAGGTCAGGGCCACCCGATTGCCTTTGTCGAAAGACCGCACGACGATCGGCGTGCCGACGGGGTCCTCGGCGGTGAGGAGGAGGTCGAAGAGTTCGTCGTCGTCGGAATCGAGATTGGCCACGAAGCGGGCGCCGAGTCCCTCCGGAACGGTCGGATCGACCAGCCGGCCGATCACCACACCGGTGCGGCGGCCGTTCTTCTGCGGGATGACCGTGTAGGTCTCGACGACCGCGGCGCCGTCGGCGTCGGCGATCGTGGGAACGGTCGGTACCGCGTCGAGCTCGGCCTGGACCGGACCGCTGGTGTCCGGACGCCACGGTGCCGGCGTCGTCGAATAGACACCCGCGGCATGCTTGCTCAGCACACCGCCGTTGGCGACGACGAGACCGTAGTCACCCGGCGATCGCCGGACGCGGGTGACGACTTCGGCGATCGCGTGGAGCGAGTAGTTGTTGCCCGGCCCGCCGAAGAACGGCAGGCCACCCGTCACGGTCAGCCCGCGCGGATCGTCGGGCGACATGCCGATCCCGTCGAGGACGTTGAACACCGCGATCGGGAAGCAGCTGTAGATGTCGACCACGGAGATGTCGTCGAGCCCGATCCCGGCGACCTGCAGCGCATGCCGCACCGCCGCGGGAGCCGCAGGAGCGGAGGACAATTCGGGGCGAGCCAGGACCGGGCGTTCCACCGTCGACGAATGACCGTGCAGGAACACCCATTTCGCGGGGTCGATGCCGGCGGCCTGCGCGGCCCGCACCGACATCACGACCACGGCTGCGGCCTGGTTGACCTGATCGCGCGCCACGATGTACCGGGTGAACGGATCGGACACGATCCGGTTCTCGGGGGTGACGGTGACGAGTTCGTCGGCGGTGCGCGCCGTCGGGGCGGCCGAGTGCGGGTTGGCGGCGGCGACCTCGGTGAACGGCGCGAACAACTCACCCATCGTGGCGATGTAGGGGTCGCGGCCCAGGCCGGAGGCGTGGCGGCGGGCGTTCTCCAGCAGGGCGTACTGCGGCAACACCGACGCGAGGCCGTGCCGCATCTCGGCGACCGAGATGATGCCCTTGAGCCCGAAGCCGCGGTCCTCGAGCTGACCGCCGACCTCCTCGGCGAAGTTCGGGCGCTGATTCTCCGGCTGGGACATGAGGTGGCGGACCGTCGACATCACCTCGGCGCCGAACACCACGGCCCCCTCGGAGTCGCCGGCGGCGATGGCCGCCGCGAGTTCGGTGAGCATCGTCTGCGGGGTCTGGCCGCCGGTCACGGCCTGCACGGCGCGGCGTGGGTCCACCCCGATCCGGTTGCCGACCGCGCGCGGCATGTTGTCCGGTCGGCCCAGCGGTGACGACGACAACGGGCTCGAGATCTCGAACGAGCGGATCGCGGCGATCGTGTCGATCGACCCGGCGACGTCGCTTCCGGCGTCGGCGAATGCGGCGGTCACCGCCCGGGCGGCGAGGTCGGCCTCGCCGAGCGCCTCGTATCCGGGATCGGTCAGGCGTTCCGATGCCTGGCCCACGCCGACGACGACGGGGGTGGTCGGATCGATATCAACGAGCGTTGTTGGCATACCAAACATTGACACATGGCGTGACCGGGGTCTCATCGGAGGTGGCCGACGAGCGTCGGAGCGTCAGTGTGCGGTGCACGCGCCCGGAACGTCAGCGTTGCGGTCAGCGCGGTTGCAACCGTGGTCTGCCGGTGCCGAGCCGACCAGACTGTCGCCGACCAGTCTGCGATCGAAAGGACCCCCGATGACGTCCACTGTGCCGTCCACCGAGCAAACCAACCGGCCCGCCACCGGAACGACGGACGAGCGTCTCGACGAGGTGTTCGCACCGATCTTCGCCCGGATCGCCGAAGGCGCCGTGCAGCGCGAGGACGACCGCAGGCTTGCATACGACGAGGTCGCGTGGCTACGGGAGGCGAAGTTCGGCGCGTTGCGCGTGCCGGTGGAATTCGGCGGTTATGGCGCGTCGATCCGTCAGCTGTTCCGGTTGCTCATCGACCTGGCCGCCGCGGAGTCCAATCTCCCGCAGGCCCTGCGGGTGCACTGGTCTTTCGTCGAGGACCAGCTCGCCGCCCTCCCGGACGAGGCTGCGCAGCAGTGGTTGCGCAAGGTCGGCGAGGGGACGCTGGTCGGCAACGCGATCACCGAGCCCGGCGTCGGCGCCATCGACCGGTACCAGACGCGCCTCACCCCGGATCCGGCGAGTACCGACGGCAGCGGGTTCCGGCTCGACGGCACCAAGTACTACAGCACCGGCAGCCTCTACTCCGATCACATCCTCGTCGCCGCAGACCAGGACGGGGAGCGCGTCTCGGTGCTCGTCGACGCCGACGCCGACGGTGTCACCCAGCACGACGACTGGGATGGCTTCGGCCAGCGCCTGACCGCGAGTGGCACCACCGAGTTCGCTGGTGTCGAGGTGCCGGCCGAGCGGGTGCTCGGCCCGGGTTACGGCGGGGAGGGGCGCACCTACGCGACGTCGTACCTGCAACTCGTGCAGCTCTCGGTGCTCGCGGGCATCGCGGCACGCGCCACCGACGACGTCGTGGAGTGGGTGCGTAATCGCACGCGCACCTTCACGCACTCGACCGCCGACCTGCCGCGTCAAGATCCGTTGGTGCAGCAGGTGATCGGCCGGTTGTCGGCGGCGGCTTACACCGCGCGAACGCTGGTCCTCGACATCGCCGACGAGCTCGACGAGCTCGCCCTCGCCGGCTGGGAGGACGCCGCGCTCCTCGACCGCGTCGAATTCGATGTCGCCCGTGCCCAGGCCGCCGTCATCCCCGCAGTACTGGACGCGACCACTCAACTGTTCGAGGTCGGCGGCGCGTCGATCACCTCCGAGCGTCTGCGCCTGGATCGCCACTGGCGCAACGCCCGGGTGATCTCGGTGCACAACCCGCTGATCTTCAAGCTGCAGGCGGTCGGCGACCACGTGCTCAACGGCACCGACCTGCCGTACGCCTGGAGCGCCGGACAGAAGTAGCACGCCGTGCCGCTACGCTGGCGGCCATGCACCGGATGGCCGCGGCGGACGCGGTGTCGTACTGGACGTCGCAGCGCATCCCGAACGACGAGTTCCTGGTGTATTGCTTTGCCGCGCCGCGCAGTTCGATCGAGGACTGCGCGGCGCGACTCCGGCTGCGGGCGGCGCACGTCGACGATCTGTGCCTCCGGATACGAGATGTCCCGGGCACCGCCGACCGCCCGTATTGGGAATCCGTCCGGCCCGCCGACGACCAGGTCCGCGTGGACGCGTCGAGCCGCACGTGGTCGTCGTGTCTGACGGAGATCGCCGGGCTCATCGCCCAACCGCTCGATCCCACGCGGGAGGCGTGGCGGGCGCACCTCTTCGGCCCGGTCGCCGAAGTCCCGGCAGCGACGGGTCCGGTGGTCGTCGTCGTGCTCCAGGTCTGTCACGCCCTGGGTGACGGGCGTCGGATGTCGCGGATCGCGCGCGACTGGTTCACGGCTCCTGCGCCTCCACGACGACCGGTGTCCGAGGTGCGTTCACCCTTCCGCGAGTTGATGGTCGACGCCGGTACGGCGCTCGGCGGAGTGCTTCGATTCCCCGGCGAGTTCGTCACGACAGCGTGGCGAGGGGTTCGCGCGGCGCGGCTCGCCGCGGCATCCGTGCCGGGAACGGCGGGATATGCGCCGACTCGGTTGAACGTCCCGCCCGGACCGCGGCGGACCCTGCGTGTGCTGGTCGTCGAGCGTGACCAACTCAGCGGACCCGGAGTGCCGGTCACGGTCGCGGTTCTCACCGCGATCTCGGTGGCGCTCCCGGAGTATCTGGGGGACCGGGATCGACGGTACGGCGCGGAGCTGACGGTCGGGCGCGGCGGAGAACGTCGAGCGCGCAATCACTTTCGCAACGCGGGGATCGATCTGCACGTCGACGTCGACGATCTGGGCGAGCGCGTACGACTCATCGGCGCCGAGATCGCCGCCGCTCGAGCAGCCGAGGCGGAGCCGCTGCGGGTCGCGCAGCGTCGGGCGTCGGAGTCGACACCGGCGATCCTGACCCGATGGGGGATCCGATCGTTCGATCTCGACACCCCGCCGGCGACGGTCACCGGCGTCACCGTGGTCTCGTCGGTGAACCGCGGAGCCGCCGATCTCGACCTCGACGGCGGTGAGATCCTTTTCACCACAGGATTTCCCGCGCTGTCGCCGGCTCAGGGATTGACTCACGGCGTACACGGGATCGGCGACCGGATCGCGATCTCGGTGACCACGAGCCCGGATGTCATGAACGATGTGGATCGGTACGTGGAACTGCTCGCGCGAGCGCTGGGTGTCTGAGTGCACGCCGCCGCGGCCCCTCCGCTCCACTCCCTGAGCTGAGTTGCGAGAAGCGCAGCCGCCCCCTCTGCTCCCTCATCCCAAAGAACCACGAAACCGCTGGTCTGCGATGCCCTCCCTTTGCTCCCTGAGGTGCGAGGAGCGTTAGCCGCCGGGCCGAGCAAGCGACGAAGGAGCGCGTCGAGGTCGACGAGCCTCGAAGGGTGGCGACGTCATCTCACCAAGACCCTTCGTGACGGCCTCCGCAAGCTCGCTCCTAGTAATAGCTGGAAGGGCTGGTAACTGGGACATCCTCCTGATGTGGTCATAAGGGGCTTGGTTATCCCAACCACAAAAGGAGGATGTCAATGTCTAAGGCTAGTCGTTTGAGTCGTGGAGACAAGCGTCGCAACGATCGGTTGAGCAAGTTCCGGGGCATCGTGCGCCGTGACTACGCGGTCGCAGCGATTGATCTGGCGTCGAAAAAGCAAGTTGTCGCTGTGGTCGATCACGACTCCCGCATCGTGGCGCGCAGAACTTTTCACTGCGCGCCACCGCAGTTGG
>NZ_LZMP01000021.1:0-82043 GCF_001691435.1 Gordonia sp. UCD-TK1 | reverse complement strand
CTCCAACCTGAGGTGCTCCCCCCGCTTCCCTGATCCGAAAGAAGCCCATAACCCTGCTCCCTGAGGAGCGTCCGGAGCTTGCGGAGGGTGCGTCCCACCACCGCTCCCTGAGACATCCTCCTGATGTGGTCGTAGGGGCTTGGTTATCCCAACCACAAAAGGAGGATGTCAATGTCTCAGGTTAGTCGTTTGAGTCGGGAAGGCAAGCGTCGTAGTGATCGGTGTAGCCGAAAAGTTCGTCCCTCTCAGCACGATCGAAGGGCACTATGCCCTTCGGTCATGCTGAGGGGGACGAACTGTTCAAAGTCGCCTCCGCGGGGCGGCACGCTGGGTCGTCAACCGTCGCTGGGGCTTGCGCCTCAGGAAGCAGCCCGGGCCACGATGAGCGGCACGAGTTGCTCGGCGGTGGTCCAGGCGCCGTGGTGGCCGAGCATCATCGACTCCATCGTCTCGCGCTTGCTGCGGGTGAGGGTGGTGGCGCCACGGGCCACCGCGACGACGTCGCCGATGCGTTGTGCCACAGCGTCACTGACGATCGGTCCGAACCACTCTTCGTCGATGGTCTGCTCGCGCGAGACCACGTGCGCGGCGTCACCGAGATACGACGCCCAGCCGCTCAGCACGTCGTCGGCCGATCCCGGTGTCGCATAGACGTGCCGGACCCGCGCCTCGCCGGCCACCGCGTCGACGCCGTCGAGCAGGGCGGGGGCGGTGTCGATGTCGATCGCCCGGTCGGCGGTGATCATCCCGTGGTCACCGGTGACGAGAAGTGTGGTGCCATCGCCCAGTTCGGAGGCGAGGTCGGCGACCAGCCGTTCGACGATGCGCAACTTCTCCAGCCACTCCGCCGACCCCGGGCCGTGGATGTGGCCCGCCATGTCGAGCGCGCTGTAGTAGGCGTACACGAAACGCCGGTGCCGGCTCCGACGCCGCAGGGTGGTCAGCACGGCGTCGCGGATGCCGTCGGGCGTCACGGCGGGCACGAACTGTCCCGACGCGCGGAAGGCCGCCATCGTCAGGCCGGTTCCGCGGAACTCGCCGGGCATCACATAGGTGACCCGGACACCCTTTGCGGCAAGTTCTTCGAGACTCCCTCGCTCGGTGCGGACGAGGGCCGGGGGATACGTCATCAACGCCGACGGTCCGGAGGCGTCGTCGAGGGTCCAGCGCAGCGAGTTGAGCACTCGTCGTGACCCGCGCGTTCGGCATTCGTCACCCGGGCGGAAGCTGTACCCGATGATCCCGTGCACTCCGCACGACGTGCCGCCCGTCAGGCTCAGGATGCTGGTCGCGGTGGTCGCCGGAAACCCGGCACGCAGCGTCGTCGAGGTCAGTTCTTTGAGCGTCGGGGCATGCTCGGCGTAGTCGTCCAGCAGGGTCGCGCCCAGGCCGTCGATGAGCAGCAGAACCACCGACTCACTGGTCGGGACAACGGGTCCCGCACCCTCGGACGGAACCCCGAGTGCACCCGCCACCGCCGGCAACACGTCGGCGAGCGTGTGCGGATAGCCGTGCCAGTCTGCCGGGGCCAGCTCCAGCGGACCCGCCACTTCAGTCACCGCGCGCCCGAACCGGCCGGTCCGAACACATAGTGTCCCGACCGCAGGAACCGGACCGACCGACGCGCGTCTCCCTCGACGAGCAATGGCGACAACGCATCTCGCAGCGCAATCCGCCACCGCGCGGCGTCGAGTGGCGCGCTGACCCGCATCGACTCGACGTCACGCGGAACCTCGACGACGGCGCCGGCATCCGGGGTGATGCGCTCGTGGTGCGCGACGGGATGGGATGGCCGGTCGACGTCGATGACCGACACGGCGCCACCGGCGAGCGCCTCGTCCACCGACTCCACCGATCCCTCCGACCTCGACGACCCGTCCGGCGCCGACGGCGCGGCGGACTTCAGGTCCCACGCCACCAACACCCGGTCGGAGTCGGCGTCGCCGCCCAGCTCGTCACCGAGTTCGCCGTAGAAATCCTCGTAGTAGTGCACGGGCGTCGCACCGAGCTTCGCGAGGTTGAAGTAGGCGTTCCGGGCGACGAGGGGATCGAAGGTCCAGGTGATCGTCGACAGTCCGCGCTCCAACGCCCAGCGACGCTGGTGCATCTTCAGCGCATGACCCACCTGATGGCCGCGGCCGCGGCGGGTGACCCCGGTGATGTGGCTGTGTAGGGTCTCGCCGACCGGTGCGCCGAAGAACGCCACGCTCCCGCCCGCGAGGTGGTCGCCGATGAAGGCGCCGGCCACATAGTTGCCGGCGTGACTGAGCGCGCGCAACATGTCGGTCCCCACGGGCCGGTTCGTCGGATCGGGCCGCCACACGTCGTCGAAGATCCGCAGGAGGTCCTCGAGCTCGTCGGGCGACGACAGTTCACGAACCTCCACACCGAGGGTTGCATCCGACATGGGGTCGATTCTGTCATCGCCCGGCGACACCGTGGTCGGGGTTCGACCAGCCCGATCTAGGATGAGCCCCATGTCCCACACCGCCCGAGCGTCCGACGCGTTCGCACGCGTCGCCGCGGCCGGTGTGGTTCCCGCGGTGGCGGTCGCCGCGCACGGTGCGGCGAGCGGGGCGATGCCGAGTTCGTCGGGCGTCCTGCTGAGCGCCGCGATCGGCGTGGTCGCGGCGATGCTGCTCGCGCCGCGCCGGGGACGACTCACGACGGCGGCTGCATCGACCACGCTGGTCCTGTCCGCGGCGCAGGCGGCGAGTCACTGGGCTCTCGCGCTCGACGCCGGGCACGCCGCCCACGCCGCCTCGACGCTGCCGATGCTCCTCACCCACCTGGTGGCGATCCCGCTCAGCGCGGTCGGAATCGTCGCCGGTGCCCATCTCCTGGCGTCGATCGGCTCGGTGATCCGATCGCTGGTGCCACCGGTCGCCGTCGCAGCACATCCGGCCGCTCGGGTGTTCTGGACGCCGCCTTGTGTTCCGGCCGCACCTGCGTTGTGCGGCACCGGCGTTCGCGGACCACCGGCCGCCTCCTGACGCCGCCCGGGCCCCAGACCAGAAAGGTGTGGGGTCGACGCGCGCGTCCACGAGGACCGGTCCCGACACCATCGAAAGACACAATCCATGAAGCTCAATTCCCTGCGGGCGACGATCGCCCGCCGCATCACCGCGCCCGCCACCGCCGTCGCCCTCGTCGGCCTCGCCTCCTTCGCGGGTGCGGGTGCCGCGTCGGCGCACGTCACCGCCAACGCGCCGACGGTCACCCAGGGCGGGTACGGCGTCGTCACCTTCGTCGTCCCCAACGAGTCCGACGCCGCCGCCACGACCGCGCTGCGGGTGACGCTGCCCGGGCTGACCTCGGCCCGCCCGGAGGTGATGCCCGGCTGGAAGTCCGTCGTCACCAAGAAGGACGACAAGGTCACCGAGATCACCTGGACCGCCGATCCGGGATCACCGGGGGTGCCGGTCGGGCAGTTCGGCCAGTTCCGGTTCTCCGGCGGACCGTTCCCCGAGCAGGAGACCGTCGAACTCCCCGCGCTGCAGACCTACGCCGACGGCGAGACCGCCGACTGGAGTCAGCCGACCCCCGACGACGGCTCCGAGCCGGAGCTGCCCGCACCGACGCTGACCCTGCCCCCGGCCACGGGCGACGGGCATCACGGCGGCTCGCACGCCGCCTCGACGATGGGCACCGCCGACGCTTCGGACACCTCCGAGTCGTCGGCATCGTCCGAGGACTCCGCCGCGCGCTGGCTCGGCGGGATCGGCCTGGTGGTCGGCACCCTCGGCGCGGTCATCGGCGTCGCGGCGCTGACAGCCCTGCGCCGCAATGGTTGTGGCGGCGGCGATGCCTGACCGTCGCGCGCCGGCTCGACGCGTCGTCCTGGTCCTCGCGACGCTGCTGTGTCTCGGGCTCGTCGGATCGTGGGCGGCCGCCCCGGCGTCGGCGCACTCGCGGCTGGTGTCCTCCGACCCCGCCGAGGGGGCGACGCTGCAGACCGGTCCGCAGACCGTGACGCTGACCTTCAACGAGCCGATCCAGTCGTCGTATGCGGTGCTCAACGTCGTCGGACCCGACGACCACTACTGGCAGAACGGCGACCCGACGGTCGACGGCCCCAACCTGCGTGTCGGGGTGCGCGAACTCGGCCCGGCCGGTGAGTACGTCGTCAACTACCGGGTGACCTCGGCCGATGGGCACGTCATCAGCGGACAGCGCACGTTCGAGCTCGCGGTTGCCGGCAACGGCGAACCCGGCCCGGCGATCGAAGCGGTCGATGCGTCGTCGGACGAGGGAATCCCGGTGTGGTGGTTCATCGCCGGCGCCGCCGTCGTGCTGATCGCCGGACTCGGTGTCGTGTTCTGGCTGAGCCGGCGACCCTCGACGCGGCGCTGACACCTGATGACCGTCCGCAACGGGTTGATCCTCGCGATGACCCTGGCCGGCGGTCTCGTGGTGAGCTGGTTGCTCGCCCGTCCCGACGGTCCGGATCTGGTCGCGGTGCCCACGACCCTCGCGCTCGGTGTGTCCGTGACGCTGCTCGGTCTGGGGGCGCTGCCGACGGTCGACGCCGAGCCCTCGACCCGGGTGATCGGCCTGCTGGCCGGGGTGTGGGTGTTGGCCGTGCTGATCAGCGCCTGGGTGCGGACGGCCGATCGGGCGGGTGTCGAGGTGCTCGACGTGAAAGCCGGCGACTTCGGCGACGTGCTGTTCTCGGGTGCGCCCGAGATGGTGGCGCTGGTGGCCGGGGTCCTGATCCTCGCGTGGGTGGTGCTGGACCTGCTGACGGGGATCGAGATCCCCGTGCTCGTGGTCGGCGCGCTCGCGGCGATCGGGGTGCTGGCCACCTCGATCGCCGGGCACGCCGGCAACGACTCGTGGGGGCCGTTCCTCATCGGTGCCCACGCGCTGGCCGCGGCCTGGTGGTGCGGACTGCTCGCGGCGATGCTGCTCTCGGTGCGCGGCCGGTCGGGGTGGGCGCGCAGTCTGCCGGTCTTCTCCGGCCGCGCACCCTGGGCCGTCGGGGTCCTCACGGTGACCGGCCTGATCTCCGGCCTGATCGAGGTCGACGGTCCGGCGAACCTGGTGAGCAGCGGTTACGGCCGAATCCTGCTCGCCAAGGCCGCGGTGCTCGCGGTCCTCGTGGGTCTCGCCGTCTGGCACCGACGACGCTGGCTACCGGCCGTGCAGCGGCATCGCAGCAGCGAGCCCGCCTCCGTGCGCGCGGCTGTCGTCGAACTGGCGATCATGGCCGTGGCGCTGGGTCTCGCGGCCGGGCTGTCGGCGACCGCGCCGCTCTGAGCCGGTTGAGCCACCCCTTCCGCCGGCTGAGCCATCCCTTCCGCCGGCTGAGCCATCCCTTCCGCCGGCTGAGCCATCCCTTCCGCCGGCTGAGCCATCCCTTCCGCCGGCTGAGCTTGTCGAAGTCCCCCTTACCCGCTGGTTGAGCCGGCTCCGAGCGCAGCGAGGCGCCGTGTCGAAGCCACTTTGCCGCGGGTCACCAGGTGGCCTCGACGGGCGCGGCCTCCTCGCTGCGCTCGTTCGACGCTGCTCGACCAGCGGGGGGTGGATCGACCCTGCGCTACCCGCGGATCACTCGCCCATCGGCGGCCGCGATTGGTCCCACAGCGCGAGGAGTTCGTCGATGATGTCGGTCGACATGTGCAGGGTGCTGAGGTGACTCTCGCCGGGCATCTCGAAGAGCTTTGCGTCGGGGAGCAGCGACACCATGTGCTCGCCGTGGGCGTACGGGATGATGTGGTCGGCGTCGCCGTGCCACCAGCGCACGGGCACGGTGACGTCGCCGACGCGGAAGCCCCAGTCCCGCGCGAAGACGACGACGTCGGCGAATGGCGCGTTCATGCGTCGGCTTCCGCCGTGGAGCAGGTCGTCGAGGAACATGGCCCGGAATTCGGGGCGCGCCAACAGTTCTCGGTCCGCCTGCGGGGACAGTCGACCGTAGATGGAGATCGCGGGTTCGGCGATCGGCCGGGCGAAGCCGAGGGCGACGCTGAGCACTTGGCCGATCGGCGCGCCGGCCACGCTCACGAGCGGTGCGAGCAGCGTGCCGAGTCGCATGGCCCCGCCCTCGATGCGGTCGGGCCCGACCGTCGGCGCGACACCGCCGAGGATGCCCGCCGCCGTCACCCGGTCGGGCATGGCATGGGCGACCCCGAGTGCGTACGGCCCGCCGCCTGACAGCCCGATGATCGCGAAGTCGTCGATGCCCAGGGCCTCGAGGACCTCGGCGAGGTCGGGTGCGAAGGCGGCGACGTTGTCGTACCGATGCGGGCTCGACGATCCCACGCCCGGCCGATCGAGTCCGATGAGGCGGATGCCGCGTTCGAGCGCGTACGCACGCGCTTCGACGGGGATCTGGCGCCGGGCGCCGGGGGTGCCGTGTAACCAGACGATGGCCCGTCCGGTGGCCGATCCGTACTCGGCGAATCCGATCCGACGATCACCGTCGGCGACGGCGATCGACCCCTCGATTTTCGGACGGGCGATGTCGATCATGTGATCAGCATCTCACGTACCGTTGGTGGCGTGATCCCCGAGTTCGTTCACGGCACCGCGCGCGCCATCCGCCACGTGGTCACCCCGTACCCGGCTCGGGACATCCCGGAGGGCCGGATGGTCGACCTCCCGGGGCGCGGGCGGGCGTTCGTCACCGACTCGGGCCCGCGCGACGCACCCGCCGTCTTCCTCCTGCATTCGGTGCTGACCACCGGATTGCTCTGCTGGTACCCGACGATCCCGGCGATCAACGACCGCTATCGCGTCATCACCCTGGACGCGCGCTGGCACGGCCGCGGCATCGAGTCCGAGACGTTCGACCTCCGTGACTGCGCCGACGACGTCGTCGCCCTCGCCGACGTCCTGGGTATCGACCGGTTCACGGTCGCCGGGTTCTCGATGGGCGGCGGCATCGCCCAGCTGGTGTGGCGACGCCATCCGGGACGTGTCGCCGGTCTGGTGCTCTGTTCGACCGGCCCGTACTTCAGCACGCATGATCCCCGGCACCGCGCGTCGTCGGAACGCATGGGACGCATCCTCCGCCCCGTCTACCGCATCCTGCCGCGGGTGTCCGACAAGAGCCTCGACAAAGCGGCCCACACCACCATCTGGGCGCTCCGGCAGTTCCTCTCGACGCCGCTGTCGCACCTCGGTGACTTTGGAAACGGGCTGGGGGAGTTCGACTCTCGCGACTGGCTCCACGAGGTCGACGTCCCGACCGCCGTCGTCGTCTCCATCCGCGACCGGGTCGTCGAGCCCGAACGGCAGCAGCTGCTGATCGACGGCATTCCCGGCGCACAGCGTTTCGAGGTCGACGGCGGGCACGCCTGCTGCGTCCTCGGCGCGCGCTACTTCATCCCACCGTTTGTCGAGGCACTCGACGCCGTGGTGCCTCGGGATCGGTCGTCGGTGGCGGCTCGCTTGTGAAACTGCCGTTCACACTGTTGAGTTGTCAAGGTACAGATGCGGTCCCGGAATCGGCCGGGTGCGAAATGTGCTACGCGGAAGTCTGGTGATTTCTGGCGGTGTGGTGTCAGGCGGCGTCGTCGAGTCGCATGGTGCGGCGGTTGTAGGCGGGTAGTGGGCGACGTTGCGGGTCGATATTGGCGGGTGGGACGAGCCAGGGGTGTCTGTCGTAACCCATCACGATGTCCCAGCCGTGGTGGTGGACCTGTGTGTGGCAGCGTTGGCAGAGTAGACACCCGTTGTCGAGGTCGGTGGGTCCGCCGTCGGCCCACGACTTGATGTGATGCACCTGCGTATGGGTCGGCGGTGCACCACATTTGATGCAGCAGGCGTCGCGGACGATGATTGCCTTGCGGAGGTGTGCCGGATACAACCGACGGGTGTGACCCATCTGCAGCGGTACGCCCTCACTGTCGAGGACGATCTCGGTCAGGGATCCGTCGCAGGAGACCTGTTTTGCGGTGGCACGGCTGACCGTCCCGGTCCACGGCAGCGTGGCCGGGTCTCCGGTGGCGGGGATCGTCAGCATCAACTGGGTGCGTGGGGAACCGACGGTGTCGAGGGTGGCGCCGAGGGCGGCTTGGTCGAGGATCAGTTCGAAGGCGTCGGCTCGGCGTTGCTCGGCGTTGCGCCGGTCCTCGCCGCCGTCGGGTTCGGGCCGTGGACACGAGCGTTCGTCGATCGTGGCCAGGAACTTCTCGCCGACGATCTGGGTGAGGTCGGCGCGGATTTCGACGCGGCCGTCGTCGGTGGTGTGGGCGTTCACCGAGTTCAGAGATGGGTCGTCGGCTGCGGGAACACCGGTGTCGGAGGCGTCGGCGAGAGCGTTGGCGATCGCGCGGGCGTGTTTGAGGACCTGTGTCGGGGTCGCGCCGGACAACGCTTGTGCGATGAGTTCGCTTTCGTATTGGGGGCGGTCACCGTCGGAAAGCGGCTCACCACAACGCTTGTCGATCTCGTTCATCCCGCGGACGACGGCGTCGACGACCTCGCCGGTCAGCCGCCCGTCGGCGGCGTGACGGGTCAGGGCCGGCAACGTCGGCAGGGCGTCGACGCTGCGCATGGTGCGAAGAGCAGCGGCCGGTGCATGTCCTGACTCGATCAGCAACTTCTTGGTGGTGCTGCCGGCTTTCTGAGCGACGCCGAGTTCGTCGAGTTGTGCTGCGTGGGTGACGATCTGGTGGTCGACGGTGTTGCGGATCAAGCGCAGCGTCTCGAGCGCGTCGAATGTTGATCGGCCCGTGGGGTCGTCGGCGGGTGGGGTGGTCTCGATGAGCTGATCGAGAAGAGTGGCGAGCTCTGGCATGACTCCAAGGTACGGGAACATTCGTTCGATTTCGAGGAGTTTCCACAAGCCGGGAACCGCGAATTCATCGACTGTGCAGCGTTTTTCGTCGACAGTGTGGTGACTGTTGTCAGTAATTGACTCCAGTCACACCCGTTTCGAGTTCGCGCCCAGAATTGGTGATTCGCGCCATGACCACGAGCCCCACGGGCGGTCAGGTAGCGGCCTTCGTGATGCAGACGAACGCCCACTCGGTGCTCGTCATCCCCACAGAGATCGGCGGTGGCCGGCAGGTCGAAGTTCGGCGACACCTGCGCGAGTGGCGCGTAGACCTCCTTGCGCTCAGCGGGTCCGCCGTAGCCCGCCACGCCGATCGGCCTGCGGTCGGTGGTGTAGGCGGCGCCGTGCCGTGCCGGGCCCCGCCAGTTGTCCTCGTTGTCGGCGATGCCGCCTGCCACGCCGACCGCGCCGACGGGTCCTCAGGTTCGACGGGTGCAACGGCCAGGCCGCCGCCCGAGGGTCGTCCCTCGCGAGGTTGACGAGCGGTCCGACGAGTCGGCTGACGCACCCGTGCCAAATCGGTGGGCCCAATAGCGGAGGGCGCAGCCGATGACGGTGGATGCGCCGACCGATCACTGTCACCGACGTGGATGGCCGAGGTCTGCTGGTCCGGTCGCGAGGACACAGAGCGCCAACACCGCCGTTGTCAAAAGACCAGAAGTCGACGCAGTAGCACCGCGCGACGTCGACGTGGTCTCGCGAATGGACTCACGACGATCCCGCCGCGACTGCTGACTGACAACAAATACTTGTCGATGACGTTTCGCGGTGGCCCTACCGCCCAAACGTCTCGACATTGTTGCCGAACCACATGGAGCGTTTGTGAATAGCTGCAGCACAGCGTCTTTAGCGTTGCGACATGGTCAGGTGACCCACTTTCTCAGGTGTGACATCAACTACAAATTCGTGCCGTAAGTCGCGTGACTTCCGCCCACATCGCGGCTAAGCCGGCGGCCCAGGGCGACGCTGTCTGTCTGCCAAACTATGTCTGCCGCAACATAATACGGAACACGGCTCAACCCCACGTCGAGCCCGAAGCCAGCACCGCCACGGCCGCGGCTCGCAAAATTCGTGTAGTCGATGCGCTCCATCAACTTTCTTTTTAGCGTTACTCTCATTCCAGTTCGCGATTCGGTCGCCAGGGGAGGCCCGCAGGGTTGGCACCGGAGCCGCGTCTGGCGTTGGAGCCCACTGCTCAGGCGCCGTCCTGGGGAGGATCTCGATGACTGTTCTCGATTCGGTCGTGCCCGCGTCGCCGCCATCCGCGGACGTCGACGCCGACGCGGCTTCGGCGCCGGCACAAGGCGCGGCTCGTCGCACATGGCGAGCGACCCTGACCGCGCCGCGTGAGATGTCGATGGGCGCCCGGTACGCGTCGACGATCGGTGCGGGCATGCTGGCGTTCGCGCCGGCCATCGCCGCCGAGTTCGACGCGCTCCGCCAGGGGTCGCCGACGGCATACCTGCTGTTCGTGCCCCTGTGGTGTCTGATGATCGCCTTCGGGCTCGACGTCTCGTCGCGGGGCCGTGAGATCGGTGACGGCGAGTTCGACCGCATCCTGGTCGTCGTCGTGGGCGGCGCGCTCGGACTGACCGCGGCCCTGGTCATCCCGCGGATTCCGGCCGTCGCGGCGTTCTGGCACGCCGATCTGATCCCGCTCCTCATCTGGGTGTTCGCGGCGTCGATCGTGGTCTTCGGGATCCGACGCGTCGTCCGCGACTACCTCATCTGGTTGTTCCTGCTGACCTGCTTCCCGCCGAACTACCTGCTGATGGGGCAGGTGCTCGGCGGCACCACCGTCGCCTTCGGCGCGTTGTCCGTGGCGATTGCCCTCGTCGTGACGTACATGGCGCTGCGTCGGCACCCGCGGGTCGCCCTCGCCACCGCGGCGCTGTCCGGCGTCGGCGGCGCGGTGCTGGTTGCGGTACTCCACGACATCCCGGTCCTGGCCTACACGGTTCCCGCCGGTGCGGTGACCGCGATCGCGATCGTCGTACGACTCCGGTTAGGCAGAACGGGCTCGGCACGCGCCGGCCTGCCCAAGCAGTCCATCGCCACCCTGGCGTCGGCCTGGTTGGTGGCACTGGTGATCCTGGCGGTCACCCCGTTTGCACCGGAATCGCCGAAACCCGTTGTGTCACCGCCCATCGGCGAGGAGTGGCTCGAACAGTTGCGGACGCTGGGTATCGGGATCACCGAGCCCGAGGTGTTCGACTGGGGTCCCCGGGTCATGGGGTCCGACGGTGACGTGCGTCGGTACCGCGTCACGACGGGGCAGACCGGTCCGGAGAACAGGCCGCTGTCCACCGCCTATCTCGACGTGTTCTCCACCGCGGACCTGGGCCGCTTCTCCAGTTACCGCCGCGGTCTCTGGTACGAGACGGTTCCGCCGGCGACGATCCATTCGACTCCCGCCTCTTCGGACGGCCGGCACACCCGGCTCGGCAGCATCGCCAACACCCTGGAGTCGGTGCGCACCTCGGATCAAACACTGTGGACCGGTCGATTCTGGGGTTGGCGCGTTCCCACTCCGGCCGGTGAGCGCTACATCGCCGTCTACTTGATGGCCGCGCGTGATCAGCCGGGATCGTCGAACGTCGCGGAGCCGAAACCGCCCAGCTATGCCACCACCGTCGCCGAACCCATCAGTTGGCTCATCCGCGGTGGCGACGACACCCCGGACCCCGTCGACGACTCCGACCTCGATGTCGCGCTGACCGATCTCGCGTGGTCGATGATCGACGCCGTCGAACGACCAGCTCGGTGACCACCCCCGACGCGGGACCGGTCACCGACGCGCGGCATGTTTCCACCCTGTCGGCACGACATCCGTTCAGCCGCAGGCAGCGTCTCGGCCTCGCCATGCTCGCGATCGTGACCGCGGCAGCGTTCCTCCTGACCTGGCGGGTCTCACTCGCGGTCATCCTGAGCATCTGCGCTCTGTACTTCCTGGTCTCGAGCGTCGACAAGTTCGTGCTCGTCACCCGCGGCATGTCCGGCAGGGGAGTGCTGAGGGTGTCCGACGACGACGCACGCGCGATTCCCGACGCAGACCTGCCGGTCTACACCGTGCTGTTGCCGGTCTACGGCGAACCGGAGATCGTCGCCAACCTCGTCGCCGGTGTCGGCAAGATCGACTATCCCGCGGACAAACTCGACATCTTGCTGGTCCTCGAGGCCGACGACCACGAGACCCGGGCGGCCGTCGAGCACGCCGATCTGGACGGGATCACCCCGGTGCTGGTCCCGCCCAGCGAGCCGCGGACCAAACCCAAAGCGTGCAACGTCGCCATGAGCCTGCCGTCGGAACGCAGCGACATCGTCACCATCTACGACGCTGAAGACATCCCGGATCCGCTGCAATTACGCAGGGCGGCAGCCGTCTTCGCCGCAAGTCCGCCCGAGGTCGGTTCGGTGCAGGCGCGTCTCGGTTACTACAACGAGCGCGAGAATCTCCTGACCCGGTGGTTCGCCATCGAATACGACCAGTGGTTCTCCTACATGCTGCCCGCACTCAGTGCGTCGAAGTGTGTGATCCCGCTCGGCGGGACGTCGAACCACATCCGCACCGACGTGCTGCGGGAGGTCGGCGGCTGGGATGCGTACAACGTCACCGAGGACGCCGACCTCGGAATTCGGCTGGCGCGCTACGGGTATCGCACGGTCGTCCTGGACTCGCTCACCGGTGAAGAGGCGAACGCCGACGTCGTGAACTGGGTGCGGCAGCGGTCGCGTTGGTACAAGGGCTATCTCCAGACCTTCCTGGTGCACACCCGCCACCCGGTCGACATGATCCGGGAACTCGGACTCGTTCCGGCACTTCGTATCTCGAATCTGACCGCGGGCATGCCGATCGCCAACACCCTCAACCTGCTGTTCTGGGCGCTGCTCCTGGTGTGGTTCGCCGGGAAGCCCGGCTTCATGCACTCCCTGTTCCCCGGGCCCATCTACTACCTGTGCGTCCTGATGTTCACCGTCGGGAACCTGGCCACCATCATGCTGGGCGTCGTGTCGACGCGGACGCTCGGCAAACCCCATCTACTCGGTGCCGCGCTCCTTGTGCCCGGTTACTGGTTCCTTCAGTCCATGGCTGCGATCAAGAGCATGGCGCAGCTCATCTACAAGCCCTCCTACTGGGAGAAGACCGTGCACGGACTCTCGGCCATGCCCGGTGCGTCCCGACCGCCGAAAGGTCCTGAGAATGTCTAGCAACAGTTTTGTCCGCCTGCGACGCCTCCTGGGAGCGGTCCTGGCGGCGCTGATCGTCGGCATGGGAGCCGTGGCTCCGGCCGCGGCGGCGCCGGGAGACGGCACGACGACGCTCAACTGGCGGCAACTGGGTATGGGCACCTCGGTGACCATCGACGGCGCCGGCGTTCCGGTCGGAGTGAGTATCCCGGTGCCGCAGGGGATGTCACCGACCACGCTGACCGGTGTGGTGGCGTCGGCGACCAACGTGACCGACGCCTTCATCCAGGTCGCCCGCACCGACGGCACGATCATCGGTACCGTCGTCGTACCGAGGTTCGGTCCGCGGCAGCTCAGTACCGCGTTTTCCGTTCCGCTGACCGCAGTGCCCGTGGGCGACAACGGCCGTGCGGATCTGCGACTGACGCTGCGCAACGGGACCGACGATTCGGTGTGCGGACCGGTGCCGGAGGTCGCGCTCACCAGCCTGAATGTCGCCTTCCGGGGCGCCGCGACGGTGCCTTCCACCATTCAGGATGTGTTCGGGACGGTGGTCAACCGGGTGACCGTGTACACCCCGGCCAACCCGAGTGCCGCGGCCGCGCAGACCACGCTCGGCGTCGTCGCCGCTGTCGCGGATCACTATCGCCCACAGCGTGTTGCGATCGACGTGGTGGAGTCGGCAGATGCCCGGTTGCCGCGTGTGGCCAGTCCGCTCGACCGCGCGGTCGTCATCCGCGAGGAGGGCGGCCCGGGGAGTATCCGTCTGGAACGTGCGGGGCAGCCCGGGGCTGCGCTGGTGATCAGCGGTGATCAGGATTCCCTGCCCGATCAGGTGGCGCTCTTCCGCGACGGGCTGACCGATCTTGCCCAGACAGACTCTGCTGCAGTTGAATTCGTCGGAGACCGCGAGGTGCAGGGTTCGGATTCGGCGACCTTCGGGGAGTTCTCCGATCGGTTGTCGGTGGAGGCTCTCGGAACCGCCTCGCTTTTGCCGGGTTTCGATCCGACGATCCTCGCCCTCGGTCGGCCCGGCGCGGTCGACGTCGCGCTGAAGGCGCGCTACACCCCGGTCCGCGACGACGAGCGCGCGAATGTCATGGCCGTCACCGGCGGCGAGATCCTACACACGAGTGCGCTGGATGCGTCCGGATCGCTGGACACACAGTTCACGATCCCCGCCGCGCAGGTGGCGGCCAACGAGCCGCTCGAGTTCCGGGTGTCCTACGAGCCGGCCCCGGGCGCGTGTTCGCCTCGCAGTGTGCCGCTGACGTTCCAGATCGATCCGTCGTCGACGGCGTCGTCGAGCACGACTCCCGTTCGGATGGGCGGTTTCTCGTCGGTGCCGCTCGGGTGGCAGCCGACCGTCCAGGTCGCGCTGGACAACACCAATCCGGCGCAGCTCGACGCCGCCGCCGAGCTGATCGCGTCGGTGCAGCGCAGTTCGGCCACCGCACTGTCACCGGTGCTGGTGCCGCTGGATCAGGCGATCGCCAGCAACACCGGCGCACTCGTGGTGGCCGACGCGGCGAACGCCCGCCCGCTGAACCCGCCGATCAACACCGAGGATTCGTCCACGCTCGTCGACCTGGCCGCGCAGATCCGGCTGGCCATCCCGGACGGGCTGGGTACCATCCAGGCGTTCTCGCAGAACTCGCGCACGGTGGTGTTGGTGAGCACCTCGGGGTCGTGGGATCTGGTCGACCCGCTGTTCGCGTATCTCGATGATCAGCAGGGAGATCTGGCAAACCTCCGCGGTGACGTCCTGGTGGCCGGCCGCGCGGGTCAGCCCGAGCTGATGACCGTGCGGGCCGACGGTCCGCAGGCCGAGGTCGATCAGGTCGGCACCAGCTGGGTGGTGTGGCTGGGTGTCAGCGCCGCCGTAGTTGCGATCGCAGTCCTCGTCGCGATCGCGATCATGTTGTATCGCAGACGCTTCGGCGGCTCGAGCGGTCCCGCTGACGGCTCGACTACATGACCGTCGAGCTTCACGACGACGCCTCGGCACCGGCGGTCGGTGTGCAACCGCCGGTGACCGAGGGCCGTCGACGGCTCACCGCGACGCAGTGGTGGGGTATCTCGCTCTTCGCCGGTCTGGTCGCCGGGTATCTGGCGGTCGGTGCGTACCTGTACCTCGCTGTCGGCTACATCAATCCCGACGCGAGCAGTCGCGTGGGCAACGCCGGGTTCACCATCTGGAGCCGGGACCCGCACCTCGGTGCAATCGGTTTCGTCTGGAATCCGTTGCCGAGCCTGATCGAGATCCCGCTCGTCGAACTGTCGTCGCACTGGCCGCTGAACCAGTGGCCGGAGCTGCGTCGCGTCGGATTCGCCGGTGCGGTCATGAGCGCGGTGTTCATGGCCGGTGCCGGGTGGCAGGTTCGGCGCATCGCCCTCGATTACGGTGCCGGCCGTCTGCTGCGCTGGATTGCGGTCGCGGCGTTCGCGCTGAACCCGATGATCATCCTGTACGCGGGGATGGGGATGAGCGAGGCGCCGTTCCTGTTCTTCCTGCTGTGGACGTGTCGTCGAATCCTGTTGTGGGTGAACCGATCACGTGTGGTCGATCTGGTCATCGCCGGCGTCGCCCTGGGTCTGGCGTACCTGACGCGCTACGAGGCGCTACCCGCGGCTGCGGGTGTGGCGGTCGGGGTGTTCGTGGTGTCGACCCGACGACACCGTCCCGAAGGAGTCTCCGGACGCGCGGGGTGGCGGGCCGGAGCCGCCTTCGGTGTGCACGACGCGACCATCGTGGCCATGCCCACCGCGTTCGCGTTCGTGGTGTGGGCGGGCCTCGGCTGGCTCCTCGACGGGAATGCGTTCTCCCAGTTCTCCTCGCAGTACGGCAACTCGGCGCAGGTGGCGGCCGCGGGAATCGTCTCGGCCGAGGACGTCGGAGCGGGTCCGCTGGCGGAGGTGATCGTCGCCAACCTGCTCGGCACGCAACCGCTGCTGTTCGCGGTGCTGCCGGTCGTGGCCTGGATCGCGGTCCGGCTGCGCAGGGTCGACGCCGCGGTGCCGGCAGTCGTGTTCGGCTCGGTTCTGCTGTTCCAGATGTCCGCGGTGATCCTCGGCTCGACCTTCGGCTGGTTCCGCTTCTACCTGGCGTCGACGCCGCTCGTTGTCATCGCGGTCCTCGTCGCGTGTGGGCCGCGCCCCTCGAAAACTCCGCTTCCTCAGGTGCGAGGAGCGAGCGCGCACCTAATGCTCCCTGAGGTGCGAGGAGCGCAAGCGACGAGCCACGAAGGGCCCCGCCGTTCCTTGAGCAGCGACCGGAGCTTGCGGAGTCGGGACACCCGCCCCTCCTCGAGCGGCGACCGAACCTTCCCGAGGTCAGACACCCGCCGCTCCTTGAGCAGCGACCGGAGCTTGCGGAGGTCGTGTGTCGAAAGGACCACCCTCACCACACTCATGGCGCTGGTCCTGGCGACTTCGTTGCCCGTGACGGCGTCGTCGATGCTCAACCCGGCGCTGGGCAAGGAGGAGTACGGCCTGCGCTCGGCATTCTGGCCCGATCGCCACCCGCCGTCGGAATTCTGGTTCTACTGGTTCGGCGAGGTCTCGGGCAACGTCGCCGCCTGGCTGGACAGCCAGAATCTGCCGGAGGGCTCCGTTCTCGTCGACACCTTCGGGGTCTCGCGCGTCTGGCTGGAGTCCGAGCGCCCCGAACAGTTCGTCGTGCGCAGCGACTTCGACTTCTTCGCGAAACTGAACGCACCCGCCGAGCAGGGCGTGCAGTACATCCTCACGCAGCGGCCGACCGGCCTCGGCTCACTCGACGCCATCAACGTTCGCTACCCAACCCTCTGGGCCGACGGCGCCGGCATCGCGACGGTCGCCATGACGGTGACGACGCCGACCGGCAAGCCGCAGTTCCGGATCTATCGGATCAAGGGATCGGACTGACCGTCACGGATTGACCCAGAAGGTGGCGGCTACCGGCGTGCTCAGGATGATGTTCTCTTGCGGGTAGTACTCGCCGGTCACCACCAGCTGGCCGGCTCCGGTGCGGATGGTGCTGCGGCGGTGGGGGTAGTCGAACGGAATCCACCCGGCGGCTCCGGTGGTGAGATTGCGCCAGTGCCAGCGGAATCCGTAGCCGAGGGGATATGGGTAGATCTGGCCACGTCCGAAGTACACACGAGGCTGGGCGAGTCCGGCGCCGCCGATGCCCCAGACCAGCCCGGGTACCTGCACGGTGACCGAGTGATCCAGCTTGGGATGAGGCGGCGGGGGCGAGGCGGTTGCGGTGGCCGATGCCGACCACAGCGGCACGATGACCGCGAACGCGAGCATCAGCGAGAGGATTGCGCGACGAATTGTCATTCCGTGACGGTAGCGCCCGCTGGTTGAGTTTTCCGCGCTATTTGAGCTGCGAGTGGCTTCCACGAGGCCAACCGTCAAGAACCCCACCTACGCCTGCAACTCGAAAGCCTTCAGCACGGTCGTCGTCCAAATCTGCTGGCCGGCCGGGTTGGGGTTCACGGTGTCACGCAGCAAGGGGCGGAGTGCAGCGGAATCGGCGGGGAATGCGGAGTACACGTCGATGACCTGGATGCCTTCGGCGTCCATCGCGGACGCGTAGCCCTCCATGATCGCGTTGGTGGCGCCACCCTGCGCGGGGCTCTGCTTGATGGCCACGAGCTCGGCGTTGGGGTACTTCTGACGCAACTCGGTGATCAGCGGCTCGAGCTGCTCGGCGAGCGGGGTGTTCGGGTCCTGGGTGTGGCCGAAATTGAGCAGGATCAGATTCGGCGTGACGTCCGGGGTGATCAGTTTGTCGAGATTCTCGAGCGCGTAGTCGGCGTCTTTACCGGAGGCGCTGCCGTTCCAGAAACCGATCGGGCCGTTCGGTCCGTCGCCGAGCCCGACCATGGCGCCGTAGTCATTGGTGGTGGCATTCCAGAACTTGGTGGCCATCGGGCGTTGGAGTTTTTGGCTGATCGTCGTCCCGAGTGCTGGAGCCCATCCGTCGCGGGCGGCGCCGGTCGAGTCGCCGAGGAGCACGATGGTCCGGGGCTCAGCGGGATTGGCCTCCGCGTCTTCGATGAATTCGAGGGTCGCCGGCTGCTCGAGGGGTGCCATGCTCGCGGGGGTCACGCCTGCCGAAGATGTCGACGTCGGCGCTGTCCGATTGCTGGACACGATGAGTCCGACGATCAAGATCACCGCACAGACAACCATCACGATCCAGGCCCAGATGGGCGCGGAACCGAAAACGCGTTTCACAGCGTTCAACATCTACGTAATCTCCAACTCGATTGAGGCCCCCCAGCCAACGTTGTCACCATAGCGGGCGTTGATTCCGAGTGCGCGTGACGCCAAACCCGACGGGTCAGCAATCGGTGGGGGCCGGTACTCCGGCGAGTCGGTCCCGCATCCAGGTGGCCATCGCGGGTCCGGGGTCGACGCCGTGTCCCTGCTGGTCGTGCCGGACCCGCATCAACTGGTCGCCGAGTTCGCAGGCTCGAGTCAAGGTGTCTTCCATGACGTCGACGGGGATGAGGGGATCGGTGCCGCCGTAGAAGGCCGCGATCGGGACATTCGTGGCGAGCCGCGGTAGGGCGTAATTCTCGAGGGCGTGGGAAAGAGTCTGCGCCGCGCCCGGAGTCACCGCGTTCAGTGCGGCATCATCCGGCACCGACAGGCCCGCCAGCGCCGTGCGACCGGCCGAGCACACCGGCACAGCCTCGGTGCCGAGGCCGGCCAGATGATCGCCCGGGTTGACGCCAGGACGGGCTTGGGCGACGCCGTGCACCACCAGCGGATACAGGAATCGTTGCGCGCGCGAAAGACTACCTTCCTGCGCGCGGGTGACGAAGTAGCCGGCATCCAGCAGGGGAGCGACGGCAACCGCACCCACCAGTTCCCCGGCGCCATCGCCGTACTGCGCGAACTCCTCCGCTGTCGACCATGCGGCACCTCCGCCCTGAGACCGGCCGACGGCGAACCACCGGCCCCCGACGCCGAGGTCGGTGGACTGCGCGGCCCGGGCAGCGTCGATGACGTTGTATGCGGCGGTGCGGGGTTCGAGATACGGATGAGGTGCTTGTTGGCCCGGCCGCACTCCCAGGCCTTGATAGTCGGTCGTGACCACGGCATATCCTGCGGCGAGAAAGTCCGCGACGGCGGTCAGATCCCCGAACATCATGTCTTGGTCGGAGGGTCCGCAATCCCGGGTGATGCCGGTGGTGCCGTGGGCGTACGAGATCAGGGGGTGGCCGTGGGGCGGGGGAGATGACGCGGGGACGAAGAGTGCGCCGCTGACGATCGTCGACTTGCCGTCGAGTCCCGATGCCGATCGGTACACGAGGCGTTGAGCCGTGATGCCGGGCGGTAGCGCGGCGAACCACGCATCCGGAACGGTGTCGGTGCCGACGATCTGACCGCGCGCACGTCGCACGTCGGCAATCAGTACGGGTGGGGGTGACAGTGGTGCGTCGACCGCCACCGACGCGACCGATCGCGCGGGTTCGCCGGTCCCGGACGTCGAGTCGCAGGCGGCCACCGAACCGACACCCAGGGTCGCCACGACAACCCATACGCCCGCCGTTCGGACGCGGCGCCACGCTGTTCTCACCCGAGAAAGGTATCCCGGCGACTCCCACGGTTTGCTTCGACGTATCTGTTTGCCCGATTCTCTAGGGCGTGGAGTCGATCACCGGGACCCGTCGGGCGGACGCGTCATCTTTCGGTGAATACGACGACGCCGACACTGTCGCCTTCGCGACAGCCTCCCGTCGGTCCGCCGAACCGCCCGCGCCCGAGCGCGATCCGCTTGCAGTGGCCGCGCCGTCTGATGCCGAGATGTATGAATATCTCGGCCCGCAGATGCGCTGGGTACAACTCGTCCTCATCGCCGCATTCGTCTTGGTGTCCATTTCCCTCGCCGCTTTCGCGACGACCCATGTGTGGCTGTCGCCCGTTCTCATCGTTCTTCTTGCCAACGTGATCGGAAATGCACTCTCGCTGGCGACGGGAATGAACCGCCGACGGATCACGTGGCGGTCCCACCAGAACAGGGTCACGAGCTGGCGGCCCTCGGATCGGACGTATCCGAGCGTCGACGTTTTCCTCCCCACCTGCGGTGAAAGCATCGCAATCCTGCGCAACACCTATCGAGACATCGCGGCTCTGCGGTGGCGCGGCCCGCTGAACGTCTACGTTCTCGACGATGCGGCCCGGGGCGAGGTGCACGAACTGGCTGCCGAGTTCGGATTCACCTACGTCGTTCGCCCGGATCGGGGCCATCTACGAAAGGCCGGCAATCTCCGGTACGCGTGCACAATGAGCCGCGGCGAACTCATCGTCATCTTCGACGCCGACTTCTGCCCGCGCCGCGACTTTCTCGCCCATCTCGTGCCCTACCTCGACGACCCGCAGGTCGCGATCGTCCAGAGCCCGCAGTGTTTCTCGACGACCGAGGCGATGAACTGGATCCAGCGCACGGCCGGCGCGACGCAGGAGTTCTTCTATCGCTGGGTCCTGCCGTCGCGGGACCGGATCGGCGCCGCGAACTGTGTCGGCACCTCGGCGGTCTACCGGCGCCAAGCTCTCGACCGCGTGGGAGGTTTCGCAGCGATCGAGCACAGCGAGGATTTGCATACCGGCCGGCTGGTCCAGCAGGCCGGATACAGCATTCGTTATGTACCGGTCGTCTTGTCGCGCGGGTTGTGTCCGGCCGATCTCGCGGGCTTTCTGAACCAGCAATACCGCTGGTGCCAGGGAACGCTCTCCCGCGTTCCTTCTGCGCACTCCGAGCGCACCCTCCGACAACGCATCGCCGACTGGGCCGGCGTCTTCTACTACCTCACCACCGCGATGAACGTCTTCCTCCTCTTCCTCCCCGGCGTCATCATGGCCGCCTTCTATCCGGAGGACGTGCGCCCGGAGCAGCTCGTGCCGTTCCTTCTGGGGCTGTGGGTGTATGTCGTGTTGTTCCCGCTGGTGTCGAGGACTCGCTGGCGGTTTGAGGTACTCCGCATCCAGATGGCGTACAGCTTCGCCCACGTGATCGCGATCTGGCACAAGCTGATCGGCCGCGAGATCGGCTGGGTGCCGACGGGTGCGATCGGGAAGTCCAATTCCCTGGCCCGCTCGATCAGCGCGCTGGGGGCGATCACGCTCGGTACATCGCTGCCGGTGTTCTGGGTGTTCATCATTCGCGACGTGATGCAGTACGGGCTGGGCCAGTTCTGGATGATGGTCGGGCTCGTAATGGCCTATACCTATCTGGCTCTCCCGCTGTTAGTGGAGTTCCTCAGAATTCTGCGTCCTCGACGTGCCGGTGAACCCCAGCCCCCTGAGGTGCGAGGAGCGAAAGCCCCCCTGCTCCCTGAGGTGCGAGGAGCGATAGCGACGAGCCACGAAGGGCCCCGCAAGTCAACTCCCGATCCCCACGAAGACCGCCCACACGTCGCCACCAAGCGGCCGACGGCGACCAACTGGAACCGTATCTCGGGCTGGGAAGCTGTCGGATACACCTGCGTGATCCTGTTCATCGCGGCGCTGGCGCTGGGATGGTTCGACGTCATGCTGCCGTGGGATACGCAGTGAGCAGACACAGAGCCGGGGGATCGGTGCCGATCAGCGTCGATGACGCGCCGACAGTTCCGCTCCGTGCGCAACCAGCGGGCCCGGCACCTCAACCTTTGGCGCCGAACACCTTCTTCGACGACATCGCCGGACTACGTGGCATCGCCGTCCTGCTGGTCGTGCTGTTCCATTCGCACGTCCCGTTCCTCACGGGCGGATTCGTCGGTGTCGACGTCTTCTTCGTCATCTCCGGTTTCCTGATCACCGGGCTGCTGGTGCGCGAATACGAGCGGCACGGTCGAATCTCGTTGCGCAACTTCTTCGCTCGCCGGGCCCGGCGCATCATCCCGCCGGCCGCGCTGGTGATCGTGGTGTCGATCGTCGCCGCCGCGTTCCTGATGCCGTTGCTCAAGGTGTTCAAGCAGGCCATCGACCTGCTGGCCGCGGCCGCGCAGTTGTCGAACTGGCATTTCATCGAACAGAACGCCGACTATCTGGCTGGAGCCATGGACGGCAGTCTGGCCACCCATTTCTGGTCCCTCGCGATCGAGGCCCAGTTGTACTTCGTTTGGCCGTTTCTGGTGATCGCGGCGGCGGCGCTGGCGATGCGCACGCCGCTGGGCCGGGTGTTGTCGGTCCGATGGTCGGTCGGGTTGGTGGTGCTGATCGTTAGCGCAGTGTCCCTATTTCTCGCCATCCTCATCACCGCGACCGACCCAGCGACGGCGTACATGGCCACCTACACGCGGGCGTGGCAGTTCGGCGTAGGCGGGTTGGTGGCGATCGCACTGCCGGCGCTCGCTCGTTTCGGCGGGCACCGTCTCGGTGCCCCGATGGCCTTCGCGGTCGGCTGGGCAGGTCTGGTCGCCGTACTGGTCGCGGGCTTTGTGATCAACGCGCAGACGCCTTACCCGGGCACGGCGGCGCTGCTGCCGACCATCGGCGCGGCATTCGTGATCGGCTCGGGCTGCATGGTGGGCACGCGGTCAGTGTTCGTCGGTCACCTCCTGGCGACGCCACCACTGAAGTTCCTCGGCCGGGTTTCTTATGCCTGGTACCTGTGGCACTGGCCGGCGATCGTCCTGTACGAGTCGGTCGCGGGGGCGTCGAGCTGGCAGGCGTTGCTGCTCGTCTCGGCCGGTTCCCTGGTGCTGGCGACGTTGTCGACCCTGTTGTTCGAGGAACCACTTCTCCGCAATCGCGAGTTGAAGCGCAATGCGTCTGCGTCGATTTCGGTGGGCCTGACCGGTGTCGTTGTGGCCCTGGCGGTCACGATGACCGCCGGCGTCGTCACCGTGCAGCTCGCGAGTCGGGACACCGTCGCCAATGCGGCGCTGACGTACCAGTCGGTCTTCGGCGCTGAGGCGAGCGAACCGAGCGGCCCGGTTACGCCCAACCCGTTCCAGGCGTTCGACGACCGGCCGGAGCCGTTCGAGTGTCTGATCCCGGTCGGCGACATGGAAGCCCGCGCGGATTGCGTCTTCGGCCCGCCTGACGGCATCCCGGTGGTGCTGTTCGGCGACAGTCACGCCGACCAGTGGGCCGAAGTTGTCCGCTCGATCGGCGCCGATCATGGGTGGCGAGTCCATCAGTTCACCAAGGCGGCCTGCCCGGCCCAGCATCTCCGGCCGCAGCGTGGGATCTTCGAGCCCTATGTGAAGGCGGACTGCCAGGAGTGGCGCGAGGCGACGTTACGGCGGATCGCCGAGGTGGGTCCGCGGATCATCTTCGTGTCGTCGTTGTCGACGTATGTGCCGTCGCGGGAGGCCTCGCAGGCCGCGTGGAATCACTCGCTCACGCAGTTGCGGAACACCAGCGCGAACCTGGTGTACATCGCGGACACCCCATATCCGGGCTTCCAGGTCGCCGACTGCATCTCCGGGTCGATGGACGACTGGACGCAGTGCCGATTCAACTTCGACGACTACCCGCGCGTCGAGCCGATCATCGACGCCGTCTCGCGCGACGACTACCGGGACATCACCACGGTGAACGTCAACGACCTGCTGTGCTCAGGCAACACCTGCTCCGCCGCGCACAACAAGATTCTCTTCTACCGCGACGACTCGCACCTGACCGCCACCGCCGCCCGGGTCCTCGAGCCTGCGGTGCGGAGGCAGCTAGACCGGCAACGCTTCGATTACAACGGTCGATCCGCTGGTTGAGCCGGCCCCGAGCGAAGCGAGGCGCCGAGTCGAAGCCACCTGGTGACCTTTCTGCTGGTTGAGCCGGCCCCGAGCTCCCACTGCTGGTTGAGCCGGCCCCGAGCGAAGCGAGGCGCCGTGTCGAAGCCACCAGGTGACCACCCCCGCGCCTTATCGCTGGCTGAGCTTGTAAAAGCCCCTACTCCTCCCACCTCCGACGTTCACGCGTGCGGACGCAGGCGACGCCAGCAAGTACGACCCCAACAATGCAGAGGATGTCGGACTCGGTAAAGCCGTGCTCCAGCGAGAACGAGACCAGGACATGCCCCTCGATCGGCCCGTTCCAAAAGAACCACGCAACAGACAACACCGCGAGAACAGCAGCCACCCGGTAGCCCGGGCGCGACAGGCTCCAGGCGCCGGTGACGAACAGGAGGTTCAGGACCACCAGCGAGTGGAACACGGTCGGCGGGATGGGTTCTGGTGGCATCCGACCAGTATCCACACCGCACTGCCACCCCCGCGCGACGAACGCGCGTGATCTGGCTTCCAAAGAAAGTCGACTGACTTAGCGGCGGGGCGTCTCCAGCCATTCCGCGAGCCCATCGCGAAATGCCGCCGTGCTCGCCAACGACGAATTGATTCTCCAGTCGCGTTCTTTGTCCGTCTGAAACCACAGAAAGCCGGTTACGTCCGTATTACGTAGCATCAGATCGAAGAACTGATCCATCCATCGCGCTTTGTCACCCGGTCGCGACCCCTCGGCGCACCCGACCTCCGTCAGGAGCATCGGCAACCGAGGGGCGAGTCGCCGGATGGTGGACAGGCTCTGAGAGAACAGCTTGTCGGGCGACTGCCACTGGTGGCCGGGCGTGTCACCCCAGTTGTAACCATCGAGACCGAGATAGTCGACGAACCGATCACCGGGGTAGCAGTCCTCGAAGTCTCGGGTGCCGTCGGTGAGCACATTCGGAGCCCAGACGAACTCGACGTTGGGCGCCTGGGCACGGACGATCCGATGCATCCTCACCCATGCCGCGCGGTACTCCGCTGCGGTGTTCCCGTAGAGCCCGACCGACCACGGATACCAGGTCCCGTTCATCTCCTGGGCGAATCTCAGCAGGAGCGGGTGACCCCAAGAGCCGAGGTCCGCAGCCCACCGGTCGAGGTCGGAGTCGTGTTGACCAGCGTTGATGCTGCTCAGCGAGAACTCGGGCTGGTACGGCCCGACTCGCGGATTCCACGGTTCGAGCGTGACGACAGGGGTCGCGCCGAGCTGATGAATCGTGTCGAGGTGGACCTGTGGGTGCGAGTCTCGCGTCGACGCGTATAGGTGCAAGAGCTCCGGTAATGCGCCGGCGAGCGCGGCGAAACGGTCGAAGGTTAAGCGTGACTCGGAGGCCGGTGCAGACAGAAAAGCGCCCCACGCAGGGTTAGGCAACGAGGACGTCACCCCAGCTGAGTGCTGTGTGCAGGAGGACAGCAGCGCGCTCGATGCGGCGAGAGAGGCTACGAGCAGTGTTCGACGGGTGATAGCGACTGTACCGAGAGCCGAGGATGCGTCACCGTCCATTTCGTCATTCTCGCGTGCTGCCGCTCAGGCCGACGCACGGGTACCGGTGTGGCCGTCCGCCCGCAAATTTCAAGCAAAACAACGGTGAGTGACAGCCGGGTGAACGCACCATTCTGCGACGAATTCACTAAATGCAGAATGAAACAAATATGTCGAATTTTCAGTTGGTTCGGAATATATCGCGCCATAGCCGGGGTTTGCTCGCCAAAAGTTCAGGAGCGTTCAAGAATGCCACCAACAGTGGTACTGATCACACCCTGCTGTGGCGGGGCGTCGTCGCCCAAACTCGCAGCCAGAGCGCAGATTTGCCAGTCGTCGCGAGCTGCCGAGGGCGAAATGAAGTCGACGCCCCCCGCGGTGATGCCTGACCCTGGGGCATGTCGACCGTGATGGCTTTGCCCGCGGGGAGTTCGCCGATCTCCATGGACAGTTGGGCAATCTTGATGCCGGCCTCACCGACCTTCTCGCCGAAGGCAATCATCCCATCGCCCGCGCCGTAAAGGGATTGGGCAAGCTCGTCGGAGCGCTTCGATGCGTCGATCAGGTCGTTGCCGATGCCCTCCATCCCTGGGATGTCCCTAATGGTGTTGCCGATGCCCTCGGCGATGTTCCCGAACGTCTCGAGGATGAACCCGCCGGCGTCGCCGAGGTACTTCACGACGTACCCCATGGCGCTGATGAATCCGCCTGCGAAGGTGATGGTCTCACCCGAGACGACACCGATGACCTTGCCGAGGTCGGTGAAGAATTCGACGATCTCGGTACGGTTCTCGGCGACCCAGGTGGTGAACTCCTGCACCGACGGTCCGAACGCCTCAGCTAACCCGCTCTGCATCGACCCGACGGCGACCTCGATGGACCGCTTCATGCCTTCGATGCCGCCCAGCGCCCCGGACATGTCCTCGCCCGCACGCTTGGTCGCGCCGCCGAAGCCTTCCATCTCCCGCGCAGCGGTGCCGAGATCCAGGCTGGCGACCGCTTCACCGAGATCTTCCCATTGGGTGCCCAGCAGGGCGACGCCGAGCCGTTCGCGCTCCTGCGGGTCTTTGATCTGCGCCAAGGCGGTCAGCACGACACGAGACATACCGAGCGCGGACTCGCCGCCCTTGGCGAACGCCGCCGATGTCTCCTCGGCATTGAGATTCAGGGCGGTGAACGCTTCCATCGTTGCCTCGGAGCCGTCAACGGCCCGAATGCTGAACTCCTTGAGTGCATCCGCAGCGATGTCGGTGTCACGCGCGCCGGCCTTCGACATCTGACTGATGACGCCGAACGCGGTCTCACCGTCGATACCGAGCTTTCGGAACTGGGTGCCGTACTCGATGGTCGTGTCGATCAGGTCGCCGGAGAGGTTGAGACCCTTCTGCTGGCCCACCGTCAGCAGATCGAACGCCTCGGTGATGTTGTCGGCCATGCCGGTCTTCACCATCTGGCCGGCGGCCCTGGCAACTTCGGGGATCTCCTCGCCCATGATCGTCGAGACGATGTTGAGCTGTTCGATGACCGGTTGCATCTCGGCGGCCGTCGAGGTGCCATCGAGGAGGCCGGCCTGGACGGCCACACCGGCGACGCGCATGTTCTCCGCCTGAGACTCGCCCCACGCGTTCACGTACGCCCCGGCGGCAGCGCTCCCAGCCTCGGCGGCCTGGGCCTCCGTCCAGCCGAACTGAGCCTTGATCTGCCCCCTTGTCGCCTGAGACTCGAACCCGGCCATGACGAGGTCGGCGATCTTCGAGCCCGCGGCCATGGGGATACCCACCTGGACGGCCAGGGCAGCGGCGATCGCTCCACCGATGGGGCCACCCGCCCCTGCCAGTCGGGCGGTGATGCCACCCACCAGGCCACCACCCATGCCTTCGCCGGCACCCTGGGCTTCTTCGGCCGCACCCTCGAGGGCGCCCCGTAGACCGTCTCGTAGGCGGTTGCCGCCCTCCTCGCCAGCGTTGCCGAGGTCGTCGGCGATACCTCGCCCGGCACGGCGGCTCTCGCGTTCGACCTCCTCGATGCTCCGACGCATGTCGTCGGCAGCCCGGTCGATGTCGCCTGCGGCCTGGCGTCCGGACTGGCCGAGGTCGTTGAGCCCGCGGCCCGCGCCCTCGAAGGAGCGTCGGGCTCGGTCGCCGGTGCGCTCGGTGGTGCGGGCGAAGTCCTCGAACTCGCCACCCGCTCGGCGGAGGTCGGTGCGGAAGGCGTCGAGGCCTTCGATGCCGATCTGGGCAGTCAGCTTGCCAACGTCAAGGGGCATGGTCAGGCTCCTGCCTGTGGTGGGTGATGGTGGTCGTTGGCCTCCGACCTTCGGATTACGTATCCGCTGGGCATGTCATTCGTGCTGGTCACAGCGTCAGTGATCACATACTGATCACGTGCGGTCGTCGCTGTGAGGTCTGTGTCGAGGTCTCGCGTGTGCGCATCGTTTGTGCTCGTCGAGCAGGTCGCAGCGCCGCCGAGGTTGCGCGTCCCATGCAAGCCACAGGCGGTCATGACAGCGCATCCCTGATCTCGTCAGCGATGGCGTCGTTGATGCGGTCGGCGTTGCGATGCAGAGCCTTCTCGAGGAATTTGGCTTCGCGTCCGGCGTCGTGCCGGTAGCTCAGTTCTTCGTGCTGCCTGGTGGCGTAGACCGACGAGTATCCGACCGCTGCTTCCTCACTGTTGGCTACGGCTCGCCCTGATCTGATGAGGTCGCCGGTCTCGATGGGGGCCAGGCGATTGGACTCGTCGAGGAGGAGGTCGGCGCCGGCCTGTAGTCCGCGGGCGGTGGCCTCTTCGATGGCTTCCATGACTTCGTCGGCGAGCCATTCAAACGAGCTCATGATGCCGCCTCCTTGTGTGCGTCGAGGCGACGTCGTTGGACCCATCCATCGAAGAGGTCGAGGAGTTCGATCAGTTGGTCTTCTTCGGCGCGGTCGTAGGCGCCGGCCTTGGCTTGTCCGCCGAGGGAGTGGAGGCGTGCGCTGAGTGGTCTCCGTCGTGGACGTCGGTCGGCGCTAATTCGTTCTTTCGCCGTTGACCTGCGGGAATGCTCGGGCGTGACGCATGTGACGCATTGTTGTATTACTTCTTTGTGTGCGCACGCGTAGGACGAACCTATAAATGCGTCACATGCGTCACGCTGCGTCATCAGACACCTCCACTTTGAGCCCGATTCCTGCGCGAAATCGGCCGATGCGGGTCTTGTCGGTCACCGGATATCCGTGCTTGTCGAGCGCCTGTCCGAATGCCTTCTGGCTGACTGCTTCGGCTCCGTCTTCGGTGCGCCACTGCTCCCACGCCTTGAACAGTTGGGACGTGGTGGCCTTGAGGGCGGGCGTCGAGGTGACGCAGCATTCGTCGACGAACCGACTGATCGCATCGGACGCCTTGTGGTACTCATCGGTGGCGACGACGACGGCCGCGGGCTCTGCGAGATCGCCTCGGTGTTGGTAGTCCCGCCAGCCGGCAACCGCCCACGCGAGGACCGCGTCGGCGTCGATCTGCAAGCGCTCATCGAGAGACTTCTCGCGCTCGGCGGGCGGAATCTCCACCGCGAACGGAATCACCCGAAGTCGTCGCCAGATGGCGGGGTCGTCACCGGACACCTTCGGTAGGTGGTTGGTGATCAACAGCGGTGTGTGCGAGGGCTCGAACTCGATGAAGTCTTGCCGCATCCGGCGGGCCCGGATGGTGTCGCCGCCGGTAAGGCGCTTCATGGTGGCCTCGGCCAGGCGCCGGTCCTTCTCGGATTCGGAGACGACGATGAGACGTCGTCCGAGGAGGTCCATCTCGCCGGTCGGGTGTGCGCCCTGGCGATGCATGAACAGGTCCGGCTCCGCGGTGCTCGCATAGTCGCCGAGAGCCCAGCACAGCGCTTTGTAGAACGTCCCCTTACCGTTGGCGCCGGTGCCGGTGAGGATCGCCAGGATGTGTTCTGTGACGCGGCCGAGGAGGGCAACCCCGGCGACGCGCTGTAGGTACTCGCGGACTTCGGTGTCCGGGACGACGCGCTCGAGGAACGCTTGCCATGCCGAGCCAGCCTCGATGCTGTCGGGGACGGCGGCCCGAGTGACTTTCGTGATGCGGTCAGACGGGTTGTGCGGGCGAAGTGCCCCGGTACGGAGATCGAATGTGCCAGAGGCCGTGTTCAGCAGGTAGGGGTCGGCGTCGAGGTCGCGCACGGTCGCGCAGAAGTCGGTCAGCGTGCCGGCGATCGCCAGAACGCCAGTGATCCCCGCGTGCGACTCGCACTTGCGGACATCAGCGGCGAGGTCCTTGTCGTCGCGCGCCTCTCGCCACGCCCGCTCGAGGATGTCCAGGACTGCCCGGCTGGCGGCCCCGGTGTCGTCGTAGGCCCAGCGCTGGCCGTCCCAGCGGTGCCAGCCGATGCCGGTCACGTGGAGTAGGCGCCCCGTGTAGGCGGCGGCGAGGCGGTAAGCCATGCGGACCTGCCCACGGTGGACTTCGGTCGTGGATGTGGTTGTGGCTGCGGGACTGTCCGCTGGCGGCATCGTTGCAAGCTCCTCGACGTGGTCGGTGTGGGTGTGCCCGCCGAGTTCACTGGCAACCCGCTCGTCGGTCATCTGCGCGACCTTCTGCTCGCCCCAGGTGAGCGCATCAGGGATCTCGTTCGACAGCACGGCTCGCGGCATCCCTTGCGCGCAGAGTTCGCCCATGCGCTTCTGTAGCGTCTCGACGCCGCGGCGATGCTCCTCGGCCGTGAGGCACCCGTACCGTCGGGCTGCGGCAAGTCGGGTGGCCTGACTGAGGAGCCATTGATGCCGGCCTGCGCGCGGCCCGTCGGTCTCCCAGCCCGTGATCATCGCGGGGGCATACCAGCACGCCTTGTCGGCCCACTCATAGGAACTGGGATCGACTGCCTCGCAAGTAATCTCGTCCTCGGGTAACGGGATTCCGTAGGCGTCGAGGACTTCGTCGATCTCGTTGAGCGTGAGCGGCCCGCCGGCGCCTCGGGTGGCAACGACGGGTACCGGCGTCTCCTTGTAATTCGTCGTCCCGGGGATACGCAGAATGCGCGCGAGGTCGAAGACTGCGTCCACGACGCCTGCATCTCGCTTCTCGGAGAAGTTCTCGACCATGCGACGCCACCGCTTGATCAGCGTTGCCGCGCGTGCGCGGTCCTCGTTGCTTGCGAAGACCGCGTCGTCGTCCTCGATGATCCAGAGCGGCTGAACGCCATGCCCGGACCAGATGAGAACGGCGGGAGGGGTGCCAAGCGCTGCGGCGAGGTCATCGATGATCGCCTGAGCCTGTGTCAGGGATGTGCAGGCACCAGGCTTGACGTCGAAGTCGACCCACAGGCACGACAGCCTGGTGACGTCGTCAGACTTTCCGCGACTTCCCGGCGCTGGGCGGCTTACCGGGTTGATGCCGAACCACATGTCCGCGTCAGCGACCGTCGCAAGGCTGGCAGCGTCGGCCGACTCGGTCACCATGAAGCTGAACTTTCCACCGACGGGCTGATGACATACCGCGGTGAGATCGTCGTGGCCGAGCATGGTCAGTAGCTCAGCGAAGTCGACTGTGCCGGGTGCGGGGCGCAACCCCGGCCCCGTAGCCACGGAGGCCACGGGGTCGGGGTTGACAGGGGAACTGGTCACCGCAGAACCTCGGTGCGGATTCCATGCTGAGGCATCTCGCCGGTCCAGCCCGGAAGATCCTCGATCGGCACATACTCTGCACCGACAAGGAAACCGAGGACCGCCCGAGTCTTCCCGGTGTCGTTGCGCTGCAACAAGATCACCTCGGCGGACTGGTGACCGCCGTCCACCAGAGGGGCGTACGGCCCATAGCGATCGTCACGCCGCTTCACGTTGAAGATCTGCCAGCTCACACCGTCTCCTTTCGATCGAGGCGAGCCGCCAGCCGCGCCCAGCCACCACCGGCGGCCGTCATGCGCTGATAGGCGGTGTCGCCGAGGGTGGGCTTGTAGCCCCGGGATTCGTAGACCGCGATGAGGTAGCCGAGCCGATCCAGTGAGGCGACCTGGCCGTCGACGTGCGGTCGGCCGTCGATCCAGTCGCCGGCAGGCCGAGCGCGGGCGGCATAGATCGGGTGCATCTGGACGACGGTCACGACGCATCACCTCGCACGAGGGTCAGCACCGGAGCGGCGGATGTCGGCTGCGTGCCGATGCCCATCATCGTCTCGAGCGTGACGGTGATGGCTGCGATCTGCTCGGTGCTGAACGCGTCGTCCTCGAAGGCGTCCAGGGCGTTGCAAAGGCGATCGATCCATACGGTGCGGTTCATGCCACACGCTCACGATCTGGCTGCCAGCAACCGTGCCGACGTGCCCGTCGCTCGAGGCTCTTGAGGCGCACTCCAAGGCGTGTTGCGATGTCCCCGTTCGTGATTCCCTGATCGCGAAGGAACTCGTAGTCTTCCGCGAAGTCCCGCCAACTGCGGCAGCCGGGGTAGCTCACGCGGCGGGGGATGGTGCCGGCGTACTCGAGCTCGCGTCGGACGGCGCGCACCGTGGCGGGTGCGGAGTGCACCTTCTTCGCGATCGCAGTGGTCGGCCGGCACGGGTCGGCGACGAGCTCGCGTCTGATGGCGTCCTGGCGACGAGCCAGGGCCTCTGCGCGCGTCATCAGCGCACCTCGATCTTGGCCGAGCTGGCTGCGACATAGGCGTCGACGAACTTGGCCGCCGCCTCGGTGATCCTCGCGACGTCGCGCAGGATTGTGATTCGCCCTGCGTCATCGCTGCTGAACCCGACCTTGCCCTCGCCGATGGCGTCACGGTTCCCGTCGGGCAAGAAGATCGACACCTCCAACCCGGAGGGGTCGGCAGTACCGTCCGGGTTGGTGTAGTCGAAGCGCTCGACGTTGGCGTAGACGCGTCCGCTGGTCAGCGTGGCGATCAGCTCGATCCCGCCGTCGCTGTCTTCCGCCATCAGTGCGGCGTGCACCTGCTGGGCGCTGCGAACGTTCTCGGGGATCTCGACGTGGACGCCGAGGTCAGACGCCGCCCGGGCGAGTGCCTGATGCTCGGTGTCGGTGCGATGGGTTAGAGTGGTCGTCATCAGATTTCTTTCGTTTGGTGGCGGGTTTTCTGACTGGCCTGGTCTGGGTGTGGCGCCCTCGCCAGGCCGTTTTTCTGTCTTCGTCTGCTCGCTCCGCGGTCACGCGGTGAGCTGCCGGCCTGCTTCGTCCAATGGCGAAAGACCAAGGGCCTCCAGCAGGCTTGCGGTGGGGACTTTGTAGATCCATCCCACTCGGAGCACCCGGAAGGGAAGCTCGTGCGCACAATGCTTTGCCATCCGGTAACCCGTGGCTTCGCCGATCCCAGTGGCGGCCAGCGCAAACCGCAGGTCTACAACCGCCTGCTGAGAGCACACCTCCCGGATCTCTTGGGGTGTCATCCCCGTCTCCTCTCTTGGGGTCGAGGCCTCCTTCGACCCGTCCTGGATTGCCTGTGATTTCCGAAACGTAGTTGTCGAGAACCACGATTTAACAACTACCAATCGCTGGGAACCCTGTCAACCAGGCATTACCGGTGTGTCGTTGTCTGTGAACACTCCACGTGCAACAATCGACACATGTCGAAGGATGTAGAAGGCGCGGAATCGCCAGACGGGCCCGAACGTGACGATCGTCGGTTCGCTCAGAACATGGTCATCTTCAGGGAGGCGGCTGGTATGAGCCAAGCGGATCTCGTTCGGGCGCTGAAGGAGCGAGGCTGGTCGTCTGTGTACCAGAACACCGTCTCGCGAATAGAGAAGGGCGAGAGGCCTGTTCGCTACGGTGAAGCGCGGGTCATAGCGCGCGCCCTGGGAGTTAACATCGAGCTCTTCCTTCTGTCTGCGGCTGACTCTCAGACGGCAATCGCGCTGGCAGCAGCACGGGAGCGCCTCGGAGAAGCTCACCGAGACACCTACACATCTGCGAAACGATGGTTGGAGGTTCGAGATGAGCTCGAACGTCAGGTATCTGACGCTGTAGCGCGCGGCATAACTGCCACCGAGCTGCCCGAAAACGAGGACGAGACGCTCGTTGCTACGACCGTCGGGGACGAGCTCGCGTTAGCGATGGACGTCCTCGACAAGCAAACGATCGAGTCGAGCGTTTATGCTGCTCGTTACGTCCACAACCTCAAGGGTAAGGACGAATAGCCATGCGTGGCAGTGTGAAGAAGGGCAAGGCGAGCTGGCACTACAGCGTTGATCTCGGCAAGGACCCGGCGACCGGCAAGCGTCGGCAGGAGTTCAAGCGGGGATTTCGGACGAAACGCGAAGCGGTCGACGCACTCGACGAACGCCTCGCCGAGATCCGCACCGGCGTTGTCGCCATCGACCAGCGGCTCACGCTCGCGGCCTACCTGGACCAGTGGCTGGAAGCCAAGGAGCAGGCGGGAATCCGGCCGACGACGCTTCGCAGCTACCGCCAGCACGTCGACGCCTACATCGTCCCGCACATCGGCACCGTGCGACTGCGGGACCTGCGCGCCACTCACGTCGAACACATGCTGCGTCAGATCGCCAAGCCGCCGCAGAAGCCGGCTAAGGATGCGCAGATCGGAAAAGGTCAGCGGCGCAACCCGAAACCGCTTTCGGCTGCCACCCAGCGGCGAGTCCACGCCACACTGCGGAGTGCGCTCACGTCGGCGAAACGGAAGCACCTCGTCAGCTTCAATGCGGCGGCCGACATGGAGCTGCCGCGGGCATCGCGACCGAAGGTCAAGCCCTGGGAGGCCGCCGACCTCGGAACGTTCCTCGACCACGCACAGTCTGACCGGCTCGGGTCGCTCTTCGAGGCAATCGCGATGACCGGCCTACGTCGGGGCGAGGCTGTCGGGATGCGGTGGGACGATATCGACTTCGGTCGGTCCCGCCTGGTGGTCAATCAGCAAATCGTCGAGACCGACGGCACCGGGGTCCAGTGCCCCTTCTGCGGTGGCGAACATCGGCAGTACCGCTTCGGTCCGGTCAAAACCGCCAGCGGCGAGGCGCGTGTCGTCGACCTGGACTCGGGCACGCTCGGTGTCCTGATGGCGCAGCGGCTCACTCAGGAGCAGGAGCGCACCGAATGGGGGAGTGCCTACAACGACCATGGTCTCGTCTTCGCCCGCGAGGACGGCTCACCGATCCCGCCAGGTGATGTGACAGAACGCTTTCATCAGCTGTCCGACGAGGCCGGGCTGCGGCGCATCCGGCTCCACGACCTTAGGCACGGCCAGGCGTCGCTGATGCTCGCGGCCGGCGTCCCGATCGCCGTCGTATCGAAGCGCCTGGGCCACTCGTCGATCTCGATCACCTCGGACACCTACAGCCACCTGCTCGACGGCGTCGGCGCCCAGGCCGCCGAAGCGGCCGCGGCACTCGTCCCTCGAGCGGGTCGCGGTGAGCACGATTCGGCACCGCGTGAGCATTCCGTGAGCGTTGACGCCTCCGGGAATGACGAAAGCGACCCGCTCGAAAGCGAATCGCCTGGTCATGATGGTGCCCCCACCAGGGCTCGAACCTGGGACCTGCGGATTACAAGTCCGTCAGTCTGACCTCAAACGTCCGTCACATTCCGGGGCTCGCAGCGTGAGCGCGGCCGCAGTCGCGGCCCCGCCGGCGCCGCTCTGGACCGACGAGCTGACCGGCCTCTCAGTCTGGCTCAACGGGCCGTTCGGCGGCTGGTCGGGGCGGCTGACAGCTGGCCAGGCCGCGGCGCTCGTGTCAGCATGCGAGTGGGCTGAACGCTGGGACGTCGACATGCGCTCGTACCTGTAGCCGCGGCCGCAACCCTGACCCAGGTATTTCGCTCAGCGAAGAAAATCCCCAGCATCACACACAGTTCGTACGGTCGTACCAACTCTTTCGATTCCGGCAATACGCCCACCGCCATGCGGCGAGAGTGGAGTCTGCGCGCCGATCCGGGGGGATCTCGGACTGAAAGGATGTCACCAACAGTGAACGCGGAACACGCGCCCACCGTCACGCTCGGCCTCACAGAGTGGGAGCTGTGGCAGCACGCCCAGCGCCTCTCACGGCGCACCATCGACGAGCGCCTGCGGGTGCTGCGTCAGTTGCACCACGAGACCGGCGCCCAGCCCACGAGCATCGAGGCGATCGAGATCGTGCACTGGATCTCCGACCACGACGAGTGGTCAGACTCCACCGCGCTCACGTACTCGAGCTATCTCACGGCGTGGTTCAAATGGCTCCAGATCACCGATCGCCGACTCGACAACCCGATGCTGAAGGTCGGCACGCCGAAGTCCCCTGATCGAGAGCCACGGCCGATCGCCGACGCCGACGTGCCGAAGCTGCTCGGCGCTCGGATGTGGGGAACGACGCGAGTGATGATCCTGCTCGCGCTCTTGGCCGGCCTCCGCGTTCACGAGATCGCGCACATCCGCGGCGAAGACTTCGACCTACCCGCAAACCTGCTGTGGGTGCGAGGGAAGGGGCGCAAGGTGAAGTCGGTGCCGCTGCACCCGATGCTGCGCGAGGTCGCATCTGAGATGCCGGAGACGGGGTGGTGGTTCCCGATGCGCGGGTATCCCTCCGAGCATGTCCTGCCGAAGTCCGTCAGCGACATCGTCGGCCGCACGATGAAGCGGGCCGGGGTCCGCGGGACACCGCACGCGTTGCGGCACTGGTTCGCGTCGGCGCTACACGACGACGGCCACGACATCCGCGTAGTTCAGGAGTTGATGCGGCACAAGTCGATCGCGTCGACGCAGATCTACACGAAGGTGCCTGACCACCGCCGTCGCGCGGCGATCGCAGGCCTGGACCTCATGCGCGGCTACCGCGATCGCGAATCTGGCCACAGCCTCCTCACGCTCGACGACGCAGCATGACGGGTCCGCTGTAAAGGCGTCTTGACAGTCGGCGTCTGTAAAGGTATGTTTACAGTGTGGAGATCAGGAGCAGCGCCCGCAAGCACAACGTCAGTGACGCGGACATTCTCCACGCCTGGACCAACGCACTCCGACTGGTCGAGTACGACTACCGCGGCGAGGAGCGACTCCTCGTCATCGGCCCCAGCCGATCCGGTGCCCTGCTCGAACTCGTCGCCGTCCCGTTCGATGCGCCCACGCGCATCATCCACGCCGACAACCTTCGACCCAAGTTCTACGACTATCTCCGCTGAGGAGGGTGATTGACATGGCAACCAAGCACGACACCGACACCACCGGGCTCGACGACCTCGACCCGGCCGTCACCCCGGCCCGCGACGCCACCCACTTCCGCCGGATCGTCGCCGCTCGCACCGCCATCGCCGACGGCGAAGCCGAACTGCGCGAGGCGGTCGCGGCTGCGCGCGAGGCCGGCGACTCGTGGACCGTCATCGCCGCGGCGCTCGACACCACACGGCAGGCCGCATACCAGCGGTTCGGTCGCTAGCAGGCACAACGAATCGGCCCCCAACCCTCACACGGAGGCTGGGGGCCGATTTGTCGACTTCGCGAAGCAGGGGAGTCGCCCCTCGCTATGCTTCCGCGCATGACGCATAGACGCCGCGCGCTACTCGCGACAGTCCTGGCAACGGTTCTCGCCGTATCCGCGTGCGGAGACGACGCGAGCGACGGTGCATCGTCGTCGTCCGACGCGGCCGGTGCCTCGAACTCGCGCGCCGAGGAACCAACGAACGCGCGTGGAGCTCGCGAAGTGGACCTGGGCGCCCCGGTCACCGTCACGGACGCCACCGGCGCGAAGGTCCTCACCATCACCGGGACGCGCCTCGACACCGAGGGGTGCGATGCGGCGCTCAATCCTGACGTCGTGCAATCGAAGTTCGTCGCAACGATCGAGACCGGCGCGCTCGAGACTCCCGAGTGGCTGTGGGCGTCAGACTTCTACTACGTGAACGACCAGAACAAGGTTGCGCAGAACCTCGAGGTCTCACAGGCCGTCGGCCAGAACTCCCCGTGCACTGGGTCGGTGCAGTTCATCGACGTGCCGCCGAACGCGAGCAAAGACGGATCCCCGACAATCGTGGTCCCGGTCATGACGACCGCGATCGGCTACCACCTTGAGGTCGGCGACGTCGACCAGCGCATCGAGTGGAAACTGCCCGCGGACTGGCGGCAGAAGGTCGCCCCACCCTCGACGCCGGCACCGGCACCAGCCGCAACCGAAGCGCCGGCACCCGCTCCGGCCCCGGAGACCGGGACCGGCAGCGACCTTCCCCCCGGCTGGGACAAAGACGGCGACGGACTCATCGACACCGATGCCCCCGTCGGAGACGTACCCTGCGACACCGCCGAGTGCCTCATCGAGAAGAACCGCGAGGGTGCGGAAGAGGCCGAGCGAAGCGAAGGCCCGAGCCCCTGGGTGCGCGGACAGCTGTGCGACGCAGGACAAACCGAGTATTGCTGACCGTCGCCTGTTCAGTCAGGCAGCGACAAACGCCTCGACCACGGGTGAGTTGTCCTCGAGTGCTCGTGTCGAGCTGCTGTTCGTACGGCGTGCCTCAATGCTGAGCAGGTCTGACCCGGCGAAAGTGACGCCGGGCACCTCGATCCAGTAACCCGACTGGTCCCCGCCAGGGATGGTCAGCGTGCCGATCTCGACGCCGTTCATCATCAGAAACAGTTCGGCCGGTGATCCGCTGCTGTTGCCCACGACGTACGCGCGAGCGGTGCCCACACCGACGAGCGTGGTCGCCAACTGGTTGTTACTCACCGACCCGCCCGCATATTTCGCATCAGCAGTCCACCCGGTGACGATGCTGCGGCTGTTGCCGATCGTGAAAGCTGATGTGTTTTTGTACATGCGCTGCCGCGTCACGGATGTGTTGCCGGGGTCGACCCACAGCTCGGAACCGTCGTTGACGTAGCCGGTCACCGAAGTCGTGCGAATGCCGTCGAGCCTGATGTCATCGCCTGCCGCAACGGTGCCGACCCATTGCAGGTAACAAGGCCTGCCGCGCAGCGGGTCGGTGTGGCCGAACTGCGTCGATGAAGGCAGCACATCCACACTGTCTACCGTCACGCCGTTGATGACGAGCCGGACGGTCGGCGTTCCTGACGTGCTGTTCTTGCCGGCGCGGACGAACGCGTGCACGGTGGCGGAACCGCTACCCGCGACGTCGAGGGTGTGATCGCTGACGATCACCGCCGCGTTGGTCGGGTCCGACAACCACCCGGTCACGGGGATCGCTGCGCTGTTGGCGAATGAGAACCGCCCCGACTTGATCATCTTCTGCCGAGTGAGAGATACATACTTTCGCTGCGCGCGGAATCGCGCGTTGGGCAGCACCATCACATATCGCCCGACACGAGCCACAGGTTGGCCGCGCGCTTGCGCAGCAGCAGTGCCGAGTACTGGGCGCGCGTGGTCGGGGTGACCGGCGACTGCACCGTCACGCCCGAGGCGCCGACGATCGTCACCTTCCCGGCGCCCATTTGATCGACCTCAATGACGGTGCCGACCGGGAAGCCCACCGACGCGTCAGTAGGGATGGTCAAGTTCACCGCGCCCGCAGTAGTGACCTCGACGGCCTTGTTCGCGTCGGTGAGCACCAAGGTGTACGCGCCGGTCTGCGGATTCGCGATGACCCGCTGCGCCGCCAGCACCGACGTGTCGATCATGCCCTGGATTGTGGTCGCGACCTCGGCGGCGAGCTTCGCCAACCCCACCGATCCGTCCACGATCTTCGCAGGAGTCACCGAGCCATCCAGCGGTGTGCGCTGATCCGACAGACGAGCGTCGTTGCCCTGCGTCGCGGTGCCGGCGGTGTTGCCGTACAGCACCGACAGAGTGCGGTTCACGTCCAGCGTTCCGCCGCCGGACAGGCCGGTGCCCGCGGTGACGGTGCGTGAGTTCGGGACGGCATTGACGATGCGTGAGTCGTTGCCCGCGGCCACCTGCGTCGAGCCCGTGCCCACCGGGAGTCGGGCGGCGTCGAGGGTGCCCGTTGCGATCGCGGCCGCGTCGTGGGCGTGTCCGGTGTCCGATTTCCCGGCCAGCCCGTCGTCGAGCTGCTGTTTGGTCGTCGCGTGATTGGCGGCAGTGCCCGTGCCGACGGCCACGGTGCCGCCGGTGCCGCGTAGCGCGAGGGTGGTGGCGGTCGCTGCCGAGGTGACCGGCCACGTGCCCTGCACGCCACCCGTCTTGGTGCCGTAGGCGACGTTCGCGGTCGCGACTTCGTCGACCTTGCCGTCCAGCGCAGTCTGCGCAGCCGTGCTGATCGGCTTCTCGAGGTCGTTGGTGTTGTCGACCCGGTCCAGGCCGACGTCGCCCTTGCCGAGGATGACGATGCCGGTGTAGCCGTTGACGCTGGACACCGGCGAGTCCGGGACGACGAACATCGACCACGAGTCCGGGTCGGACGGGGAGCCGTCGCCGAGAATGTAAGTGCCGCGCCCCGGGTTGCCGGTCTGGATCGCGACGTCGCCCTCCTGGACGTCGGTCAGAGCCAGTCGCGCTGCGGTGCTGGCCACGACACGGCGTTCAACGAGCGCCTGCGCGGGGATCTGGGCCACCGGTACCTTGCCGCCGACGAGGTCCGCCTTGTTCGCGAGGCCCGGCACGGTCGGCGCATCCCACGTTCCGCCGAGATCTCCGGCGAGGACGACGCCGCCCTTGGTGGTGTCGGTGGCGTTCGGGACACCGGACGCGACGACGTCGGCGGCTTCCTCGGCAGAGGCCGCTGCCGCGGTGGCGGAGGCTTCGGCGTCGCCCGCTGCGGTCTGCGCGGTGGTGGCGAACCCGGACGCGGTGTCGCGTGCGGACTCCGCTCCGGTGCGAGCAGTCTGGGCTCCTGTGCGTGCGGTTTCGGCGTCGGTCGCGCGTGAGTTTGCCTGGGCGGCGGACGAGGCCGCAGCGGTCGCCGAGCCTGCTGCGTTCGTCTCGGCGGTCTCCGCGTTGGTTTCCGACGTCGCGGCCGCGTCGGCGCTGTTGTCGGCCGCTGTGGCTGCGGTGGTGGCGGCGTCTCGCGCGGCCTCGGCACCAGTGCGCGCGGTCTGCGCCGCTGTACGCTCACTCGTGGCCGTCGACGCGGCGGTCCCTGCGGTCGACGCTGCGGCCTCGGCGGCGAGCTTGGCGGTGTTCGCGGCCGTCGCCGACCCCGACGCTGCCGCAGTGGAATCGATGGCCTGCTGGATCGCCGGCACAGTGGCCTCGTCGATCGTGCTGTCCGACATCGCGAACCGCAGCTTGTTGCCCACCACGGAGATGCCGCCAGCGGTGATGCCGCGGCCAGGGTTGCCGGTCTCGCCGCGGAAGTCGGCGCCGTTTGCCTCGGACGGCCAGGCGTTGCCCGACCACACGTACAGTTTCCCGTTGGCCTGCACCAGGTACGCGGCGCCCGCGTCGTCGATCGTCAGGTCTGTGGGAAGCTGCGCATAAGTGCCTACCGCGCCGCGCAGGTTGACGCCTGTGCCGTCGCGGCCCTGAATGACGAACACCTCGACGTCGTCGAGGGCGGGGACGTCGATCACCTGCGTCCCGCCGGTGTCGACGTCGACGATCACATCGCCGTCAATCCAGTCGCTCACAGCTGCACCCCGTGAGGATCGCGACGCGATACAGTCCCGGTCGAGATGACAGTCGGATTGCCGTTCGGGGTGTCGGGCGTCTTGATGTATAGCCAGAACTCGTCACCGTCACCGATGGTGGCGGCCACGGTGGTCTCGATATGGGTCGAGAACTTGTGCTCATCCAGTGACACAGGGATTTTCGTGTCTGGACTGGCGTCCTTGTGGTAGGCGACGAAGTACATTTCGGTGCCCTCCGGCGGTACCCACGGCTCGCGCTGGGGGCGGCCGGAGGAGTCGCGGACAATCGCACCATTGGTGTCGCGGACCACCCGGCTCAGCTGGCCAGAGATCTTGATGTCCTCACCCTTGTAGATGGTGATGTCTCGAGTCGGCGCGTCGCCGCGCCACGTTGGATAACCCATCACGGCTCCTCTTCTGGGGTGACGTCGCGGGCGACGAAGTTGTCCAGCTCGCCCGACGGGAAGAACGCGGCTCCGTTGACGACCAGTGCGACTCGGCGGCGGCCGATCCCGGCAGCGACGATGCCGGTGGTGTCTGCCCAGTCGTCAATGGGCTCGGTGGTGTTTGGGTCGCCATAGAACACGTCGTAGATGTAGTGGGTGTTGTCCGCAGACCGCCGGGGCCGCAGCGTGTATCGGCCCGACCCTGGTGCGGGCACCGTCGAGCGGGTGGTGCGCGAGTTGTAGGCGCCGGACTGGATGTAGACGCCGTTCTCGTTGGCGGTCAGCCACACGCCGGCGTTGAGGTTGGACGTGCAGCGCCCACCAACGCCCGCGATCTGGAACTCGTTGATGTCGCCGTCCAGCCACAGGTCGAACCCGATCTCGAAGAGGTCAGAGTTGAGGGACTCGACCCGCATCGCGGCGCCATCGTTGGTCGACAGGCCCGACGCGGTGTGCTTGACCCGGCCGCCCTCGATCCTGATGTTGCCGAACGTCTTGTACTCAGGTCCGAACCCTCCGGTGCGGTTGAAGTCGTCGACGATGACCACCGGAATGCTGGCCTGTCCGACGTCGACACCGAGCCCAACGAACGGAACGGGGCCGACGTACATCGCGTCCCGCTCGGCCGTCGAGAGGCTCGCCGGCACCGGTGTAGCCGACGGGTTGCGGCCGGACCCGCACGAGTACGGGCGCATCCCGGTGATCGGTGTGACGTAGGGGAAGTTGGGGCCCGCAATGTGCACGGTCCCAGTGCCGGTCATGCGGAACTGGATATCGACGACGTCGTCGATGTCGGCGATCACCGACGCCCCGTCCATGAGGTGCTGCATCCACGTGAGCGACGTCAGCAGCTCGCCCGCGAGGTTCGGGGACGAGTAGATGACCGGGCCGACCGATCCGTCCGGCTCCTGCCGGAACACGTCGAGGTAGAAGCCGGTGACGGTGCCCGATTTGTATGCCGCCCAGCCCAACACCTTCCGCTCAGCCGCGGCGTCGATGATGATCGACGCCCACGGCGCGTAGCCCGCAGTGGCATTGACAGTCGGCGTGTTCATCGACGTCGTGTGCGGATGGTTCGGCGCGGAACCGTCCAGCGATGTGCCGCTGTGTCGGTGAGTGTCGCCAGCGGCGGCAGTGTTCCCGGTGAAGCCCGAGATGGCCACTGCGTGGGCGCCGCCGCCGATCGAGATGCTCGCCGCGCTCAGGTTGAGCGTCGAGAACGGGACCGACACGCACGCCGTGCGGTCCGGGCCCGTCTCGTGAAGCGGTCGCCCGCTCCGGACGGAGATGACCTGCCGAACGTAAGTGACTTGAGTGCCCACCGACACAACGGTTTCCGCTGCGTCGACCGCTGTTTCGTTCGTCGTTCTCAGGTATTTCGCGAACGCCGCCTCAACGCCGTCACCGATGACGGGTATACCGCCGATGAGTTGCACGACCACGCGAAGCGGCAACCGGATGAGCGCGGGGATGATGTTCGCGGCGAGTTCCTCGAACGTGTCCCAGTCCTCGGGCTCGTCGCCGAGGATCATCGCCAGCAGATACGACAGCGGCGTCATGATGACCTTTTCGCCGATGCCGACGAGGTTGACGATGGGATTCCATGAGCCGATGGGCTTCTCGAATGCCGCGTCGTAATCGGACTGAGGCCGATTGTCGGGTGAGGTCACCGGCTGAGTTCCTCCACCGCGCGCCGCACCAGATCGAGATAGGTTGCCCCGCCGACACGCTCGACGCCGTAGGCGGTGTGGCGACCGTCGGCGAGGTATTTCCACAACCACTGCATCGTGTACCCGGCGTTCCACCACTGGCCCGGGTCCTGCGGCAGGCCCGTCACGCGCGAGGCGATCTGGCGCATCCCGTTGTTCCCCGGGCACGCCGAGATCGGATCGTCCGGGATGGTGAACGTGAAGTAGGGGACGCGGTCGATGAACCGCTCACCGGCCACACCCCAGTTCCCGCCGTGCACACCAGGGTTAGAGCACTGCTTGCGGTGGCGTTTCGGATCCGACAGCAGCACGACGCCGCGGCAGTTCCGCGGGCGGTCGTGCTGCACGAAGTCGCCAGCAGCTGCGGCGCCGAGACTGTATCCGGTCAGCACGTACTCCTCGCCCGCGGCGTCGAGTTCGCGCAGACGGCGCCGGGCATCCGCCACCGACTCGGCGTACGTGCGCTGACCGATCGGCCGGATCTCGGCGACATACCGGAAGTCCTCACCCGGCACCGGGGACAGCATGTTGCGCCCCGGGACGGATTCGCCGGTTCCGTTGAGCTTGAACACCTTCACGTCAGCACCTCGGATCCGGATAAGGGTTGGCGCGCCGCTGCGCGGTCAGCCGGTCGAAGTCACGCACGTACCGCTCACGTGCCGCGACGATCTGAGATTGCTTGTCGAAAGTGATGGCCGGTCCGATCGCGGCCAGCTCGCGCTCCAACCGCGACCACAGCTCCGACTGCTCGAGCGACGCGTCGGACCGCTCCTGGATCACCCGACGGAACTCGGCGTTGCAGTTGCTCTGGCGGGCAGTGAACACAGCGCTCTGGGTCATGCTCAGCACCGCCACGATCACCAGCAGTGCACCGATAATGCGCTTCCACACCGGCTTGTCCGGGCGGGCGGTCGGCACCCGCACCTCGACGCCGTGCACGGTGGCACGGCGCCAGGTGAAGGCCAGGCCGATCACGACGCCGATCGTCCCGTAGCCGACCGCTCGCACCAGCTCGAGAAAGAGTTCTGTTGGAGTCATTGGCTATTCCCCCCGGTGAATCGGTCTTTGAGGTTGCCTGCGAAGAGGAAGCCCGCGACCATCAGCATCAGAGCGTCCACGACGGGCGGAAGGGTCCGCGTGGGGTCGATGATGCGGATGACCAGGCTCGCGATCCACGCGACGAGGATGACCACCGCGACGGTGTTGACGAGCCAAGACGGTGGAAGCCCGCGCGACGGCGGATCGGGTTGAGGGTCTGTCACGGGCGCACCTTTCTACCCCGCCCATCGATGGGCGGATGACAGATGAGCGGGGCATCGGGACCTACGTGGCCGGTCCGCCGGCGGGCGTGGTGCCGAACTCGGCGGGGACCGGGGTCTTGGCCGCGGCCAGGCCGACACCGAGGATCGCCGACAGCAGCACCAGACCGGACGCCCACTGCTCAGACGTCCCGATAGCGAACGCGACCCCGATGGGCTGCAACGCGATTACCACCCCGTACAGCAGCGTGCGCCACTTCGCCGACGAATGGAGCAGCGCCAGCCCGAGGTCGAATACCGCGACCGCTGCGGCGGCGATCAGGACCCCGAGGGCGGGATCGGCCCCCGTGGAGACGGTGATGACGCCGAACACGGCGAGCACGACGGTGTGGACGTAGGCGCGGCGGTTCGGGGTATCGAACCACACTCGGATTGCGGTCATGTCAGTTCTCCTTGCTGTCGGTGGGGTTCTTCACGACGCCGAGTGGGTCGTGAAAGCCGGGGATGCCGAGCGCGGTGCCGATCGCGGCGAGAGCGTCGACGACGGTGCGGTTCCCAAGCTGCGGCCAGCCGGGGAACGACTTCTCGATGTCGACGACCTTCTTGCCGTCGACGGTCTTGTAGACGAGGTCGCGGGCACCGACGAGCTGCTCGCGAACGTCCTTCGCGTCCGAGCCGATCGCCGCGTTGAACGCCCGGGTGAACTCGTTGATCTTGTCGACGTCTGTGGCCATGGTGGTGCCTCCAATTCCGAAGAGAGTCTTGAGTTGTGGGATGGACAGGTCGGTGTAGTTGGCGTCGCACGGCCCGAACGGAGCGCACGGCACGCGGTCGGAGTACTGGTGCGCGAACCGATTCGGGTAGGCGTAGGACTCGCCCGGGCGGATGCCGTAGTGCGGCACGACCAGCGGCACGTTCCCGCGCGAGCGCCACAGCGCCGGATCGGCTTTCGGGTTGTAGTAGCCGATCACCCGAGATCCGCCCAACCAGCCACGAACGCGGGCGATCTCGTCGTTGATCTCTGCCGAGTGATCCCGGTTGGGGATCGATCCCTGCGATGAGCCGTTGCCGGATTCCACGTCGACCATGCACACAATGCGCGGATCGATCTGGCCGCCGCGCGTGACGATCTTGCGCCACAGGTCGCAGTTCGCGGCGCCCGGGCGAAAGAAGTAGTACGGGATGACGATGTCGAGGTCGCCGCGCTCGAGCGCATTCAGTGCCCAGGACAAGTTGTCCGCGGCGCGGGTGTCGGCCTGGTCGCCGCTGTTGGTGCGGAACGAGAACACCCGGTGCGGGTACTCGTCGGTGACCGGCCGCTGGAACTGGGAGACGTCGGCCCAGAAGGTGCCCATCAGCGCGTCACCTGCTCGAGGACTGCGGCGAGGCCGTCGGTGAACGTGTCCAGGCCGAGCTGTGGCCAGCCGTCGAACTCGCCGCGGTCCCGGGAGCCGGAGCCGCACAGCTGCTCGCGCGAGTCCTTGATGTCGGAGCCGATCGGCCCCATGAATCCCTGGGTGAACGCGTTGACGCGTCCGACGTCCAGAGCGGCGGTGCCGACCGAGTCGGCGATCCGGCCGTCCTTGATCCGGCGCTGCACGAAGTCGATGAGCTTGCCGGATGCGCCGTCACCGGAGGCGGTACCGGCGCCAAGCTGGTAGTGCATCTCGTCGGCCCGTGACCAGTCGGCGCCCCAGAAGATGGTGCCCTCGAACAGTGCGAGGCCGCGGCGCACCTTCGCGATGCGGTCGGCCGGCATCACGCGCCGGCCCCACGGGTACTGGGTGGCGTTGAGGTCGACGGCAGTGCCCGACAGGTGATTCGACGTCGCGACGTCGTTGGTGTTCGACCACCCCCAGTCGTCGAGCGGCTTGTACAGGTCGATGCGCTCGACGTGCTCGTGGTACCAGCGAACCCACGCGCCGAGCACCTCGGCGGCGTAGCCGGAGCGGACGTGCAGGCCCATCCCGGCGACGGTGACCGTGACGCACTCGTCGCGGTTGCACATTCGCCAACCGTTCTCCGAGTACTTGTAGCCGTAGGCCGTACGAAAACTCATCGGGTGCCTCCTGGCATGGTGAGATCCCCGCACCTGTGAGCTCGAGTGCAGGGTTGGGACTTTGATGGGACTTTGGGGAGAGTGACAGCGCCTACGGGGTGAGGTCGTTCTGCAGGCGCGCGATCAGATCGGCGCGTTCGGCTGGCGTGAGCGCGGCGTTGGCGACGGTGTGGACCTTGTCGACCGGGTCGACGTCGGGGACCGGGACCGTGATGTCCTGCCAGCGGTAGGCGCCTCGCGGCAGATCGACGCGCCGGATCTTCGCTGCCGACATATCCGGGTCATCGAACCCGCACAGCTCGACGTGTTCGGCGATCCGGGCGGCGGTGTGCGGCAACAGCAACGGTCCGGCCGCGGCGGCGTACAGTCCGTCGAGGCCGCGTTCCATCTTCATCGGGATGTCCATGAACAGGTCTTCCCACCGGTGGCGTTTCCGGTCTTCGGGCACGTACGGCACCGTGTAGGTGGGGACGTCGTCGCCGACGCGCTGGATGTGCTCCATCAGATCGTTCCTCCCTCACCCAGCACGCCCTGCTGCTGGATGACCGCCATGATTCGTTCCTTGTAGCGCTGCATCTTCGCGGCCGGCGCTTCCTCGGCGCGCCCGTCGCCGATGGTGAGCCGGTATTTGACGGGGTCGGTGGCGCTCCACGAGATTCCCCACTTGGTGACGTGGTCGATGTAGAGCTGACCGGCGATCTCGAACGCGATCCGGTCCATCAGGTCGAAGTGCTTGCCGAGAATCCACGGCAACGCCGCCGGATCGACCTCGGCCTCATACGAGGTGTAGTAGCGGGTGTCCCAGAACCCGACTCGCACCGCCTGCAGCGTCGACAGAGTCGCGCCGACGCCCGGGCCCTGCACCCACTGCTCCCAGTTGGCGTCCGGACCCATCAGCGAGGCCCGCACCGGGTTGGGGATCCGGTGGAACGCGAGGATTGTGTCCTCGAGGAGGAAGTCGAAGATGCCCAACGCCAGGCCGGGGTTGCCGATCGCCGCGCCGAGGTACCCCAGGGCGGCGTTCGCGGCCAGTTTCGCCAGCGAGTTCACCCACTGGGGACTCTTTCCGCCGGTCACCATGGCGTAGGCGAGGGCCTTGTGCAGCGTCATCGTCGACGACGTCAGCGGCGTCAGATGCCCCTCGGGGATCGTGATGAACGGCGCCGCTTTGTGCGTGCCGAAGATGGCCGGCAGTTTGTAGTCCTCGGGAACCGTCCGAGAGAGCTCGTGGCGGATCTCGTTGATGAAGTCCTCGGCGATCACACCGATGGTGTTGAGGATGCCGTCGACGAATGTGCCTGTGAATCCGCGGTATCCGGACTTGTCTAGTGTCTTGAACACCCGCACCGAGTGATCGCCCGACAGATTGAGTCCCGGGATGGGCGGGTCGCCGGGCATCCACCGTTGCACCGACAGATGCAGCCCGCCGTCCTGCAGGGTGGGCAGCACGTGGTCGTGCATCATCGGGAACCGGGCGGTCATCGCCGTCCACCGCGACCCGTCGGTCAGCGGATTGTTCGGAACCATGGTGGTCCACCAGTTTTCGGGCAGATAGTTCGACCAGTTGCCCGGGTTGAGGATGTCTCCGGGCAGCATGTTCAACGGCGACTGGTTGCGCCACATGTTCGTCAGGCCGTAGGTGTTGACACCGGTCACCGACGGGCCGACCCACGGCATCGCCTTCAACGGCTGAAACTCGGCCGGGCTCGCCGGGACGGCGAACAGAACCGTGTGTTTCGTGCGGTCGTAGTCGTGGAGGAAGTGCAGCCGGACCGCCACCATCTGCCCAGACGCGACGATCCGCTTGATGTCGTCGCACTTGCCGGCCCACCGTTTGTACGGGGTCTCGATGATGATGTGGACGTCTTCGGGCCACCGCTGCTTGGTGAGCAGCCACGGCACCAGACGATGGATGGCGGGCAGGGTGATCTCAGCCTCACCGGAGTCGTTGGCGATCTCCTCCGCGTCACCATCCAGTTCGCCCTGGATGTAGGCGATCTTCTGCCACTCCTTGTCGCAGATGATCACCTCGGGCCGCTTCGCCAACGCGGCGCGCTGCCGCGACTGACGATCCAGCACGGTCGCCCGGGTGTCGTCGAGGGAGATGACCGCCGGTGTGGTCACCAGGGCCGCTTCCACATCGGCGTGATGTAGGCCTTCGCCACACCCGCACCGCCGGTCACCGAGATCGGCACCGTGACGGGCTTCCTCGTGTTCGCCGGGATCGGGAACCGGAACCGCATGCCCAGCAGAGACGCCGCGATCTGTGACTCCACGTGTGACTCGAGCTGCAACGCGAACGGGTCGGTGTTGATGAACAGATTCCCGACACCGGCCGAGAACTGCTCCAACGCCACCGTCGCCCCACCGATACCGTCAGGCACCGTCCATTTCTGGGTGCCAGTGTTCGTCAGGGACACCTGCACCCAGACGTCGAGGTCGCCAGGATTGACGAACTTCAACGTCCCCGACCCGGTGGCGGGCACACCGTTGGCCGGCCACTGCGAGGTGATCGTCGGCCCGCGCCACCCCGGCCGGTAGGCGATCAGCGGGATCGCCCACGGCCAGTCCTCCTCCGGCTCGGAGTCCATGTCGTCCTCGGGCCACGTCTGCACCCGGTACGGGCACTCCCGATAGGCCGTCGCCGCACGGTTGTACACGCGCAGAGTGAAGTCCTCCTCATCCGACAGCGCCCGCCACCACGCGTTCTCCACGCGCTCCCACTCGATCCCGGTCGGGGCCGAGCTGAACACCTTCAGATCGGTGACCTGTGGGTCGGTCTTCGGGATGCCGGGCACCGCGCCGGCCATGAACGCCGGACGGAGGTCCCGCTGCACGCGGATTGGGTGGTAGAGGCCCTTCACCCCGGACATGACGACGCCCTCACGGCCCATGCCGCGGCCGTGGAGGTGCCACACCGACTTGTCGACGCCGTACAGCTCCACCTTGCGGGGGTAATCCACTTAGCGCTCTCTCGATCCGTAGCCGCCGGAACCGCGCCACTCCTTGCGGCCGATCTCGTTGGCGATGTCGCCGGCGGTGTTGCCGAAGACGGTGATGTTCGTCGTGCGCGACCCGCTGCCCGCGGCGGCCAGCTGCCGTGGCGCCCGGTCGGCGACCGAACCCCACTGCTCGTAGCCGCCGATCAGGGCCGACTCGACGTCGGCGCCGGACTGGATCAGCTCGAGCAGATGGATGTTCTTGCGTGTGGGGCCAGCGCTGGTGACGAACTCCTGGCCGTGGACAAACCCGGCGAGCTGGTTGACGCCGAGGTTGCCGGTGTATCCGCCGAACTTGTAGCCGCCCTTGCCCTTACCCCACCGCGCCGTCAGGTCCTTGCCGTACTTCGGCACGTAGTAGCGCAGCGCCGCAACGAGGTTCGCGCCCGGATGGAACTTGTCGTTGGGTAGCTTCGGATCCCGGTTCGCTTGGAAGGTGGGTTCGATGACCTGCAGCAGACCACCCGACGGGACACCGTTCTGGGCGTTGATGTCGTAGTTGTTCTGCGCCTTCGGGTTACCGCCTGACTCGTCACCGATCTGCTCGACCATCGCCTGCAGCTGGGCGGGACCCTTCATCGACTGATTGACGTAGTCGATGGCCCACTGCGCCAGCGGCCGCCACTGCTCGGCGCCGCCGGACGGGTTGTAGGAGATGCTGGGCATCCCCTCCACGCTGCCGAGGTCGGGCATCTTCGACAGCGGCGCCTGACCCGGCGTGACGGTCGACCCATCGCCATAGGTCGGGTCGCTGTAGCTGCCCCCGGAGTTGCCGGTGATCGCCGAGTTCCCCGCGGCCGCCCCCGAATCGGTGACCCGGACATTCGACCCGTCGTCGCCCTGCAGCGCCGACGCCGGATCGGTCAACCACGTCGGCAAGCCGAGCGTCTCGGCGATACCGCCGGCGATGATTCCGCCCGCGTCGCGGCCGAGCTCGACGAACGACTTCATCCGCCCGGGCTTCTGCTCCTCGCCCGACGCTGAGGGATCGCCAGAGCCAGCGGTGCCGGCCTTCTGCTTCTCCTGCTCCTTGAGTCCGGCCTCGCGGGTTTCGTAGTCCTGCTTGCGCTTCAGCCGGTCATCTTCATACGCACGCTCCAGAGCCCGCTTCTTGTTCTCGTAGTCGTCCTTGGCCCCGGGCGCCTTCTTGTTGCGCTCGTACTCGTCGCGGAGCTTGTCGAGGGCATCCTTGTGCTTGCGCTGGATGTCGAGTTCGCTACGCTCGCGTTCCTGCTTGCGGCTCAACGCGTCGCCGCCCCCGGCGGCGTTGGTATCGAGCGCCTTCTGCGCCGCATCGGGGCTCACCCCGACCTCGGTGGCGGCCTGGGCCAGCGAGACGCCGTTGGCCATCAGTTCCTTGATGCGCGCGAGCTGCTGCCAGTTCAGCACGGCCTCGGGCTTGCCGGTCTCGTTGGTGACCACCGACTTGCCGGTGGGCAGGAACCCGCCCTGGTCGCGGAACAGGCCACCGACCCAGCGCCCCGGCGCGGTCACCGCGTTGGTGATGGTGGAGGTGACCTTCTTGGCCGCGTCATAGGCGCCCTGCAGCTTCTCGCCGAGCTTGCCGGCCAGATCGAACGCTGTCTCGATCGCCTTCGTCTTGGTGATGTCGAGGGCCTTGGGCGGGATCCCCAGCCACTCCGGCGGCGGCGAGCCGATCACCGCGGCGATGCCATCCTTGATCGGCTGCAACGCCTTATCGATGATCTCGGTGATCTTCCGCTTGATGATGTTCATCATGTCGGCCTCAGACGGCCCGCCGAACCCGGACGTCACCAGGCCCTCGGGCACGACGTTGGGGTCAACGTTCTGCGGCTGCCACCACAGGTGCGGGTGGTCCATGTGGTTCTGAGTGGGGCTGCCCCGATCCTCCATGGGCTCACGGCGCATGTTCGGCGGGTACCACATCGACTGCTGCCAGATGGAGTGCGTCAGTGGGAACTTGGGATTGTTCGCGTGCGCGAACGCATTCACCTGGTCGCCGGTCTTCTTGTCGGAGCCGACCATCACGTCCAGCGCTCGGCCCGACGGATGCTCAGGGTAGGCGTCCTGCCGGTAGCCGCCGATGTCCTTGATCTTCGGCCACATCTTGAAGATCAGGCGGCGCATCAGCACGGCGATCGACTGCAGACCGCCCTCACCGGCGACCGGTGCGAGCTTCTGCCCAGCCTCCACAGCGCCGCCCTCAGCGAACCGCGCCAACGGGCCACCCTCAGACGGTGCGGCCAGGCCGTTAGGTGTCCACGTGAACGGCTGGCCGCGACTGATCATGTCGCGCATGCGGTACTGGGCGCCCTGCCCGCCCGACTTCGCCACGTCCCGGACGTCCCACACGTGCTCCTCGGGCATGAGGAGCGCGCTGACCGAGTCCTTACCGCGGCGCGCGCCGCGCGTCATCGGCACCGACCCGCCCTCGGCGAACGCGACCGGCGACAGCGGGCTCATCTGCTTGAGCCCGGGCAGGAACCCCGCGATCGTGTTCCACGCCTTGAGCAGGCCGTTGTTCCAGACCGTGTTGATCACGAAGTTGATTGGCGTGGCGACGAAACCCTTCAGCTTGTCCCACGCGGTCTTGATGCCGTCGACGACGGTGCCGAAGAAATCGCCCACCGCGCGCAGCGCCGTTTTGATGCCCTCGAACGCCGGCTTGATGATCGTGTCGACGACCGTCCGGATGCCGGTCGCGAGCAGATTCCACCCGGATTTGATCCAGTCGAAGATCTGCTTGATGCCACCCCACATGAAGTCCGCGGCAGTCTTCACCGCATTCCACGCCGGTTTGATCACCGTGTCGACGACGGCGCCCACGATCTGCCCGACGGCGCCGATCCCAGCCTTGAACCAGCCGAAGATGACCGAGATACCCGTCCACATGAACTGGGCGGCAGCCTTGATGCCGTTGAACGCCGGGACGATCGCGTTGTTCCACAACCAGGCGACCACCGACCCGATGAGGCGCATCGTCGCCATGAAGGCGTCGAAGTAGAACTTGATACCGCCCCACACGAAGCCGATGACGGCCTTTATGCCGTTGAACGCGGGCATGATTGCGTTGTTCCACAACCACATTGCGGCGGTGCCGATCGCCGACAGTGCTGCCTTGAAGAACGGGAACACTGTGGTGGACAGCCAGTTCCACACTGCGCCGACGGCCGTCTTGATGCCGTTCCATGCGGCCTGCACGATGTTGCGGAACGTCTCAGAGTTCCTGTAGGCGAGAATGATTCCGGCGACGAGCGCCGCGATGACGGCGATGACGATGCCGATCGGGTTCGCCGTGAGCGCGGCGTTGAGAACCCACTGAGCCGCGGCCCACACGCGAGTGCCAATCGCGATCGCCTTCTGCGCGATGCTGTACGCGGTCATACCGACCGCCATCACGCCCATCGTCGCGGCGTTGGCGGCCATCGTCACGCCCATCGTGATCAGTGCCGGAAGGAACAGCGCCGCAATCACACCCGCGACCGCGGCGAACACCTCCCGGTTGCGCACCACGAAGCCGATCATGTTGCCGATCGCGCCCGACACGGTGCCGGCGACCGTGACCACCTTCGTGAGCGCGGTGAGGAGCACCGGCAGCACGACGGCTCCGACGTCGCGAATGACCCCACCGGCCGTCTTCAGCGCGGGGACCACGTAGGTGGTGAAGATGTCGAAGGAGTTCCGGGCGTGGACGCCGAGTCCCTCGAGGAACCCGGCGAGCCCGGACGAGGTGACGTCGTCACCGCCGTCGCGGAACGCGGCGACGAACGCGCGGAACCCGCCGCTGATCTCGTTGAACACCGGGACGATAGGGGCGAAGAACCCCTTGACGCGCTGCAGGATGGTAGGCCAGTTGGTGGCCAGACCGTTGAGCGCGTTCGCAGCCACGGTGGCGAACCGGCCGATGATCGGCAGCACCGACTGGGTGATGGTCTCACCGAACGTTCCGATCGCGTGCTTGGCGAGCTCCACACGGCCCTGCGTGGTCTGCGCGAAGTTCTCGGCCGACCCACCAAACTGCGAATTCAGTTCCCGCAGAATGATCTTCTGGGCGCCCATCGTGTCGCCCGCGGCGACCATGCCCTTGATCATGTCCTGCTGGGACTTGTCGAACGTGATGCCGACCCGCGACAGCGCTGAGAGGCCCTTCACCGGGTCGTTGAGCGCTTTGCCGAGCTGCAACGACGCCGAACGCATGTCCGTGCCGGTCGCGCGCGACAGATCGACCATCGCCTTGGTGGTCTGGTCGAAGATGTCGTTGCCGCGGCCGGCCTCGTTGCGGATGTTCTTGAACGTGAGGAGGAAGTTGGCGCCCTCCTGCACAGTCTCGGCCTCGGTGGCGGTCAAATTCTCCATCGCGCCAGCGAGATCGATCACGTGCTGCGCCGACACCCGCGCAGCGCCGCCGGTGGACTGCACCACGGTCGCGGTCTGCTGGTTGATGCGCTCGATGCGCTGCAGCGATGTCACCGATTCCTTGACGAACCCCGCGATCTGCGCGACACCGAACCCGGCGGCCATCAGACCCGCCAGACCGGCGACATGGCCCCGCGCCGAGCGCGCCGCCGACCCCATGCGGCCCATCGACCGCCCTGCCTCGTCCGCCGACGACGCACCGCGCCGCTGCGCCTCGGCGGCGCGACGGTTCGACTCGGTCAGATTGTTGGTGGCGCGCTGGGTTTCCCGGGTCGACGCCTCTGACCGTCGACGGGCAGAGCTCACCCGCTCCTCGGCCGCGGCGAGACGTCCAGCGTCGGTGACACCCCGTTCCCGCAACGACTGGAGCTGAGCCTCAGCCACCCGCAGCTTGCCGGCAGCGTCGGCCTCCTTGTTGCGGGCCGCGGTCACCTGCTGCGCGGCCTTCTGCACCGCCGCGCGCGCGTCCGACACCCCGGAAGCGATGGCCTGACCCATCTGCCGACCCGCCGCACGGCCCGCCTGCGCCATCGGCCCAGACAACTCGCGGCCCATCCGCGCAGACGTGCCCTGCATGGAGGGAATGAGCTGCAGCGTTGCGTATCCCACGTTCGGCAAGATCGGCACCTCCTCGACAGATCAGATGAGTGAAGGGGTGCCGAACGCGCGTGCGGCGATCAGCTCTGGTGGCGGTAGTGCTGCTGGTACTTGCGCCGGTGCCGCCGCATCGCCTGATCGTGGCGGCGTTGCTGCTCGGGGGTCCTGGCCTTCGCCTTCTGCGCGGGCCGGGCCGGATGCCGTTTCGGCCTCGCGCCGCGCTTGATCCCGCGATTGGCCTGCAGCTCCCACAGATCCGCGAGCAGATACTCGGAGACCGTCCACGGTCGCTTGCCGCCGTTGGCGTTGATCGCCAGCGCCGAGGTCGCCGGTAGGGCCTTCACCCGGACGTACACCATCCGGTATGTCAGTCGGGGGCGTCCCTGCTCGTCACGCCGCCACAGGTCCCGAAGATCGAGCTGGTGAAAGCGCGACATGTCCGCTTCCACCAGACCCGACTTCGGGCCCCGGACGAGATTGAGCAGGCCCCTCAGTTTCCCGCCGAGTCGAACCCGCCCGCCGTGGCAATCAACTCGAACAGTTCGTTGATCTGCTTCATCCGGTAGTTCTTCGACATCAGCAGCTCGTAGCCGGGCTTGCCTGGCTTGTACCCACGCTCACCCGGGACGCCTGTGGGCTCACCCGGCTCGAGGATGTACTGGAGCGCGGTGATCGCCTTGCCGTCCTCGAACGCTCGGGTGGCTCGCGCGTCCCACTCGGCGGGATCGGTCGGCACCCAGTAGATCTCGCCGTCGTACGGCACAGCCACGACGGTGATGCCGTTCGCCTCGCGCTCGATCGGGAAGTCGTCCGACGGTTCGTGCTCGCGGGCCGCGGCACGGCGCTGCGCTCTGTTCCCTGCACGCTGCGTGCCGCTGCGCTTCGGCCCGGGATCGGGCAGTTCGATCGCCGGCTCGTCGTAACCACCGGAGTTGATCGGCTCGAGGTCGGCGGGCGCGTCCTGGTTGCGGCGATGATCGGCCCGGCGCGGGTCGTACTCCTGCGGCCCGTCGTCGTAGTCGCCGGCGTCGTAGTCGTCGATGCTGATCTCGTCAGCGTTTCGTGTCATGTGCGGTTTTCTCCTTCAGCTCCCGCCAGAGCGGCGCCGCGACAGCGCCGAGGACCCGGGCGGACGATTCACCAATGACGCCCTCCTCGTGGAGGGCATCTTGTAGTTGGCGCACGCGCGCAGCGAACTTCTTGGCGTTCGTCGCCGCCACCTGCTCGAGGCGGGTCTCGTTGCCCGCCATCTGGATTGCCTTCGCGACCTGCGCGCGTTTGTCATGCCGAACTTGGCCGTTGGCGTCGAACAGGTCGGGCACGCCCTGGCGCGTCAGACGATCAGCCGCGGAGTGGATCTCGGTGTCACTGGGGAGGCGCATCAGCGGCCGCCCGCGGTGTCGTCGTTGAGTTCTCTGTTGACCGCAGCCGCGAACTCCTCGAGGTCTACGCCCGGGGCCGTCACCGACTGCACGCCGAGGTTGATTTCCAGCGCCGGGGCGTGGTCCGGCAGCACGACGCGGCGCATGAGCGTGATCTGCATGGGGTTGATGTAGATTCGCGTGCCGCTCGGATCGTTGATACCGATGAGCTTCATTCGGAGGCCTCGCGGCGGGCTGCGGGCTGGCCTTCCTGGACGGGGATGACTCGGACGTCGGAGGCGATGACCGGTATCAGCACGATCGGGAAGCTGTTGGCGTCAGCGATGTTTTCGACCTCGGGCCCGCGTTCGTCGATCAGGTAGGGGAACTCGACGCCGTCGAGGTAGAGCTTCTGGTCGCGGCGGTCGATGACGACGTGCGGTGCGTCGAGGTCGGTCTTGGTCTGTTCGGGCATGCGAAGGTCACTCCTTGTGCGGCTTGTGCGGTGAGTTGTGCGGGTGGGGGAGCCGCCGCGGCCGGGCACCGCACAAGAACCCGGCCGCGGCGACGATCGATGCTCAGTCGCCGTCGCTGGCGCTGGCAGTTTGTGGCGCATCGGCGCCGGTGGGGGTGTGTTCGACCTCGACCCCCAGGGCCCGGGCCGGTTCCGGCCGCGCGGCCACGGTGTCGTCGACGTACTCGGCGACACCGGCCTCGACCAGGTGGGCGGCCGACGCGTCGTCGTAACGCACGACGTCGCCCTCCCGTCGAGGCTCGTGATCGGAGGTGAACCGGACCGCGATCACGCCGCCGACTCCTGGATGAAGAACAGCTCCTTGTCGGAGTTCGGGAAGATCTTCGACGTGAACTCGATCTCCGGCAGGTCCGACTCGTTCTCGGTCCGGCCCCCGTAGACCACCGACGCCGGCATCTTCGAGATCAGGCGGTGGAGCTTGCCGTCGCCGTCACGCTTCTCGAACGCCAGGTAGACATCGGCGGGCTTGGACACCTTGACCGCAGTGGCGGTGTCGTTCTTCGATCGCAGGTACCGCACCGTCGGGTTCTCCTCGAGCGTGGTGAACGTGCGGGTCATCTTGAAGTCCTTGTAGCCGACCTTGATGACGCCGTAGCCCCACGCCGGGTGCTCGGTCTCGTCCCACTCGGCGGACTCCTCGAAACCGGCGTCGCCGTTGAGGAGCCCGGCGGGCTTCCACAGCGCGTCGAACGCGGCGTCGGCGGTCGCCGGCACCATGTCTTCGATCGTCTCGCCGGTCGCGATGTCGGAGGGCTTGAGGACCAGCACGTCGGCCTCGGCCCAGATATGGACGTTGTTCGGATCACCAGCCATGGCGATAAACCCCTCTCGGGTTGTGGGTTGGACAGTTCTGTGCGGCTCCACCCACAGGGAGAGGGGTGGTGGACTAGAGCCCTGCTACAGGGCGGTGGTGCGTACGCGGGTGCGCACGGTGAACGTCGCCAGTTCGGCGAGCGTCTTGGAATCCCGGGCGTCCATGATGCTCATGCCCGGAAGGACTTGGGCGACACCGGGGATTGGCTTGCATAGCAGCAATCCGACCGCGCGCTTGGCGATCGTGCGGGACAGGTCGCGGCCGGTGGACCACACCGTTACACGCACTGTTACGCGCGAGGTGATCGGCCACTCGAGTGGGCCGCCGTCGTCGTAGAGCACCAGCTGTGGGCCGTCGGTGGCGCCGGGCTCCCAGTCGTCTTCGTTCAGTGCCACGCGCACCGTGTCGAACGGGGCGCCGGCCGCGGCGAACTCGGCGATCAGGAAGGCCTTCACCGGCTTGAGCGCATCGCTGGGCTCGTACACCTGCGGGGAAGTCACCGCGAGGTGACCTCGAGGCCCACAGCCGCGGCCGCGCGGGTGAGTGCGCCGTTGGTGGCCTGGTACTCCATGCCGCGGGGATCGGCGATCGTGACGGCGGCGGCGGTGCGGTCGGTCTGGTAGGCCTCCACGAGCACTTCCACGTCGTCGTCGACGAGGCCGCGGACGTTGTTCGCGATCTGCTCGGCGACTTCGTTTACCACTTCGGCAGTCTCGGCGCGGTTCAGGATCTCTCGGACGCCTCTGCGGTCGATTCGGAAACCACTGCGAGCCAACGGGATCACCCCTTTGCGCGTCGGGCGGTGAGGACGTACCCGGACAGTTCGGGGTCGTCGTCGTCGATGTACGGCTCGGGATCGGCGTCCACTCGGTAGGTGCGGCCGCGCACGGTGACCGCTGTCCGGCCGTCCACACCGTCGGTGATCGGCAGGAACACGCGGATGACGGTGACCCGTGAATCCCTGTCCGACTCGGCGGTTTCCGAGACCGACATGGTCTCGACCAGACAGCCATCAACGGTCAGCGATCCGGACCCCGGGACGGGGTTGTTGTCGGAGTCGCGGCGCACCTCGCCGGTGAGGACGACGGTCTCAGAACCGAGCATCAGAGCAGTCGTCGAAGTAGGCCTGCGCGAGTGCGCGGGTCGGGATGCCGAGCTGCTCGCGGTGGTAGTCGGTGAACACCAGCGCGCCGCCAGGATTGGCGAGGGTGCCGGACTTCTGCCGCGGCCCCTCGAGGCGTCCGTACTGGATGTGACCGACGTAGGCGCCGGTCTGAATGGCGGTCTTGACCATCTCGATCGACACGGTGCGCGCCGCCGGGTTCGACTGGTCGATCTCGGTGCCGAAGGCCTGGCGGTACTCGTCGCGGATCTTCTCCCCGGCAGCGTCGAGGAGATCGGCGGCGTAGGTCCGCTGAGCTTGGGTGAGGGCGCGCCACACACTGACCAGATCGGTCACCGACACGAAGGCCGGAGGCGCACCCTCACCCGCGCTCATGACAGCGCCTTGATCAGGTCGGCGCGTTCCATGGCTGCCGCCTCGGCGCGATTGATCCCGATGGACTCCGCGTAGTCGACCAGGTCCTCGATCGGCGCGGTGTTCTTCGGCCGCGCGATCTTGGTAGCCCCAACCGCGGCAGCGGCCTGGGCTGCGGCGGTCGCAGCGTCCGGCTCAGTTGCACCGTCGCCACTCGCGGGATCGGCATCGGTGCTGGTGTCCTGGCCGTCGACGTTGTCGCCGTCGCCCAGGCCCGCGAGATCGTCGCCGTCGGAGTCACCCGAATCACCAGATTCCGGGACCGCCGGCAACGTGCCCTTCGGCTCGTCGCCGGTCGCCGGGTCGGGCACCGCGGGCACCGCGGGCTGTTCGTCGGCGACAGCATCGAACGCCCCGAACACCCCCGCAGCTTCGCCGCGTTTGACCTCGGCCGCGGGCAGATCCACGACGTCGCCGTAGTAGGCGCGGCGCCGCTTCTTGGCCTTGTCGCGGTACTCCCACGTCGCGACGCGGATCGTCTTCTTTGCCATCAGCCTGCCAGCCCCGTGACCTTCTTGATGCTGTACGGGTTGGTGATGCCCATGATCGGCTTCACCCACGACTGCACCCAGTTGCGGCGTGTCTTCTGCTCGCGCCAGGTCTCGCTGGACAGACCCTCTTCGTAGTCGAGGAATCCGACCTGGCGAGTCGCGACCGCGTAGCCTTCGCCCGCGGTGACGCGGTTCGATGCGAAGATCTCGATTTCGGCCTCGCGGAGGATCTCGTCGATGTCGGGTCCGTAGGCGACCCGCAGGTTGTGCTTCTCCTGCGGATTGAGGATCCACAGGTTGTACTCGACGCCGAGTTCTTCCTTGTCGGCGGCGAGCTGCACGGCAGCGAAGTCGGCGAACGGGCGCTCGTTGTTCGGCGTCGGAGACGTGCCGGTGAGGGTCACGTCCGACCAGTCATGGCCCGGGACCACTGCGGCGCCACCGACCGTGGCGATCGCCGCCTCGAGGGTGGAGACCGCCCGCGAATTGACCTTGCGCACGATGGTGTTCGCGAGCTGGGTGACCTGATTGTCGAAGTGCACCTTGTCGTTGCGCTTGACCGCCTCGTCGGAGATCCAGAACTTACCGCCCCAGTCCTCGGACTTCGCGACCTTCGGTTCGGTCCGGTCGCTGGTGATCACCGGGTACTCGGTGGCCGGCGCCCGTTCCTCGACGTCGCGCGAGAGGTAGAGCTCGTTCGCGGTGAGCTGGTCGTAGATGACCGCACCGGCGGCGACCGACGCGCCCGAGGACGCGAAGATCTTGTCGACGATGAATTTCTGCAGCGTCAGGTCGGCGAGCCGCTTGGTGATGCGGCCGGGCTGCTTGAGCGCAGTGTCGACGGTGAGCTGGTTGTTGCTGATGGTGGGCGCGCCGAGCGGGTACGCCACCGGAGCCGGATTCGGCATGGGTGTACTCCCTTCAGTACAGGTTGATCTCGGCGTCGCCGCCGTTGGTTGCTGCGGTGACGGCGTAGCCGACAGCCACACCCGATGCCTTGACGACGGCCACGCCGTTCGCCCCGACCTCGACCTCCTGGAACGCGGCCAAAGCCGCGCCGGCCGTCACGAAGACGACTCGACCCGATCCGCGCATGACCCGCACCAGCTCGCCGCTGGCGGCGTCGCGGCCGGACACGCCGCAGACGCGGCCGCCGGCATCAGCGTGCGCGACGGCGACGTTGCCGGCCGCGCGGTTCCCGGAGATCTTGAGGAACCGCTTGCCGGTCACCGCTGCCGAGCAGCGGCCCGAAATGTCCTGGCCGGGTTCGTAAACCGCGACGTTCTCGTTGGCCATGGGTCAGCCCTCCTTGTTCGGGGCGGTCGGCGCGGAGTCGAACCAGCCCAGGTTGTCGTTGTTGTCGGTGCCCTCGGGCGCCACGTTGTGGCCCGTCTCCGACAGCGAGACCACGGTCTCGGCCGGGATGGACGCGAGGGTCTGACGAGTTCCTTCCTCGTCCCGGCTCATGAGGGTGAGCCAATGCTCGCGGCGGCCCGGCGGGATCTTCCCGGCGTCGATCGCCGCGTCGACGACGCGCTCGCGGTCTTCGCGCTGCTGACGCTCGTGGGCCTCGCGGCCGAGAGACGCCTCGCGCTGCAGCGTCGCGAACGCCTCGCGGTCGATCGACACGACGCTGTCGGCCGCAGCGGCGGCGGCGACCTGCGACGTACCGGCGGTTGCGGCGGCCTCCTCGGCCGTGGTGGCGAGGGCCTCGACCGCGGCGATGATCGCGTCGAGGTCGGCGTCGTCCGCAAGCCCGAGAGCAGTGCGGAGGGCGGCCAGCTGTTCGTTCGTGATCTCCACGCCCGAACCTCCTTCTGTGGTTGCCCCGTCCGCAGCAGCGGCGGGAGTGGTGGACGCCGAGACCGGGCGGTCTGGGCGAGATTCGGCGCGCGAGGCGTACCGAATGACTGTGGGGGCCGACGCGGCGGCGGTCTCGCCGTCCGGGGCCGGCGCGGGGGCGGCTGTCGGCGCGGTGACGTCCTCGTAGCGCACAGCGACTTTCACCGGTGTGCCGAAGGTGACGCCGTCGGCGCCGTCGCCGTCCGGGGCGACGACCACCGGGACGCGCATCCGGTCGCCGGAGTCGTCGTCGACGACGATTAGCTGCATCGGATCGAGGGAGAACTCCTCGATCCAGTACGACCACGGCGCGTCGTCGTAGTACGCGCGGCGCACATCTTCGGTGGTGACGCTGGCGGCAACCACCTGAAGAGGGTTGCTCATGGGTTGTCCCTTCAATTCGACGGTGAACGGTGTCCCGGCATCGCTGGATGAGGCGGCGACGTCGACGCCGTAGAGGGTGGCGACGTCCTGGAGGCTGGCGAGGGTGCCGATCGCCGGGTGTGAGACGCCAAGCAGCGCAAGACCAGTCAGAACGAACCCGTGATCGTGTCGCAGAGCGCACTGGTGGTGCCATTCGCCCTCGATCGAGCGGTCAGGGAACGCCGAGGCCAGGATCGGACCGAGCCAGCCGGGCATTCCGACGAAATCGGCGACCAGGGTGTGTCCGTCGTCGGCGGTGGCCATGTTCGCCAGCCAGCCGACGGCCGGTTCACCGTCGAACCGCGGGTCGGTGTGGCCGAGCTTGAGGATCGGGCGCCGGACAGCCGGGCAGTCCAGCGCGGCAACGGCGTTCGTGAGGTCTTCGGTGGTGAAGGTGTGCAGGCCCGTGGATGCTCGCCAGGTGCCGGTCTTCATCAACTCGACCTGAGGCAGCCGCGACAGCGGCAGCGGCGTCGGAACCTCAATGACGGGAGTGGTCAAAACAGTTCACCTTGATTGGGATGGGCGCGCAGGCGTCGGCCGCGCTCAGCGGCGACCGGTGCAGGGGGAGTGGAGGTCACGCCCGCGGGCGCGGGGACGTCAGGGTCCTCGTCGCGGGCCTCGTCGTCGGAGGAGGGGATGGGCAGGCCGAGGTTCTGCCGGACCTTGCGCTCCACGAACACATCCGGCGACAGGAGGCCCGCCTCGACGAGCATCTTCAGCGCGGCCGCGGTCGCGTCCTGACGGCTGCCGATCTCGTCGAACACGATCTTGGGGGCGGGCTCGTCCTCGCCCCAGTTCAGATCGACGATGTCCCAGACGATGTGGTGATTGGCCGTCTCGCAGACGGATTCGGCGAGGGTCTGCTCGGACTGGACGAAGGTGTCGGCCTGCACCGAGGCGAGCGCGTAGCTGCCGCCGCGGTCGAGGTTGAGGAAGTGGGCGAGCCCGGCCAGCGCAATCTGCTTGTCGTTGTACTCGATCGCGCGCTGCGGGTCGGGAAGGTTGCCCGACACGCCCTTGAGTTCCAGGGTCCATCCCGGGGGAAGTCCGACACCGGCGTGGTTGCCGGCGCGGAAGCTCGAGGCGATCTCCTGCGCGCGGGCGACCTGCTTGGGATCGTCTTTCGCGCAGGTGACCACCGGCACGCCCATCGAGTTGCGGCGAATGCCGCCGCTCTGGGCCTTGAGGGTGTCGTCTTTGAGGATCCAGTGCTTGTAGGCGGGTCGCAGGATCGACGTCCCCACCCAGTTGCCGGGTTCGGGATCGCGCACGTATGCGACGAGCTTGTGCACAGGGATCTCGATGCCGGTCGGGGCGTAGACGGTTCGTCCGTCGAATGCGGGCGGGTTCTGCACGATCGACCGCAGCCCGCCGTCGCGCTCGACGTAGATCTTCGAGATGGTGCGCTGAGGTCGGGGGGCGAGCTTACGCAGGCGGTACCGCTTGGCTGCGCCCTCGCCGACCACCCGGTAGACCTGCTCGAAGTAGGAGTGTCCGTACTGCAGTTGCAGCAGGGCCATCTGAAGGTGCTGCGCCCAGGAGAAACGCGCGCGCGGGCGTCGCTGCGCCGAAGTGGTCGACGCAGCCGGGTCGGCGCCGAGGATCGGCAGATTCAAGTCCTGGGCGACGTGCTCGACAACCTCGTCCCGCGCGCCGTTGGGATCGAGATACCAGCCGGTGCGGCGCACGGGAAGTGTGATCGCCTGCAGCAACGAGGTGACGCGGCCGTCCTCGCGGGGCATCCGGTAGTAGATGTCCACCGACTGCGGCCACTGAAGAGTGGAGATCCGCTCTCCGTCGTCCCACTGCTGCCAATCCCGACCGTTCGGATTGACGTAGCCGACCTCGACAGAAGGCAACGCGCCCTCATCGTGCGTTGTCGTCAGCGGTTCAGTCACGGGCACCTCCCATCCATGGTCAGAACGCCGCCTCGAGGGCGTCGAAATCGTCGTCAGGCGTCCACATCGGTTCGTCGATCGCTTCGGTCGTGAGCGCGTCGGCGGGGAGTTCCGGCAATGTGCCGGCGCCGTCGATCTCGAACTCGAGCAGTCCCCAGCGGGCGAGTGTCGCGCCGACCAGCGGTGCGATGGCCGCACTGTCACGGCCCCATGCGAAGTCGCCCTGCGGCATGACGCGCTGCGTGGCGCCCAGCGCGGCGCGGGTCAACCAGGTCTGTCCGGGGTGATAGAGCTGCTCATCGGTTGCGTCGTCGAGGAACCCACGACAGGCGATGGCCATCTGCGGAGTGTTCGTCATGACGGGCTCGATGCCGGCCGAGATCAGCAGCGGCTTGAGGACCGCGGCCGGCGACTTGCTGTCGATGACCAGCGCGACCGGATCCCACATGTCGATGCACTTCTGCAGCATCCCGACCATCTGCGCATTGCGGTCGGTCGACCCGCACCACCCGACGTCGAGGTGGATTCGTCCGTTGAGCGCCCGCTGCGCGGCGACGATCGCCCACTCGCGGTCGCCGCCGTACGCGCGGTCCACGGCCAGCACGATCGAGCCGTGCAGCACCATGGTGGGCGGTGCGATCTGGTCGTTCCAGGTGTTCCTGGGGATGACGGAGCTGGACTTGTCGGGATCTTTGGGCCAGTGCCCGCGGCCGAGGCCCTCGGTCTCGTAGTCGCGCTGATCTTTCAGCGACGTCACCTCGTCGAGCGCCTCGGTGATCTTGTCGTCGGTCTGGATGACGCCGTAACTCGGGCACGCGTACCGAGCGGCCTCGAACGTGTCCCACTTCAACGCCGCCGGAGCCATGTACTCGCGGAACGCCAGTCCGCGGCCCTTGCCCAGGCCGCGGCGGCGGATACCGGCGAGCGCGTGACCCTTCTTGTGCTCGATCTCGTCGACCGCGCTAGAGGTGTAGATCTTCTGCGTTGAGTCCGCGGCCATCTGCGTCCACGCGAGCGCCGCGCGCTGCCCGCTGGTCAGGTTGTACGCCTCGTCGTAGACGATGAGATCGACCTTGGTGAAGCCGCGGCCGGCGTCGTTGGAGCGAGGCGCGAACGCGATCTTGGCTGCCGGCACCAGGACCGAGCCGTCAGGGCGCAGTTTCGGCTTGGTCTTGATGACCACCCGGCCCTGAGACTTCGTCGGCTTCGTCGCCAGCCGCCGTTTGAGCGAGGGACGGTCGTCGATCATCGCGATCATGCGCTCGCCCAACTCGAGCGCGGTTTCCCAGCGTTGCGTGGTAAACACGATCTTCTCGCCGCGCGCGAACAGACCGTAGAGGCAGCGCAGCATCAGCAACTCGGACTTGCCGGACTGCCGCGGGACGATCAGGCAGCACGACGGGTGGGTCCAGCCGCCGTTCGGGCGGGTGCGCAGCCACTCGTTGAGAGTGTCGCGCTGCCACGGCATCAGCCGCAGGCCGATCCGCGTGCCCAGGAGTTCGGCTTTCTGTCCGCGGGTCTCGTCACCGGGGAACGCCGAGTGGTGCGCGGGCTCCTGGCGGCCGGTGAGAGTCGGCCAGTCCGGGTAGTCGCCGGCCTCGGGCAGCTGAGCGATCAGCTCCTCGGCCGTCAGCTCGACATCAGCCGGTCGTTCGGCCAGCACCGTCACCGGTTAGCCGTCCTCGTCGGTCACGCCGTCGACATCGTCGCCAGTTCCGCCGCTACCAGCGCCCGCGCCGTCCTTCTGACGCCAGATCTGCTCGAGCAACATCCGATACGACGACGCCTGCGTGCGCGCGGCGCTCAACGCCGCGTCGATCGACACGCGAACCTCGCCGGAATCGTTGGTCACCAGCGTCATCCACGTGTCGACGTCGCCCGAGATCAGCTGATTGAGCTTGCACAGCCGATTCCACGTCCGAACCGCCTCGACGGCGAGGGTTCGCACCGATTCTGCGTCGCCTTCGCTGTACAACGAGTCGAACAACTCTTCCGAGTTCGGTTCCATCCCAGTGAAGTCCACGAGATTCGTCACCTCCCGGATGCGACGCGGAGGGTCGAGACGCAGCAACGGCGCCAGGGCAGTTCAGACCCCTTACTTGGCCGCGCTTTGAGGGCAATGGGACCCCGTTGACGCCTCGCCTCCCGTCCGGACCGAAAAGTGCCGGCCGTCAAAAAAATCCTGACTACCGCGGGGCGTCAGGGGCACCCCCACCCCCGAATAATCCAGGGGGTGGGGGGTAGACCCCGCCCCCGGCGGGGTGGGGGGTCCGGCAGGGTCAGATGGGCCAGTCCATGCGGCGCAAGTCGAAGTCCGAAAGCTGTTCGGGCACTCCAACTCCCGTCACGTTCGGTCTCTGGTCATCGCGTGAGCCGTCACCGCGCATGGAGTTGCACTTACCGTGCAGGAGCCGGTCGGTGACCATGCCGCCGGCCGCCCGGGGGACGCTGTGGTCGCCGGAGAGAGCCCGTCGGTCCCAGTTGAGTAGCGGATCGAGGAACATCGGCAGGCCACACCACCAGCACGGCGTGCCGTCGACGTGCTCGGTCTTGAGTGCGTCTGTCTGCTGCTGGTGGTCCCACCCGAGACCCTTCTCGGTGGTGGTCTTGGTGGTCATCGACGTGACCGACGGCTGGTTGCGTACTCGGCCTTGGCTACGTCAATCGCGCGATAGAGGTTGCGGCCCTGCTCATCTCGTCCCACTACTTCCAGCTTGTGGCGAGCGCGGTCGCGGGTGCAGTACCCGCGGTTGGCCCAGGACCGGACCGTCTTGGCCGACACCCCGCACAGGGTTGCTGCCTCGTCGGCGGTGATCAGGGAGTCGGTGCCCTCAGGTGCGAGGACGGCCGCTGTCTGGGTCATTCGATAGCCTCCACCCGAACGACGAAACCCCCGACACCGAAGCGGTGCGGGGGTTCCGGGCATAGCAATGCCAACGCGTTCATGCTACACGTAGCACCATCCATCGGCTACTGGCCCTTCATCTGCGTGTCGAGCATCAACGTCACCAGGAAGTCGTAGTGCTCATCGGCCACGTAGTACCCGCACTCGTCGCAGACGATGAAGTCCAGGCCATCCATCCCGCGACGACGGACCAACGTCAACATCTGGCACAGTGGGCACGGCAGCGGCAGCAGATGACGGATCGTCGCGTGACCAGTCCGACGCCGAATCGCGTTGTGCACGTCGAACAACTCGCTGAACGCGTCGTCCTCCAGCTCCCACTCCCACAGCCATGGCGCCGGCATCGACATCGACGACACCGGGACCCGGCGCTCGAGCATCCACTCAAGCCTGGGCTCGAGGTACTTCCACGCGGCCACGATTACCTGGCGCTCAGTGCGCATCCGCCGGCCATCCGGTGAACACATCGGTGTCGGCAGTGACTCGCCCCGGTCGGTGGCCACGAGGTTGTGCCACTCCCAGAACAGATCCGCGATATGCCGACACTGATCCGACGCCCACTCTGCAGGGTGGCCGTACTCCTTCACATTCGACGAGCGCCCGCCCCGCGACGACGGGGTGGGCAACGCACGCGACAGGTGAATCCAGTCCTGCGTGAGCCAATACAGCAGGCGTCGCAACCGATCTGGCGTCACCTTCCGTTCCGGCGGTGGCAGCGCCCGCGCCGTCGCCGTCACGGAACGAACCTCAACCGCCGCAACGCCGAAAGCAGTCGCCCAGAACGACGCGGTGTCGCCGGGGTGCCGCCGATCGTGAAGCTGCGTGGATCGGCGTTCGTCACCTCGTCCACGAACACCCGACCATCGATCTCCACGCCCACACGATCACCCTCGGCAATCGCACCGTCGCGCCACACCACCCACGGAGCACCCCAAATAACGCCTCCCCAATCGAACTGTGGCCTGCGCAGCCCGGCGGCGATGAGCAAGGCCCAGTCCCACCCATACGGTTGGACCTCGGTCGACGACGACCACACGATCGGATCTCCGTGCGGGCCGTCGACCTCCACCCACTCGAGCTGGCCGCCCAGATCAGGCGGGTCCTCGCGTGTGTGAATCGCCAACGCCCGCAGGTACGACGCATCAGGGTTGTCCTCGTCGTACGCAACGTCACGCACCGCAAAGTCGCGGGAGGCGTCAGGAACCAAATTCAGCGACGCCCGCACGTGGTTGACCACGATGGTCAGCACTGCATTGCGTGAGGGACCACGGACCTGCGTGCTCAGCCCGAACACCGACATAGTCGTGTACTCGATGTCGATGTCCACCATCTCGGCATCCCGCAGGTGCGTGAGATTGGCGCGCAGCCACCGAGCGCGGCCGCGGATCGGGCGCGGCGGCATCATCCAGGTCGACACTTGGCCGCCCACCATCGCCGCGAACGAGGTGCGCCGGGCTGCCGCGAGGGTGCAGAACCGGCAGGTGCACGACCGTCCGTTCTCGGCGAAGCCCACCTGCGCTGTGGTGAGCGCGCCGATGAACTCTGAGCCCGGGCAGAGGACCTCGGAATCGTCGTCGGCGTAACGGTATCCGTCGATGATCGCGCTGTCGGCGTACTCGGGTTCCTCGCCGCGCCGCCTCGCTTCTGCGACACGGTTGCCGTACTCGAGGCGCATCTCCTCGAGACGCTCAGTGATCGGCAATCCGTGCCAGTCCGATCCGCAATGCCCGCACGGGCGATCCGCGTCGTCCGCGCGGGCCTCTGCGACGGCCTCTCCCTGGGCCAGTTGGTCGTCGATCAGTGCGTCGATGTCGCCGATCAGGTCATCAGTGCGGTTCAACGGTGGCCTCCTCGGGCTCAGCGGTGCGGAGCCGGCAGTACCGCTCGTACTGCGACGACCGCGAATGTGTGGGTAGGTGAAACCATTTCGGACCCCACGGCGTGCCCATCCGAGCGATCGGATGGCCGCAGTGCCGACACGACGACGTCGGGACGCCGGTGGCACCAGCGCGCGGCAGAACGCCGGTCACGCGGTGATGGCTCTCAGAGTCTTCGGCCGCGGCCATCAGCGCCGCCACCTCACGGTGATGCAGCCGATGCCGCCGCGCCAAGCTGCGAGGGCCGCGCGCACGGCCGCGATGAACGAATCGCCCTGGTACTGAACGAAGTCGCGGGGATCTTCGTCGCCGAGGTCCGCCCAGGCGAGCACCTCCCACCGGCAGCCCATCGTCAGCGTCCCGCCCAGTCGGCGTGGTCGAGGTCGTCGTACTCGTGATCATGATCATGCGGGTCCATCGGCGTTCTCCTGAATTTCGTCGCCGCACTTCCAGCACGGCTCGGGTAGGTGATGGGTCGGGCAATCGGTTGAGGTGACCGGCGACGGCGGGCCGCGCCAGCCGTGCCAGGGGGAACCGAACCCGTTGGCCGGGGCCTGCACGCCCGGGGGTGGCAGACCAGCATCCAGAGACCCCGGGGTGGGGGAGAGATCCTCAGAAGCGGGTTGGGCACGGGAACGGGATCGGGGACGTTTCCGGCGACGGGGCTTTCGAGGACCGGGTGACGGTTGGGTGGTGGGTTGCGGCAACCCAGAGCTCTCACCCTTCCCCAGACCCCAACCCACACCCTGACCCTGACCCTGACCCTGACCTGGCCCGCGCCCGCGCGGGACAGCTCGAACGGCCTGGTTTCCGGCTGGTACCAGGGTGGTTTCAGAGTGGTCCGGCGGGTGGTCGCCGGGCGGTCGACCGTCTGGGGCGGGTGCGGCGGGATCGACCGGCCGGGATGTACCCGGCATGGTCGGCCCAGCGGCGTCACCAGCCTCCGACGGTCGACCTTCGCGGCGACCTGATCGGACCGGCGAGTGAGGCTCCACGGGTGTGGCTGCTCCGGACGTCGCGGGCGGTGCGGCGGGATCGGCCGGACGGGAGCGACCCGATCCGGACGGCCCAGCGGCGTCACCTGTCTCCGCGACCGGGCCACCACTACCAGGGGTGTCCTCACTCGCATCGGACAACGACGGACGGGGCGGTGGCAGCAGCGTCATGCCGGCCTCCTGCGGTGTCCGGTTGCCCTTCCTCTGATTGCACTCATGGCACGCCAGCACGACGTTGCGGATGCCCGCGACTTTCCGCGGGTCCACATGGTCGAGGTGTGGACGTTTCTGTGAGCGTGTGTCTTTCAACTTCAGCGTCGCCCCGCAGTAGCGGCACCCACCCACAGCGGGGTCGGCAGGGTCGATGCAGTCACGCGCCCACACCTGGGCGATGAGTTTGGGGTCCTTCAGTTCCTGGCGCTTGGCCTTGTTTATCGAGGCCTGCGCCGCCGGGGTGTAGCGCATATCGAACCAGTCGTGAAACAGCCAATGCCCCTGCGGAACCGCGGGACACCGCGGGCAGTCATGCCCGGACGCGTGCCAGAACCCGACATCGACGAGCCGCTGCGCGAGCTGCTCGGCCACCGTTGGGTTGAGGATCACGCGCACCAGATCGGCCCGGGACACCAAACCATCGGTACCCGCACCCAACACCTGGGATTGAGCACCCGACAGCATCCACAAACCGAGCGCCGCGAGACCCTCAACGGTGCCATCCATCACCGGCTCGACCAGCTGACGCGTCTTACGCGACTGCGGCAACTGATCATCAACCTGGAAGAACGGCAACGGACACACTCACTTTCACACTGGAAACGAAGCACCACACGACATGACGCCAGGGGAGGGGGGAGCGCGAGCCATCACCCATCGCCACCGTTCGCCAGTTCGAGAAGTACGTCGGCGTGGCACGGCTGATCGAGCGGGCACCAGCAAGCGAGGTCCCGGCCGTGGAGCTGCTGACAGATCTCCCGCTCTGTCGGCGGATCAAACGTGTTGAGATGATGCACTGTCCCGTTGAGCCACCGGCGATACAGATCAACGGCGTGCGCCCGGTCTCGGACGCGCAGATCCTTGGCGCCCGACATGGTCTTGCTGCGGTAGTGCAGACGGTCGTAGACCTCGCCGACGACGAACGGGTTGCCAAACCGGGATGGCCGACCGACGTAGACCGCACCCTCGGGCATCCGCCAGCCCTTCATGCGGTGGCGCCGGATGCGTTGCGACATCAGCTCTCACCGCCGTGGGCGCGCGGGTTGCTGTTGCACGACTCGCAGTCGCACGACTTCGTGAAGCCGGCCGGTCGACGGATCTCCTTGAATGCCCCGTCGTCCTTGACCTTCCACCGGCGCGGCGCACCGGCCGAGGTCTCTGTGGTGACGGTCGATCCCGGACCGATTCGGCTCATTGCTCGCGCTCCGGCTCGATCGGCTGCAGCTGGCCGCCGTGGAGCGCCTGGGTCTCAGCGAGGCCGCGCGCGCCGTCGGGGGTGTTTCGCCACGTCCACTGACCACCACAGTCGCGGCACCTGTACGTCGTAGTCGTGCCGTCAGAAGGTCGTGGCGGTGACAGCGCGTCGAACCAGTCGCGCGTCCACATCACGTCGCCCATGGCTGTGTGGCGGGCGTACAGCGGCTTTCCGTCCTCGTCGGTGGTGGGCACGCCGACGCGCGCGGAGAGGTCGTCTGAGCGCCAGGGGAGCGCGATGTGCTCGCCGGCGGCCAGGAGCACGCCGAGGGTGACCGCGGGGAGGTCGAGCAGGTGGTAGTGCCACGACGGTTCCAGGTCGGCTATCGCGAGGAGTCGGTCGAGCATCCCTGCGTCGAATGTGGGGTTGACGCCGACAATGTGGGTTCCGGTGAGCGCGGCGTGGATGATGCTCGCTGCGCCGGCGCGGGTGTACACGTGCATGTCGCTGGCGGCCCCGAACCGGTGGTCGTGGTCGGCTCGGAAGTCCTCGCGGAGTGTGGCGGCCGCGGCGAAGTCGTGGTCGATGTGCAGGTGCACTGTTGATTCCGACCCGTCGGGCCTGCGGATGATCGCGGCGAACTCCCAGACCTCGGCGTCGCGGCCGAGGCCGGTGGTCTCGGTGTCGACGAACGCGACTGCACCCGTGATCATGCGCGAGGCCGCGATCACGAGACGTCCTCTGCGACGGCGTACGCGCGGTCGAACTCGGCCGGGTTCAGGATTTCGACGTCGTCGTCATCCCAGACGAACCACCATCGTGCCGGCACCCGCTGTGGGCTGGGGTCCGTGGCGCTGCGGTGGACGACGAGGAACGCATCCGCGTGGTCGAGCACATCCCCACGGCTGCGGTCCGTTTCGTGCTCGTCGCGCAGGTGGTGCTCGTAGCCCTTCGGCACTGGCCACACGATTACGCGGCCGTTGAGCAGTCGGGCGATCTCCTCGCCGCTGTGGTAGCGGCCATCCCACTGGATCGCCTGCTTCGGGCGAACGTGCGGAGTGACGCGAACTTGCTGCTGGGTCATCACATGTCTCCGGTCGGTTGGTAGCTGACGCGACTCGTCGCCCACGTATAACTGCGGAATCTGTGGTCGCCCCTGTGCTTTCGCTTCAACTCGCAGTGCCAGTGGGAATAGCCGCCTGACCGTGGTGGTGGGGTTTGTTGGCAGGTGAAGGGGACCTTGCCGTGGACGGCTGCGTGCAGTGCCTTGTAGTAGATCCAGCGGCGCAGCCCGAACCACTGGGCGCGGGCTTTGTGTTGCCAGAGGAACCACCACACGAACAGGCCTGCGTTGATGTCCTGCCACGGGAGGGGTTGCAAGTTGCCGCCGTGGTCGGGGTGGTTGGGATACAGGCCGACCTTGGTTGTGCGGCCGTCGTCTTGGAGGTCGTAGAGCCGCCAGGGGATGTCGCCGCCCGTGGCGCGGACATCGGCATACCGGGTCGTGATGTAGCAGCCGAACCGCTGGTCGAAGTCGGCGACGAGTGAGGTGGCGATGCCTTCGACGTACTGGGTGGGGATCCACCACAGGTCGCGTCCGCGGGGCGGGTCGGCGTTCCCGCAGAAGTTGCGGCCGACGAGCCACATGACCGGGCGCCCCCACGAGTACCAGCGATTCCAGTCGCCGACGGCGCGCGCGATCCGGGACCGCAGGGTGTCGTCGTGCTCGACCATGGTCCAGCCGCGGTGGCGCATCCAGCGGGACGCGACGCGCGTCATGTTGGCGTGGTTCATCGGACGTCCCTCCACCAGACGGAGAAGCCGCGGCGGCCGAGCTTCACCCAGCAGCCGCGTCGGTGGCGCTTGACGCCCCACTGCCGTGCGCTCGGATGGCTGCGAGTGCTCCAGTCGACCGCCGGTAGGTACTCGATCTTGAATCGTGGGGTGGTGGTCATCGGGTGGCTCCATTCGCGTGACGGCTGGCGAGCGCCTCGCACACCTCGGCACCCAGTTCCTCGGCCAGGCGTTGCTGCGGCTCGTCGGGGGCGTGGACGTACAGGTCGGCCAACGCGTCGACGTCGACGGTGATGCGCCCACTGCGGTCCTTGCCGTACTTCCGGATCGACCGGGCCTGCTGGTCGCGGCTATGGGCGCGCGAGCAGTCCGCGCACGGCTTCTCCTTGCGGTGCTTGTGGGCCTGGTAGCCGGGTTCGGTGCCGCACTCGGCGGTGCCCGGCCGGCGGCGGGGCCTGGTCGCCTTCGTGATCTCCGCGTGGTAGTCGGCGAGCACGTCGCACACCTCGGCGCCGAGGTCGCCGATCAGGCGTTGCTGCTGGTCGCCGGGGGCGTCGAGATACAGGGCGGCGAGGGCGATCACACTGACCGTGAGGCGCTTCCTGCGTCCGGTGCGGATCGCGTAGGCCTGCCGGTTCTGTCGGTGGGCGTGCGCGCATGGCTCGCACGGCTCCTGTTTGCGGTACTTGTGGGCCCACCATCCTGAGTCAGTGCCGCAGCCGTCGGGGCCGGTAGGCGGGCGACCCCGGACCGGCTCGTATCCCTCGAACTCCATCTCGGTCAGGTCTTTTCGCACGAGTTCGACAGGGACGCCGAGCTGTTCGGCGATCGCCTCAGGTTTGTGCGTGGTGGCGAGCTGGCCGACCCGGATCTGACGCTGCCCGGTGGTCATCTCGCGCGGGGTGATGGTCTGTGCTCGCATCGTCACCACAGCCCCTCGGTGTTGATGCCCAGCGAACGCGCTGAGGCGGTGATGGTGTCCGCAAACTGCCGCCCCGTGGACCCCACGACGCTGACGACGGACTGGATGAAGGAGCGGAGCTGGTCACGCTGCGCGGTCACCCGCTCGAGCTGGTGGGCGGTTGTGCGTTCCAGGTCGACGATGCGGGCGCGCTCGCGTTCGGTCTCGGCCAGCTCGAGCTTGAGTTCCCGGACCTGGCTGGCCAGCGCGGTCGCCGCGGTCTGCGCGACCATCAGGTCCTCGATCCGGACGAGGGTCTGCCCAGTGGACGCGTCGTAGGTCTTGATGATCTGGTTCGTCATGCCGGGACCTCCGCAGCCTCGGGCACCATCGCCGGGAACGGGGACACGAACAGTCGGCCGAGGTCGTACTCGACGCGCACACCGGTCGGCAGCGGGCCGATCTCCACGACGTCGCCCGGCGACCACGCCGCGGCCGGCAACCGCCACACCTCGCAGCCATCGACATCGCGGCGCACGAACACCAGCCGCGTCTTGACCGTCGTGGCCACCACCGGCCGCGACCCGTCTTTCTCGCGGCGCCGCGGCAACGCGCACCCACCGCCATGGCGGACACGCACCCACGTCGGCTGCCCAGTAGGGACTTTCGGGAACTCACTCATCAGGGTTGTCCTCTTCCTCAGCGGGGAGGGTGTCGAGCACCTTCTGCAGGTCGCTCGCCTTGACCAGGACTGCGCGGGCCTGGCTCTTGTTCTCTTCGTCGGCGTGGCTGACGATCCCGCGCTTGGCGAGCTGGTCCAGGAGCCGATCGGCCAGGCCGTAGCCGATGCTGAGGCGGCGCTGCAACATCGATGCGGACCCGAACTGAGTGGAGATGACGATCTGCGCGGCGTCGCGCAGGAAGCGCGTTGCGCTCTCGTGGGAGGTCATGCGACTCACGTCGTCGAGATCGACGACCTTCTGGACGTCAGGCACCGGGAGCCGGCGGACCCACGCGTCGAGCCAGCCCTTGTGCCGCAGGCGATCGTCCTCATCGAAGCGAGTCGGCATCACCAGACCGAGGAACGAATCGCCGCAGCGCGCGAGGATCGGCGACCGCTCAGCGCCCGGTGTCGACAGCACCAGCGGCTTGTTCCCGTACACCTTCGCTGCGACCTTCAACCGGGCGAGGAGATCTCCGTCCACCGAGAACGTGTCGAGGAGGCCGGCGGGCCGGGCAAGCTGGTTCGCGAACAGCTGCGGGATGTCGGGGAAGGCCGAATGCGCTGGCATGGCCGGGAACTCGAGCACTTCGCCGGGCACCATGCCGGACACGTCCGTCACGCGGATCACCATCGACTCCAGATTCGAGTCGGAGCCCGGCGTCAGAGTCCGCTTCGCGCGCAGCTCGATCCGGAGCTGCCACTCAGGTGCGTCGTCCCGGTTCTCCTTGCCGACGGTAAACACCGACAGGATCATCGCTACATCGGTCAACGTGAGGTCGATCGACCCGACGGTCGCCGAGTCGGCATCCCACACCGACACCAAACCCATCGCCGCGGTGAACCGATCCGTCGCGGCGACCGTCACGTTCTCGGTGTCCACATAGCAACGCACCCGGTTGATCATCGGCAGCTCGTCATCGCGACACGCATACGGAGACACCGACCGCAACGCCTGACGAAAGTCCTGCGTCCCCACCGTGAACGACATCAACGTGGTCACGAGTAGTCCGCCGATCCGGTGATGGGGGCGAGTCCCGCCGGCACCTGAGCGATCTCTTGCGGAGAGTGGCCGCGGCGGTGGAGCTCTGCGAGCAGCCGTGCGCAGTCGTGCTGGTTGCCTGATGCTCCGAGCTGTTCGTCGAGGACGTCTACCCGGGCCTGATCGCCGCTGGCATACGCTTCGGCGAGCTGACAGATCGCCAGTTCGTATCCCCACCCGTCGAGTAGGAACTGCTCACCGGCCGCATCACGGAACCTGTTGATGCGCGCGCGAAGCCAGTCGGGGAGTGCTTCCTCTATCGCCCACCACTCGGCCTTGTGCTTCTCCAGCTCGACAACCTTGCGATTGTGGAAGTCCTGCGACTGCTGGCGGGACTGCTCCGCGAGCTGCTCGTTGGTCATGCGGAACCGCCACCGACCCGATGCATCGCGGAGGCCGGTGATCAGAGAGAAGTTCACCGTTTCGAGCTCGAACACGTCACCTGGTGCGAACGGTTCGCCGATGTCGGCCTTCAACCGGACGAACCCCGTGTGCTCGACAGTCGAGAACTCGTAACTGTCCCCGCGGTCCCGGCACTCCTTGACGACGTACCGGTCTAGCGACCGCGGGCGCGCAGCCCATGCCTCCGGATCGTGTGAGTCACTCATGAGATTCCCCCGCCGCGAAGAGTTCTCGTTGCCCCGGTGTCACTGGATGCTCGGCCGACCCACGTTCGTTGACCCACCGGTAGATCTGCTCTCGGCGCTTCTCCGACAGCGAGTGCCACCAGTCGTCGGGATGCACGGTCAGTCCTCATCGCTGGCCTCTTCGGCGGCGATCTCCGCGCGGGCCTGGTCGATCACGGCCGTCTCGACGTCGGACAGCACGTATCCGAGGTCGGCGAGCATCTCGCCGTACGCGACGAGGAACTTCAGATCGTCGAGGTCAAGGTGGGTCAGCCAGCCATCGACTAGAGCGCGTGCAGGCGTATGGAACACCGACGTCCACAGGATCGCGAGGAGGACGCTGGCCGGCTTGCGCGAGGTCGAGAACCACGCCCGGGCCGTGGATTCCAGCTCACCCTCGGCGACCACTCCACCGTCGATGAACGGCCACGCGTCGGGGAAGTCCCACTCGTTGAACCCCCAGAGGGAATGCTCTGCGGCGAGTGCGGTGGCCTTGGTCGCGGCGTCGTCGTCGCCGGTGGCGATCAGGTTGCGGACCCACTCGGTGCGTACTGTCGCCGCTGCCCTCAGCGCGTCGCGTCGTTCCTCGTCGGCGCGTTCTTCGTCGGTCGGCTCGCGGTGCGCGGGCTCGTCCGCGGTGGTGGCACCGCCACCGACACTCGGCGCTGCGTCCGTAGCAGTCTCGGTGGTGTTGTCGGCCGCTGTCGGTGTCGGGTCGGGTGCCGAGAGGATGACGAGTTCCTCGCTCACCATCTTGGTGCCAACCCACAGCGACCTCGACTCGGCGACGTGGAGGTAGGCAACCGTGTCCGCACTCTGAGCGTCCTCGAGGACGCTCTGCTCGACCGGCCACTCGAAGCTCTCGCGCACCATCTCCGGTGCGGTCGTTCCCAGTTTCTCGGCCGCTGACGAGGTGAGGTCGCGTCGCGCCTCCCAGCCGGTGACGACCTCTATGCCCGCGGCTTCGGCTGCCTTGCGGATCGCGGCGACCCGTTTCCGCTCGGCGTCGCGGTCGAGCTGCTGCTGCTTGGCGACCGCCCAGTTGTTCGTGCCGAGCGCGTTCTCGAGTTCGGCGAGATCTCCGGCGTGGTCGGCGTGGTCGGCGATGAACACGGCATCGGCGAGGGTGACCTCGTGTTCGGTGAGTCGGGCCTTCACGTCGTCGGAGAGCTTGGCCACCTTGACTCGGCTGCGGACCCGCGGCGAGGTCATGCCGGTGCGGGACGCGATCTGCTTCTGATTCAGGCCGAGGTCGAGGAGCAGGGCCACGCCGTCGGCCTCCTCGACGGCGGTGAGGTCCTGGCGCTCGATGTTCTCGGCGAGCATCGCGGCGATCTGGTCGGCCTCGTTGGTGTTCGCGGTGTCGACGATGCACGGCACCGTCTTGAGCCGCAGTTTTCTCGCGGCCGCGAGACGCCGGTGGCCGGCGATCAGGATGTATTTGTCGGGCTTGCCGTTCGGTGCGACGACGAGCGGCTGTTGGATGCCCTGCGCGGCGATCGAGTCGGTGAGGCTGGTGATGTCGCTGATGTCGCGGCGGATGTTCTTCGGGTGCGCCACGAGCTGGGACGGCTTCAGGTGGGCCAGCTCGGTCGTGGGTTCGGTGGCGGTCGGCATTGGGAGATCTCCAATCGTGTGCGGGCGAGGGAGGTGGACGGCGGTCAGGCTCGTGCGAGCCGGTTGATGCGCCGCGACTTTCGTGCGACTCGGTTCTTCGCCCGCCGGCGGACGGTGCGGGCGATCCGCGGGTCCGGGACAAACTCGGTGGAGCCGTCGGCGTGGATGATCACCTGGTCGTCGGCGTACCCCTGATAGACGCCCTGCACCACGACGTAGCCGCGGCCGGGAAGGTATGCGGGCTTGTCCATCCCGTGGAGGATCGCCGCCTCATAGCTGGTGAGGTCTCGGTGATCGTCGCGGTGGGCGAACCGGCTCGCCGGTTCGCCGGTGGGTTCTTGTAGTTCCGGGTGGGCAGCGTCGAAGCGCCGCAGGACCCGGGCGCCGGGAGTGTTCCTCATCATTGATCCTCTGCAGTCAGTGGTGGGGTCAGTTGTCCGATGTGACCGAGTGGCCCAGTACGGCCTCGGCACGGTCTTCGGCGTCGCACTCGAACCGTCGATCGACTCCGGTCACGACGTAGTCGGCGATGTCGATGAGCGGGGCCGGGTCGACCGCGCCGCTCGAGACGAACGACTTGGACGCGAGAACATCGCGAGCCGCCTTGAGCGCCTCGACGCGGGCGAGCTGCTGCTCGCTGAGGTGTGTTTGCGTTGCGGTGTCGGGCATTACGGGTCTCACTTCCTGTGTGCGGTTGAGGAGGGGCGGACGATCTCCACCCCGGCAGGTTTCGGGTTGCGAGGGCGGCGGGCCGTGCACGTTGTGGCGTGGAGGGTGAACAGCATCTCTCCGGCGCCGACTGCCTCGGCCAGGTCGAGTCCGGACAGGCGCCGACCCCAAGCGATCTGGCGTGACCGGTCGTTCGGGTCGGGGCGCGTGGTGCGTCGCACCGTGCCCGACGGGTCCGACGACAGATCGACGAGCATCCACGTCTCTTCGCGCTGAGCCTCATTTCGCCACCACGCCACCGGCGCGTTGCATTTGGAGCATCGGCGCGGACCCCGGCTAGCCATTGGCCGGCCAGACTGCGAGTTGGTTGTGCAGGTCGTAGAGCGCGGAGAGCTCGGCGCCGCGGCGGATCACCGCGTCAGTGGACAGGAAGTCCGCGCGCGATACCGCCGAGGAGATCCCCACCGACCGCAGACGGCCGCGGTGCATCGGGGCCGGCAGCTGGAAACGCGGGCGGGCGGGATCGATCATGTACGCCTCGGCGCGCATCACGAACTCGTCGAGCTTCGCGGACTCCGGGTCGCCGTCGACCTCCACACCGTCGACGTCGGTCACGGTCAACACCACAGACACGTTGTGCTGCACCCGAATGCGGTTGACCGTCTCATTGATGCGGGCAGCGTGAGCGAACTCTGCGGCCACCGCGACATCGACGACGGCCTCCAGGGGCGGCACCAGCCGCAGATGCCGGCTACCCACGGCGCGCCGCCTTCCGGATCGTCGCGAGCCCGTCAGGAACAAACTGGGCGACCGAGAACGCCAACGCCTCATCCGGGAACGCGGTCGTCAACCGGGCCATGTTCTCCGGGTCGGCCTTGCTCATCGCGACGAACAACGCGACGCGGAACCCGCCGGCGCGGTGACCCTCACGGCCACGGGTGAACTCGTAGAGCACCTGTGCCGCGCACTCCCGATTGATGCCGTACGCAAGCTCGTCCAATGCCGCGCCGGACAACGTCGGATGCGTCTGCGCCAGTGCGTCAGCCACTTCCGCCGGCATCATGTCGCCGCCGCACGGTCGGGGGTGGGCACCAGCTCACTGACGTGGACCAACTGATTACTGCGGCCGACGACGCACAACAGCACCTCGTCGTCGAGCGGTAGATCCGAGAGGCCTGCGCGCAGAGCGTAGGTGAGTGCGATCCGGTTGTCGGTGGCCGTCTTCCACGACGTCTGCGCCTTGCGATCCCAGTAGTCTTCGACCGTCACCGTGACCGGGCTCGGTCCGTTGACGTGTCGCAGCACTGCGGGCACCTTCGTTCCGGCGGATGGGTGCGGAGCTGTGTGGATGACGCTCACTGGTCGGACTCCACGATCTCGCCGTGCTTGATGGTGAGCGGTTCCCAGCGGCGCTGAGTCCGGCGATCGATGAGGAGCAGGACACCGACGAACATTCCGGCGGCGGCCATCCAGCAGGCTGCGAGGTTCTCGGTGAAGGTGTTGACGAGTTCTTCGAACATGAGGCTGGCGCCCTTCATGAGTGAATCGGATGGGGGAGAGGTCAGGCAGGTAGCGAGAGTCGTGGGCCTGGCGCGCGGTTGTAGGCGGCGACCGCGACCCGCGCGATGCACTTCCACAGCGCACCACCGGATGTCGACGCGGATTCCTTCGCGCGGGCGACGAGCTGCTTCGGGGTGATCGCAGTCAGCGCGTCAGCGAGCCGTCCGGTGTCGAGGTCGTCGCCGCACTCCCAGAGAAGGTGCGCGAGGCCCTTGATCACGAGCGCCGCCCGTGCGGCGGTGTCACCGGGCCACACGTCCCCGATGAACTCGAGGACGTAGCGCAGCGCCTCAGGGTCGATGTTGGTGTAGACGTACTCGAGGGCCGCGAAGCACTGGATCGAGTTCGGCCCGGGCATGTGGGTGACTTCCAGGCCGTGTGACTGCGCCATCCGGTCGATGTCCAGTACGCGCTGTTCGCCAGCAGCGCGGCGTGCGTACCAGCGGTCCCACACCTGCAGACTCTTCGTCTTACGGTCGATGTCCCAGAACAGTTGCGCCTCTTCAGCGACCGACAGCCCAGTGTGGACGTTGCAGACCAACACCATCTCGGGCTCGACCGTCTGCGCCGCTTTCCAGCGGTGCTGGCCGTTGATGATCGCGTAGCGAGGCGAGTTCGGCGGAGTGTGTTCGCCGCGATCAGAGACGTCGATGACTCCGACCAGGCGCGGGTCCCACGTGTGCGCCATCGACTTGGCCCGGTTCACGTCGAGCTCGCGCTGATAGGCCGGATCCGCGAACAGATCGTCAACCCGGAGAGCAGTCACATATGTCGAGGGCGTAGTCATCGCTGCTCACCGCCATCGATCCGTCGACCCGACAACCCGCCGAGGGGGACGGCGGGCTGTCGAGCGCGGCCCTTACGCTGCAACCACCGAACCGCCGCAAGGAGCGGTCCGGTCACATAACGGGTTACGAGCCCGTGCAACGCAAGGAGAATGTGGTGGAACTTCCGCAGCTGCCCAACGTTTCCGACGAACTCCCGACCACCCAAGGGCTCGTCGACCAACTGCGCACGCTCAGATCCGACGACGACTTCGGAACGCTCGACCTCTACGTCGGGGCCGCAGACGCGTACTTCGTCGCAGCCATCGCTGCGCTGGAGACCCGGATCGCCGAACTCGAGGTCGGGCCATAAGCCCGCGTTCGTCGTGGGAACCGGGACGCCCATCGCGTTCCGGGGCACGTTATCCGCATGCGCCGCCGCGATGTTCATGCCGAAGCCTTCGTCGCGGCCGTCCGACTCACGTAGTCCTCGACCGCAGTGCGCTGAATCACGTACGGCCCGTTGGGGCCATCGAGCTTTCCGAGGACGGGGATCTCGCCCGCTTCGATGAGCCGGATGACGGTGCGGGACGACTTGCCGATCAGCAGGCCCGCCTGTGTGCTTGTGAGTAGATCAGCTCCGGACATGTGCAGAAGTGTTGTGCATTGCACAACGTCTGTCAACCGACACGCGTCAAGGAACTGACTGAATTACAGCAGTTGACGCATGACGGACGTCGGTCAATAATGGTGCGCATGACCGAGCAGATGGATTTCGCCGTAGTGCCTGAAGTGACACTCGGCTGGCGCATTCAGATGGCTCTCGACCACGCGGGCCTGAAGCAGACCGACCTCATGGAGCGGTTCGAGATCAGTCGGGGGACTGCATCGCGGTGGTGCCGTGACGCCAAGCCGGCACCGAAGAAGTTCATCCTGAACGAGATCGCGGTGATGTGCGGCGTCTCGGCCCGGTGGTTGATCGATGGCGATCTTCCGTCCGGGCCGGACGGTGGCGGTGATGAGTGCCCCCACCAGGGCTCGAACCTGGGACCTGCGGATTAMAAGTCCGTAGCTCTACCAACTGAGCTATAGGGGCAGGGCCCCGGCGAGCCGGGGCGTCGATGAGTTTACAACGTGTGCAAACGGTGCGAACGTGACCCTCGGTGTGCGTGTCGTCGAGCTGGTCGCGATGCTTCGTTTATGGGGCTGACCAGTCGATTTGTGGTTTGCGCGAGACCTGTCATAAGCTATGCGAGCTCCCAACGGAGAACACGACCGGCCCCCTTCGTCTAGCGGCCTAGGACGCCGCCCTTTCAAGGCGGTAGCGCGGGTTCGAATCCCGTAGGGGGTACGCCTGCGCGGCACTCGGCAACGAGGACCGCGCAGATAATTTAACAAGGCCCTGTGGCGCAGTTGGTTAGCGCGCCGCCCTGTCACGGCGGAGGTCGCGGGTTCGAGTCCCGTCAGGGTCGCCAAAGGTTTCGGTTCATCGTCAACCGGTACCTTCCGGCCAGGTAGCTCAGTTGGTACGAGCGTCCGCCTGAAAAGCGGAAGGTCGTCGGTTCGATCCCGACTCTGGCCACCACAACGATCCCCAGCAGTCTGAGACTGCTGGGGATTCTTTGTTCGAGCGAACGCTGGACGTGTGAGACGCGAAGGTTCGAGCCGTGATTGTGGTCCGAATCGCAACGGCCACAACGGATTCACCCGATCGTACGACGCACGCGAGGTGCGAAATCTCCGTGACGCGGGCATGATGGTCCGGTGAACGCGATACCGGGGGGTACGCCGCGTCTACCCTCACATGCCCAATTCCCGGAACAACCCAGCCACGGCTCGGCGCGGCATACTGCCGACGCCGAGAGTTCCAGCCCACCGACCTACCGGTACGAGTACAAAGACCCGTACGCACCCATGTCGACCGCCAAACAAGTGGTGCTCGGGTGCGCGATCTCGTTGGTGCTCATCGCCTTTGCGGTGGCGGCGTTCCTCATCGGGCAAGGGTGAGGTTCTCGATGTAGGTCGCCAGGTGGTTTCGACTCGGCGCCTCGCTCCGCTCGGTGCCGGCTCAACCAGCGGGGGGGGGGGTGGGCGGCTCGCCCAGCGGCTCGGTGCCGGCTCAACCAGCGGGGGG
>NZ_LZMP01000020.1:0-82961 GCF_001691435.1 Gordonia sp. UCD-TK1 | reverse complement strand
CCGACTGGACGTGTCCCGCAGCCCGGTGCGCGAGGCGGTCCAGTCGGGCGGCCAGACCCGGAACCGAGAGCGACGCACCGGGTTCGAGCGTGCCGTCGAAGATCTCGTCTCGTATCCGGCGCAGGACCGACTGCATGAGCAGCGCGCCGTCGTCTCCGTTTCCCGTCATGATCGTCCCAGCGTAGAAGGCCGATGCCCCGGCCTCATCCCGCGGCCATCACGCGCTGCGCCTCGCGCTCGGCGCCGACGGGTGCGATTCCGCTCTTCATCCCGGCGAGTTTCGCATCGATGTTCTCGGCGACGGTGATCGGCGGATATCCCGGGTGGTCGGTACGCGCGCACCCGGGCAGCGTCTCGATGACGGCATCGGCGTTGCCGTCGAAGAAGAACGCTGCCGATCGACGACGCAGGATCCGGCCGTCGACGACGGGCGGGTCGACGCGGTGGACAGTCGAGCGCCACCGGTCGTTCGTCCACCGCGCCATGGCGTCGCCGAGGTTGACCAGCAGGGCGCCGTCGGCGGATGCCACGTCGTGCCACCGCCCGTCGTGATCGAGCACCTGGAGCCCGGGCACCTGGTCGGCCCACAGCACGGTGAGGATGCCGAAGTCGGTGTGCGCACCCATCCCGGTCAGCTCCCCGGCGAGTTCGATCTCGCCTTTGGGGAGGGTGTAGTTGTTGAGCTTCAGCGCGTCGATGGAGTGATCGGTCATCGCGTCGAAGTAGCCGGGCGGCAGACCGAGCGCATCGGTGAAGGCGGTGAGCAGAACTCGCGAGAGGCCCCGCGCCGCGTCGAACCAGGATTCGACCGCCGGGCGGAATCCCGGCGCCGCGTCCGGCCAGGTGTTCGTCGGGTAGCTGGACGCCGGCAGGTCGAGGCCCGGGAACCAGGAACACTCCGAGCCGACGGTGAACGCCTCGTAGAAGTCGTTCATCTGATTCGCCGCGGCCACACCGAGACTCATGCTCAGCGACTCACTCTTCGGCGGGCTGTAGCCACGATTCTGCCCCGGCCGGGCGTATTGCTTCTTCACCTCGAGGGGCAGCGCGTAGAACTCGTCGAGCGCCGCGGTCAGTCCGTCGATGACGCCGGGTGCGATCCCGTGACCGACGACCTGGACGAAACCGACTCCGCCACAGGCGTCGTCGAGGGCGCGCGCCACGCCGTCCCGGGCCGCGGCCGAGCTGTCCGGGTCGAGGTAGGGCGAGATGTCGATGGTGGGAACGGTGAACATGAATCCTCCGGATGGGTTCGGGTCGAGGTGGTTGCGAGCGCGGAGATGTCCTCAGCGACGACGGTTCACGGCGGCGTTGAGAATGCTGAAGGCGCCGAAGACGAGGATGCCGAACACCGAGGCCAGGACGATCGCCGCGATGAGGTCGTCGGACTGGAGGCGAGCCCGATAGATGTCGAGCAGGGTCCCGATACCGGGTTCGCCCTTGGCGAAGAACATGTCACCGATGATGGCGCCCACCACGACCAGCCCCGAGGCCGTCCGAAAGCCGGTCATCATCGACGGGAGCGCCGACGGGAACTCGAGCATCAGCAGGCGCTGCACCGGTGAGGCCTTCGACAGGGTGAACAGCTCCTGTGAGGACTTGTCGACCGAGACGAGCCCGAAATGCGTGTTGGCGATGATGGGGAAGATCGCGATGATCACGCACACGATCGTGCGGGCGACCATCCCGTAGCCGAACCAGAGTCCGATCAGCGGAACGATCGCGAGCACCGGGATCACCTGCAGCACAACGGCCCAGGGGTAGATCGCGCGTTCGAGGAAGGGCCCCCGGCTCATCAGGACGCCGATGGCGACCCCGATCAGCGCAGCGAAGGCGAATCCCACGAGACAGACCTTCGCGGTGACCCACAGCGCGTCGAGCATGGGGCCGACGCTGTCCGGGTCCAGCAGCGACTCGGTCAGCACGGTGTGCGGCGGCGGGAGCAGGAAACGCCGCTCCGGAGTGAGGATGAGATAGCTGACCGCGTACCAGGCGGCGATCCCCACGGCGAGGGAGAGGACCGGGGGTGCTCCGTACCTCAGCACGGCCGCCGTGACACGGCGGGCGCCACTCTTCCGCGACGACCGTTCGCCGCGTGTGGGTTCGGGCTGCGGCGCGGAGACCGGTCCGTGGTGCTCGCCGGCGGCGGGACGAGATCGGGCGGCGGTGGTCATCGTGCACCTCGGAGGGTCTCGGAGATCTCGGCGACGTGGTCGGTGAAACGGCTGTCGTAGCGCAGATCCGGGTGGCGTGGGTGAGCGAAGTCGATGCCGATGTCGGCGACGATCCGCCCGGGGCGTGCGGACATCACGATCACCCGGTTGGCGAGGAAGACCGCTTCGGACACCGAATGCGTGATGAACATCGCGGTGAACCGGCGTTCGGCGTAGAGCCGTTGCAGCTCGGATTGCATGTCGAGCCGGGTCATCTCGTCGAGAGCGCCGAAAGGCTCGTCGAGAAGCAACAATTCGGGCTCGGAGGTCAACGCGCGGGCCAGCGAGGCACGCATCTTCATGCCACCGGACAGCATGCGCGGCAATTGCGATTCGAACCCAGTGAGACCGACCGCGTCGATCGCGGCCTGCGCCCGGCGTCGTCGTTCACCCCGCGGCAGCCGGGCGATCTCGGCGCAGAGTTCGACATTGCCCCGCACACTGCGCCAGGCGAGGAGGGTCGGTTCCTGGAAGATGAACCCGACCGACTCCGTGGACAGTGCCACGCTTCCCTCCGTGGGCTTCTCGAGACCGGCGGCCATCCGGAGCAGGGTCGACTTACCACAACCCGACGGTCCGACGACGGCCACGAAGTCGCCGGCGCGCACGTCGAGGTCCACCCGGTCCAGCGCCTGGGTCCCGGACTCGAATCGCTTCGTCACCCCGGAGACGGACGCGACCACATCTTTGGTGAGATGACGCGCATCCACATCCCTCACCGTGTCGTAGAGTTTCATCCGGCCTTCCCCTGTGCTGTCTACATGTAACTTTTGCAGTCTTACTGCCACTCGATGATTGGTTACATGTATTTCAAGTTGATGACCATGTGTAAACACTGCGTCACCAGCTGGGGCGGACCGGGGTCGTTCCGAGGCCCGATTCGCTACATAGTTGCAGTTCAAGGCCTATCTACATGTAACTGGAGCCCTCTCGGATCGGCACCGTTCCCGGCTGGCGCAATCCGGAACGTCGACCTAGCTTTCACATGTAGATCGCGAATGTGTCGCGAATGAACGGCATCAGTCCAGGAGATCCCATGACCCCTCACCCACCGTCCCGCCTCCGCACGTCGCGTCTGGCCGTGGCCGCCACGGCGGCGACCATCTGCGCAGCGGTTCTCGCCGGCTGCTCGAGTTCCGGGTCCGACGACACCGCGTCGTCGAGCATCCCCTCGGCGCCGGCCGAATCCACCCTCGCCGGAACCTGCCCCGACAACGTGGTGGTTCAACTGCAGTGGCAACCGCAGTCGGACATGGCCGGGGTCATCGGACTTCTCGGACCCGGGTACACCGTCGACACCGACAACAAGTCGGTCTCCGGACCGCTCGTCTTCGACGGCATGGACACCGGCGTCGACATCACGCTGCGCGCCGGCGGCCCGGCCATCGGATTCCAGTCGGTGCCCTCGGCCATGTACTCCGACGACTCCATCCACCTCGGTCTCGTCCACGGCGACCAGATGATCTCCGCCGCCAAGGACCAACGCGTGGTCGGTGTGACGCCCCTGCTGCAATACAACCCCTCGATCATCATGTGGGACCCCGCAACCCACCCGGACGTGAAGACGATCGCCGACATCGGCCGGTCCGACGCCAGCGTGGTGGTGTCGAAGGATCAGATCTTCCCGCAGTGGCTGGTCGCGAAGGGGCTGCTGCAGCAGGATCAGCTCGACACCAGTTACGACGGCGCCCCGGCACGTTTCGTCGGCGACCCGTCGATCACCCAGCAGGGGTTCGCCAACTCCGAGCCCTACACCTACGAGAACGAGACCCCGTCGTGGAACAAGCCGGTCGCCTACGCGATGGTCAAGGACGCCGGGTACGACGTCTACGCGTCGAACGTCTCGGTCCGCGCCGGTGACGTCGAGGAGATGTCGCCGTGTCTGGAGCAGCTGGTCCCGATGATCCAGCAGACCGGTAAGGACTACGTGGCCTCGCCCGACGCGGTCAACGCCACCATCGTCGACTGGGTGTCCCAGGACGTCTCCTTCACCCCGTATTCGGCCGGGGAGGCGGCGTACTCGGCGGGCTTGCTGAAGGATCGCGCGGTCATCGCCCCGGGCGCGGACGGTATCTACGGCAGCTACGACATGGTGAAGGCGCAGAACGTGATCAACGACCTCGTGCCGATCCTGAACGGCGGAGGCGCCGACCTGCCGGCCGCATTGCCCGCCGACCAGCTGTTCACGACCCAGTTCATCGATGAGCAGATCCGCTGACCCGACGCCCACGTCATCCCCGACCACAGAGAGACACACGATGACCGAGACCACCACACCCCCATCGCCGGCCGCCTCGGCCGGCCTGGCCGAGCTCGACCGGGAACGCCGGATGGGCGGGCTGGGAACCGAGACCACCGACCGCGAGATCCGCCGGATCAGTCTGGCCGATCTGGACAACCGCCGCGACGAGATCGCCGACCAACTCTGGTCGGCCGCAACCGACATCGGCTTCTTCCAGGTGATCGACCACGGCATCGACCTGGCCGCGGTGGACCACGCGTTCGAGATGTCCGCCCGGTTCTTCGCGCTCCCCCGTTCGATCAAGGAGCAGTATCCGCTCAAGAAGGGCCAGAACGCGGGCTGGGAGTACCGCACCCAGGTACGCCCGTCGATCGGCACACCGGACCAGAAGGAGTCCTACCAGTTCACCCGGCCCCGCATGGACGGACTGTGGCCGAGTGAGCGCGAGCTCGCCGGATTCCGCTCCACCATCGAGGATTTTGAGCACCGGTGCTGGTCGGTGGCCATGACCTTGCTCAGCTGTTTCGCCGAGCGTCTGGGTCTCGACCGCGACTTCTTCACCCGGGCGCACGACCCGACGGCGGACACCTACCAGAGCACCCTGCGGTTGCTGCACTACTACGCGTTCCCCGACGAACTGATCGACTCCGAGAACAGTTGGCGCGCTGGCGCACACACGGACTTCGACGCACTGACCCTGCTGTTCCAGCGGTCCGGTCAGGGAGGTCTGCAGGTGCTACCGGGAGCCGAGGCCGACGGCGAGGCCTGGACGTCGGTCGAGCCGTCCGACGACGCCATCACCTGCAACATCGGCGACATGCTGATGCGCTGGTCCGACGACCGACTGCCGTCGAACTTCCATCGGGTCCGGGCTCCCCGCCGAGGCGAGTACACCGGTCCGCGCTACACGCTCGCGTATTTCGCCCAAGCGAACTCCGACGTGCTGATCGAGAGCGCGGGCGGCACCTACCCGCCGATCACCGCCGCCGACTACCTCGCCCAGCGCATCGCCGCGAACTTCGCGAAGTGACCGACACATCATTGCCCGGGGCCGCCGTCACCGCGGCGGCCCTGGCCTTTCGCGACGTCACCGTCTACACGGCCGGCCAGTGGAAAGCCCATCACGACGTCCATGTCGTCGACGGGATCGTCACCGCGATCGCACCCACCGCCCGTCCGGGCGGTGGAACCGGTAACGGTTACGTCATCCCCGGGTTCGTCAACACCCACACGCACCTCCAGCAGTCGCTCATGCGGGGAATCGCCGAATGCACACCGTTGCTCGAATGGTTGCTGGCCGTGGGCGAGGAATCGGTGGCGATCACACCCGAGCGGGCCTACCTCGCCGCTGTCTCGGCCTGCCTCGAACTGTTGCGATCGGGCACGACGACCGTGGTCGAACACATGTGGCCGCACCCGTCGCACGAGATCCATGACGCCGTCGTGCGGGCACTGCGCGACACCGGAATCCGGGCGATCCTCGGCCGCGGGGTCGCCGACCGCACCGACCCGAGCCGCAAGTGGGGGTTCGAACCGCGGCTGATGCAACCCCTCGGCGAGGTCCTCGACCACGTCGACCATCTCCGCAACGAGGTTGCCGGGTCAGCGATCTCGATGGCCCTGGCGGTACCCAATCCGCGCTCGGTCACCGACGCCGGGATGCGGACGATCCGCGACTTCGCGCAGGAACGTGGACTGCCGGTCTCCATCCACCTGCTCGAGACCGGCACCGACGAGCAGATGTGTCGGCAGCACACCGGCTTCGGGGCCGTCGACCACCTCGACCGCAACGGCTTCCTGTGGGACCGCGTGCTCGCCGTCCACTGCGTCGAGCTCGACGACGCCGGCCAGCGCACCCTCGCCGCCCGGAAGGTGGCGGTGTCGCACAATCCATTGTCGAACATGCGTCTCGGCAGCGGGGTGGCCCCGATCCCGGCGATGCTGGAGCGCGGCCTGGCGGTCGGGCTGGGCGTGGACGGCGCCGCCAGCAACGACACCCAGGACATGCTGGCGACGCTGCGCATCGCCGCTTACCTGCAACGTGCCGTCCACCGGCGTGCGGACCTGCTCGGGTTCCCCCAGATGCTCGACATCGCCTGCGGCGGCGCCAACTACGCGCTCGGTCTGTCGCCGGTGACCGGCGGTGTGACAGTCGGGTCGCCCGCGGACCTCACGCTGGTGCGGTTCGACCGCGACTACGCCACCCTCCCCGTCCGCGATCCCGGCGCGTCGCTGCTCACCACCGGATCACGGTCCATCGTCGACACGGTGATGGTCGGCGGCGAGATCGTCGTCGAGGACGGACGCCACACGCGAATCGACGAGGGGGAGTTCACGAAACAGCTGGCCGCACTGTCCGTCTGAGCCTCGATCCGGTTCATCTCCCCAAACCCCGCGACAGTGGTCGCGTTTCGTTGCGCGGATCGCAACGAAACGCGACAACTGCGCCGCTTGATGATCAGGCCGGGTTCTCGCCCAGTACGGCCGACCACGCCTCGGGCGAGTCGAGGGTGACGTCTCGCTCGGCCGCACGCGCTTCTGCCGCGCGCACGTCGGCCATCAACGCGAGCGCTCGGTCCCGGGCCTGCGCCTCGACGCTGTCGCCGCCGGCGACGACCGTCACGGTCAGGGTCTCCGCGGGGATGGTGTCGACGGGATAACCGGCCGCGGTGAGCCGTTCGAGGACCTTCTGCAACAGGGCGAGAGCGGGCTGGGTCGTGGCGACGCCGTCGAACACCGAGCCGCGGCGCTTCTCGGCCGCCTTGCGTTCCTCCCATTCCCGGATCTGGGTCTCCAGATCCGAGTGGGCGCCGGACAGCACGCCCGGGGTCCGGCCGGTCACCTTCGACGTGAAACTCCGTGCGACGTCGTCGATGTCGAACGGCGACTCCGGGTCGTCGGCGGCGATGCGCGCGTGGAACAGCACCTGCAGCAGGAGGTCGCCGAGTTCTTCACGGAGCTCCACGGGGTCACCGGCCTCGATGGCGTCGAGCAACTCGTAGACCTCTTCGAGCAGGTAACGCCGCAACGAGTGGTGCGTCTGGGTGCTCTCCCACGGGCCGTTCCGACGCAATGTGTCCATCAACGCCACGGACTCGAGAAGCGCCATGCCGGAGACCGTCTGCGCCGCGATGACGTCTTCCCCGCGCGCGATTCGCGCCTGCACCAGCGGATGTTCGGGATCGGTACTGACGAGCACCGATCCCGGATCGACGGGTGCGTCGTCGAAGACGGGTTCGACGTGGTCGAACTCCCACAGCATCGCCGCGGGCACGTCCTCGGTGACCTGCACCGGCCCGGCGAGACATGAGCGTGCCCGAATGGGGATCAGATCTGGCCGTGCCGGGTCCAGCAGCACCACCGTCACGTGACCGGCTCCGGCCGCAGTTGGGTGAGGAAGGTCGTCAGATACTCGATCAGCTCGTCGTCGCGCAGGCGCGCCGACCCCACGCCTCCGGTGCGCGGGATGGGCAGCGTGACCACCGATGTCGTCGCCCGGTAGGTGGCCGACGAGTACAGGCGACGTAGACGTACCTGCTCGCTGTCGAGCAGCGACAGCGGCGAGATCTTCATTCCCTGTCCGGCGAGACCGATCTCGGTGATCCCCCGCTCCCGGCATCGCAAACGCAGCCGGGCGATGGATGCCAGCCGCGTGGTCTCCACCGGTGGTGGGCCGTAGCGGTCGTTGAGTTCGACGAGGACCGAGTCGACCGCGGCGTCGTCGGTCGCCGACGCGAGCTTGCGGTACGCCTCGAGACGCAGGCGGTCGGAATCGACGTACTCGACCGGGATGTGTGCGTCGACGGGAAGGTCGATGCGCACCTCGCCCGTCTCCCGGGATTCGACGGGCTTCCCGTCCGCGGCCGCGCGGTAGGCCTCCACCGCCTCGCCGACCAGCCGGACGTAGAGATCGAAGCCGACGCCCGCGACGTGCCCGGACTGCTCGGCGCCCAGCACGTTTCCGGCGCCGCGCAACTCGAGATCCTTCAGCGCCACCGCCATGCCCGCGCCGAGCTCGTTGTTCTGCGCGATCGTCGCCAGGCGGTCGTAGGCGGTCTCGGTCAGCGGCCGGTCGGGGCTGTAGAGCAGGTAGGCGTATCCACGTTCGCGGCTGCGACCGACGCGGCCGCGCAGCTGATGTAGCTGCGAGAGGCCGAGGTTCTCGGCGCGGTCGACGATCAGGGTGTTGGCGTTCGAGATGTCCAGACCGGTCTCGATGATCGTCGTACAGACCAGCACGTCGTACTCACGGTTCCAGAATCCCGACACCGTGCGCTCGAGTTGATCCTCGCCCATCTGCCCATGTGCGACAACGACTCTCGCCTCCGGGACCATCGCCGCGATGTCCTTGGCCATCTTGTCGATGGTCGACACCCGGTTGTGCACGTAGAAGACCTGGCCGTCACGCAACAGCTCGCGGCGGATGGCGGCGGCGACCTGCTTGGGCGCGTAGGCGCCGACGTAGGTGAGCACCGGGTGCCGTTCCTCGGGCGGGGTCAGGATCGTCGACATCTCGCGGATCCCGGCCATCGACATCTCCAGCGTGCGCGGGATCGGGGTGGCCGACATCGTCAGCACGTCGACATGGGTGCGCAGCGACTTGATGTGTTCCTTGTGTTCCACACCGAACCGCTGCTCCTCGTCGACGATCACGAGTCCGAGGTCTTTCCATACGATCCCGGTCTGCAACAGTCGGTGGGTACCGATGACGACGTCGACCTCGCCCTTCGACATCGCCTCGGCGATCTCGCGTGACTCCTTGGCATCGGTGAAGCGCGACAGGCCGCGCACGCGCACCGGGAAGCCGCTCATCCGTTCGGTGAAGGTCTGCAGATGTTGTTGCGCGAGAATCGTCGTCGGGACGAGGACCGCGACCTGCTTGCCGTCCTGGACGGCCTTGAAGGCGGCACGGACAGCGATCTCGGTCTTGCCGTAACCGACGTCGCCGACGACGACGCGATCCATCGGCACCGCACGTTCCATGTCGGCCTTGACCTCGGCGATGACCGTGAGCTGGTCCACGGTCTCGGTGAAGTCGAAGGCGTCTTCCATTTCCTGCTGCCACGGGGTGTCGGGACCGAATGCGTGTCCGGGCGCGGCGTGGCGGGCGGCATAGAGCTGTACGAGCTCGCCGGCGATCTCGCGAACAGCCTTGCGCGCCTTGCGTTTCGTGTTCTGCCAGTCCGACCCGCCGAGTTTCGACAGCGACGGTTGTTCGCCGCCGACGTACCGCGAGAGCTGGTCGAGTGCGTCCATCGGGACATACAACCGATCGGCCGGCTGGCCGCGTTTGCTCGAGGCGTACTCCAGGACGAGGTACTCGCGCCGGGCACCCGAGACGGTCCGCTCGATCATCTCGACGAACCGGCCGATGCCGTGCTGGTCGTGCACCACCAGGTCGCCGGCGGCCAGGGCGAGCGGGTCGACCTGGTTGCGCCGCTTGGCCGGCAGCCGGCGGCCGTCCCGGACGTTCGCGACCCGTGTGCCGGTGAGGTCGGCCTCGGCGACCACCACGAGACCCGCGTCGGGACAGACGATCCCGGCACGCAGCGGCGCGCAGAAGACGGTCACCTCGCCGGGCTGCGGCCGATGCCCGGGTTCGGCGATCACGTAGGGCACCTCGGCGTCGGACAGTCGTTCGCCGACACGCTGCGCGGTGCCCTTGCCCGCCACCACGATCGCCGCCGTCTTGCCGTCGGAGACGTGGGCGCGCAACTGCGCGAACGTCGCCGCGATCTCGCGGTCGTCGCCCCGTGGCGCCGGGCCGGGAGCCAGGTCCAGTTCGAGTTCGTCACCGCTGCCGGTCGCGAGTGGACTCAGGGTCCACCAGGGCCGGCCGGCGGCGAGCGTCGCCTTCCGCACCTCGTCGAGAGAGCGGTACGCGCTGGCCTGCAGGTCGATGCCGAGGCTCTCCGACGACCGGCCGTCGATCGGCGCCGAGGCGCCCATGGCGGCGGCGGTCCACGACGCCTCGAGGAATTCCGCACCCGTCTTCGACAGATCCGAGGCCCGGGTCCGCACCTTCTCCGGGTCGAGGATGAGGACCCGGGTGCCGTCGGGGATCACCTCGGTCAGCAACTGCATGTCGCCGTCGACGAGCGCGGGGATCAGCGCCTCCATCCCCTCCACCGGGATGCCCTCGGCGAGTTTGCCCAACATCTCGGTCATGGTCGTGTCGCCCGGATCGGCGGCCGCGAGATCGGCGGCCCGCGCACGGACCTTCTCGGTCAGGAGCAGTTCACGGCACGGGTGAATCCGCACCTCGCTGGTCTCGACCTCGGGCTGGCTGCGCTGGTCGGCCACCGAGAACGCACGCATCTCGGTGATCTCGTCGCCCCAGAACTCCACGCGCACCGGATGATCGGCGGTCGTCGGAAAGACGTCGAGGATGCCGCCGCGTACCGCGAACTCGCCGCGTCGGCCGACCATGTCGACGCGCTCGTAGGCCATCTCGACCAACTGGGACAGCAGTGCGTCGAAGTCGACCTCGATGCCCTCACGCAGGGTCACCGTGGCGACGTCGGCGAGGCCCGGTGCCATCGGCTGGACGAGCGAGCGAACAGTGGTCACGACGACCCGCAGCGGGGTGTCGCCGGGGTTCGCCAGGCGGTGCAGCACGGCCAGTCGCTGTCCGACGGTGTCCGCACTCGGGGAGAGCCGCTCGTGCGGCAGCGTCTCCCAGGACGGGAACTGTGCGACGGCCCCGGCGTCGTCGAGGAGTTCGCCCAGCTCGGCCGTCAGATCGTCGGCCTCGCGGCCGTTGGCCGACACGACCAACAGCGGCGCCTGCGCATCGGTGACCAGGCACGAGACGAGGAAGGGGCGCGCGGCATCCGGCGCGGTGATGTCCAGTCGGCGCTCGTCGCGGTGCTTGTGCACCTCGCGGAAGGACTTGTCCGCACACGCGAGTGTGGCCAGACCGGACAGGGCAGACAGCGTCGACACTCCGTCGATTGTATGGGTCGCCGATCGGCCCGCCCTGCCCGGTCGGCGGACTCGTCCCGACGAAGTTCTCGCCGTCGGCGCCCCTGCCCTACTCTCATCGGCATGAGCGACCGCACCTCCGGCGCGACCTCGCCCCTGATCCGCGTGTCCGACGCGACGATCGACGATTGCGAGGCCGTCGCGGACATCTACGCGCACTACGTGCAGCACACCGTCGCGACCTTCGACTACCTGGTTCCGTCGGTCTCGCAGTGGCATGCCAAGCACGCCGCGATCACCGCTGCGGGACGGCCGTTCGTGGTGGCCCGCGCGGTCGACGACGGGGTCGAGCGCGTCGTCGGATACGCCTACCTGGGGACGTTCCGGACGATGCCCGCGTACGACCTGTCGACCGAGGACTCGATCTACGTGCGGCCCGGTCACGGGGGACGCGGGATCGGCACCGCGTTGATGTCCGCGCTGCTCGCCCGCGCCGACCCGGACAACGTCCGCCAGATCGTCGCGGTCATCGCCGCGACCGGGGGTGAGGGCTCGATCGCACTGCACCGGCGGTTCGGATTCGACGAGGTGGGTCGCCTGCGCGCCATCGGTCACAAGGCCGAGCAGTGGATCGACTGCGTCTACATGCAGAAGGACCTCTGGAGCGGCGACGACGCTTCCGGCGCGGGCAGCTGACCGGCCTGGCCACCAGGTCGGGGTGAACCGTCGCTCAGCGTTCCAGACCTGCGGCCTCGGCGGCCGCGTCGGCCAGTCCGACGCCGGTGCCCTCGTAGATGTGGAAAGCCACGTCGGCCCCTCGCTGGAGTAACTCGTCGCGTTCGTCGTCGTACTGCGCGACGACGGCGATGGTCCCGGTGACGCCGAGCTCCTCGATGCGTTCGAGAGCCACGAGATTCGAGCCGTGGAAGGGCATGGCCAGGACGAGCAGTTCGAGCTCGCCGACGCCGACGGCCCGGTCCCAGAAGTCGGTCTCGGTGGCGTCGGCGTCGAGTACCCGGACACCCTGCTGGGCCAGTTCGCTCGCCTTGAGCGGGTCGTTCTCCACGCCGATCACGGGCAGGCCGTATTCGTCGACCAGCCGGTCGTAGACCGAGTGGCCGACGCGACCCATCCCGAGGACGAGTACGCGCGCCGGCGCCAGCACGATCGGCGCGTCGTCGGGGTGCGCCCGGGCGGCGGCCGTGGTCGGGACGAACGCCGACAGCCGGGTCACCAGACCCGTGCCGCGACGGTTGACGAGGGTGGAGAACACGAAGCTTCCCGCCACCGCGACCGATGTCACCACCAGCCAGTCCTCGCCGATGATGCCGGCCCCCACACCGGTCGCGATCACGATGAGCCCGAATTCCGAGAAGTTGGCCAAGGCGAGTCCGGTGAGGATCGACGTCCGGCGACGCAGGCCGAACAGCGAGAGGACCAGCGTGTACACCGCTCCCTCGAGCGGCAGCAGGATGAGCAGGAGCAAGCCGAGCAGCACGGTCTCGGTCGTCGGCGTGACGTGCAGACCGATCGACACGAAGAAACCGACCAACAGCAGCTCACGCAGACCGAACAACGTCCGCGACAGCTCCCCCGCGCGCGGGTGCGAAGCGAGGAGGACGCCGATGATCATCGCTCCGAAATCGCCCTTGACACCGACGGATTCGAAGAGCCAGTAGCCGGGCACGAGCGCCATGACGATCCCGAACAACGTCTGCAACTCGCCGTGGCCGAGGGTGTTCCACAACCGCCGGACGATCCACGCGCCGGGGATCAGCAACACCAGGGCCAGCGCCCAGGGGCTCGGCGGCTCGCCCTGCATGGCGGTCAGATAGACGACGGCGACGATGTCCTGCAGCACGAGGACGCCGATGGCGATCCGGCCGTAGAGGGAATGCGACTCCGACCGCTCGTCGAGTACCTGGACGACGAACACCGTGCTCGAGAAGGACAGCGCAAATCCCAACAGCGCCACCGTCTCCCAGCCCTCACCGGCGAGCAGCCGCACCCCGATGGCACCCAGGACGCCGAGGAAACCCATTGTGAGACCGAGGATGACGAGCAGGTTCGCCGCCGTGGTGATGACGACCTCGCGCCGGAGCAGCATCCGCACGTCGAGCTTGAGCCCGATCGTGAACAGCAGGATCGTGACGCCCAGTTCGGCCATCGTGTCGATGATCGGCAGTTCGTCGATTCCCGGTGCGTGCAGGATGAACCCGGCTGCGAGGTAGCCGACGAGGGTCGGCAGGCGGGCCACACGTGCGAGGAACCCGCACGCGAAGATGACGACCAGGTAGATGCCGACGGTCTCCACGCGCGGCGCCTCAGCGGGATGTGATGGCCGGCCGGCCGGCGCCGTGCGGGGTCGACATCGGTTGATCCTTCCGGCCGGGGGACGCAGAGTGAATCAACAATAGACGCGGTTGGGGCACACTGCCGTGCACCTCGGGTCGGGTGTGGGCCGGGACGCGAGCGGCCCCCGGTCAGGCGTCGTCGACGGTGGTCCGCTTGCGCGATTCGACGTAGTCGGGCCCGACGAGTTCGGGATCGGGTTCGAGTCGGGTGAGCCCGTTCCAGCACAGGTTGACCAGGTGTGCCGCCACGACCTCCTTCGACGGTTCGCGGACGTCGAGCCACCACTGCGCCGTCACCGACACCATCCCGACGAGCGCCTGGGCGTAGAGCGGTGCGAGGGCGGGATCGAAGCCGCGTCGTTCGAAGTCCCCGGCCAGGATGTGCTCGACCTGACTGATCGCGTCGTTCAGGAGACTCGAGTAGGTCGCCGTCTCGTCCGTGCTCGCGGCGCTGTCGCCGCGGACCAGGATGCGGAAGCCGTCGGTGCGCTCCTCCATGTACGTCAGCAGCGCGAGTGCGCCCTGCTGGATGCGATAGAGCGAGCGGTTCTTCGACAGCGACGAGGTCACCATCTCCAGCAGGGTCTCCATCTCACGGTCGACGACCACCGCGTACAGACCTTCTTTGCCGCCGAAGTGCTCGTAGACGATCGGTTTCGAGACACCGGCACGCTGCGCGATCTCTTCGATCGACGTGCCCTCGAAACCTCGTTCGGCGAACAGTCCGCGCGCCACCTCGATGAGCTGCAATCGCCGTTGCGCGCCGGTCATCCGCGCCCGCGGCGCGCGCTGCACCTCCGCCGAACCCTCCGATGGACGCCCGATAGCCATGGGCCCAGCGTAGTGGTGCATCTCGGGAGATTCCGAGCGGTCGCGCGAGGTCGGGTTCAGTACAGGCTGGACCAGTACGACCAGAATCGCACCGCGATCAGCACGATCACGAGGCCGACCGCCGCGACGAGGATGGGCGCGTGGTTGCGGGCCAGGGCGAGCGCGACACGGGACCGCGAGGTGAGCCCGCTCGCGTGCGCGTTGCGCACGCTGACCAGGACGAAGATCGGCAGTGTGACCGCCCAGACGACCATGCAGTAGGGACACAGCGCCCCGATCGAATAGAGGCTCGAATAGACCAGCCACCCGATGAAGACCATCGCCGCGGTGACCCCGACCTGTAGCCCCGCCCAGTACCAGCCGGCGAGGCGCGCCCCGGCCAGCAAGGCCATCCCGGTGGTGATCGCGACCGCGAAACCGGCGATCCCGAGCAGCGGGTTGGGGAAACCGAAGAGCGCCGCCTGCGGCTGCGCCATCACCGAACCGCAGCTCAGCACCGGATTGAAGTTGCAGGACGGCACGTACTCGGGGTCGGCGGCCAGTTCGAATCGTTCCACGGTCAGCACGAACGCCGCGACGAAGCCAATGGCCCCGCCGACACTCAGCACCCAGGCGACGATGCGCGTCCAGGAACGCACGGCCTCGGCCAGGTGGGCCCGATCGTCGTCGGGTCCGACCTCCGAGCTGGTCAGCGCAGTCTCACTCACCCATCCAGGATGGCACCGCGTCGAGCGGAGATCGACCCACGCCGCGTGAAAGTCACACTGGATCGGTCCAAATGTCGGCAGTCTCGTTCAACTCTGCGTAATGTCGACGCAGACACCGGGGGTGGGACACCGGGGATGGGACACCGACAGTGCAATTGTGGGATTACCTCAGCGAGAACGCCCGATCACTCACTTTTCTGACATATCAACACGCGTCTCTGTCATTTCAGACAGTGCTCGTGGGTACGGCCGTGGCGATCCTCATCGCCGCCGTGGTCTATCGCCTCCCGCTCGCCAGCGCGCTGACGCTGACGTCGAGCCGTGTGGCGCTGACCATTCCGTCGCTTGCCCTCCTGGCCCTGTTGATCGTGCCGTTCGGACTCGGTGTGACGCCGTCGTTTCTGATGCTGGCCTTCTTCGCCACGCTGCCGGTGATCGGCAACGCGGTCGTCGGTCTACGGTCCGTGCCGCCGGCCGTGGTCGAATCCGCCCGCGGCATCGGGCTTTCGAGATGGCGCATCCTGCTCACCGTCGAGCTGCCGATCGCCTGGCCGGTGATCCTGACCGGCATCCGCGTGTCGACCCAGATGATCGTCGGTGTCGCCGCGATCGTCGCCTACGTCCTCGGCCCCGGCCTGGGATCGCTGATCTTCAACGGGCTTTCCCGCCTCGGTGGTGCCAATGCACTCGAAATGGCGCTCGCCGGAACGATCCTGATCGTCATCATCGCCCTCGTCTTCGACGCTCTCCTGGTTCTGCTCGGCCGACTCACCATCTCCAAGGGACTCTCATGACCGACTCCGCCACCTCGTCCGCGCCGAACGGCAACAACCGCAACGTCACCGGCGAGTCCATCCGGCTCGACGGCGTGGCCAAACGTTACCGGGGAGCCACCACGCCGGCCGTCGCCCGTCTCGACCTGGAGATCGACGCCGGTGACATCGTCGCCTTCGTCGGCCCGTCCGGATGTGGCAAGACGACGACGCTGAAGATGATCAACCGCCTCATCGAACCCACCGAGGGGCGCATCTACATCGGTGGACGCGATGTCACCGCGGAGAACCCGGACAAGCTGCGGCAGTCCATCGGCTACGTCATCCAGTCCGGCGGACTCTTCCCGCACTGGTCGGTGAGCAAGAACATCGGCGCCATCCCGCGAATCCTCAACTGGGACAAGAAACGTATCGCCGAGCGCACCGAGTACCTGCTCGACCTCGTCGGACTCGACGCCGCGACCTTCGCCGACCGGCTCCCCAAGGACATGTCCGGCGGCCAGCAGCAGCGGGTCGGCGTCGCACGCGCCCTCGCCGCCGATCCCCCGGTGCTGCTGATGGACGAGCCGTTCGGCGCCGTCGATCCGATCACCCGAACACGCCTGCAGGACAAGCTGATCGCGATCCAGCACGAGCTGGCCAAGACCATCGTCATCGTCACCCACGACTTCGAGGAGGCGACGAAACTCGGCGACAAGGTGCTGATCCTCTCCGAGGGCGGTCACATCGAACAGTTCGCGCCGCCGGAGGAGATCCTGGCCAATCCGGCGAGCCCGTTCGTCGAGGAGTTCGTGGGATCGGGTGCGACTCTCGCCCACCTGACCCTCACCCGCGTCCGCGATGTCGACTTCAAAGAGGTGATCACCGCCCGCGTCGGAGAACCGTCCGGCGCCGTGGTGACCCGCGCGAAGGCGGCCGGCGAGGACTGGGTCGCCGTCGTCGACCAACACGGCCGCCCACGCGCATGGCCGTCGGTCGAGGAGATCCGCGCCAAGCCGGAGGTCTCCGACTACCTCGACCATCGCCTCCCGGTCGTGGCCAAGTCCTCGACGCTGAACGACGCTCTCGACTCGATGCTCGCGACGAGCCAGGGTGGCGTGCTCGTCACCGACGGACGCGGCGCGGTCGTCGGTGCGCTGAACATCGCCTCGGTGATGGAAGCGATCCGCGGTCAGCTCGCGACGGTGCGGGAGGACGACGACCACGGCGGCTATCTCGACCACGCCGAGGGTTCGGCTCCCGTCGAGACCCCGGTCGTCGCGGCCGACGACGAGCCCGGCCTGGAACCTGCCGCAGGCGCCGGTTCCGCGACAGCGCCGGTGGGCACGCCCGAGACGAGCGCCGAGCGGTGACGGGTTTCATCGCCGAAGAGGCGAGGATCACGGAGACCGCGAAACCGCCTGCCCCGGAGTCGGTCCCGAGCGGCTTTCGACGACGGCTCTCCCGTATCCCCATCGACGTGTGGTTCGAACCGCTCGTGATCGTGGTCGTCGGCGTGGGTTTCGCCATCTGGTACGCGAACACCACGTTCACCACCACCGAGAGCGCGTCGATGTCGTGGGCCGCGCTGCGCGCCACCATCCTCGATCACATCCAGCTGACTCTCGTCGCCACCGTCATCGTCGTCGTGATCGCGATCCCACTGGGTATCGCGCTCACCCGACCGTCGCTCCGGTGGCTGAACCCGATCGCGGTGAACATCGCCAACATCGGGCAGGCGGCGCCGGCGATCGGTCTGCTGGTGCTGTTCACCTTCTGGCTCGGGACCGGGTTCAACACCGCCGTCGTCGGCCTGGTCGTCTACGCGGTGCTCCCGATCCTGCAGAACACGATCGTCGGATTGCGTCAGGTCGATCAGCGGACGGTGGAGGCGTCCCGCGGCATCGGCCTGTCCGCCGTCCGCACACTCGTCCAGGTCGAACTCCCGCTCGCCGTACCCGTCATCCTCAACGGGGTACGGACCGCACTGGTGATCCTGGTCGGCACCGCCACCCTCAGCACGTTCATCGGCGCGAACAGCCTCGGCACGCTCATCACCACCGGCATCACGCTGTTCCTGCCCAAGCTGCTGGTCTCGGGCGCGATCCTGGTCGCCCTGCTCGCCATGACGATCGACTGGCTCGGTCGCCTCGTCGAACTCGTCGCTACACCACGGGGGATCGCATGATGACACGGTCTCACTCGGCCCGCTCGCTGCGCTCCCGGGCACTCGCGATCCTGGCCGCGTCGGCGGCCCTCGTGATGACGCTGTCGGCGTGCGGTCTGGTGAGTTCGTCCGGAACCTTCCGTCCCGCTTCCCTTCCCGGCGGCGAACGTCCGCTGGAGGGTACGTCGGTCGCCGTGACGTCGAAGAACTTCACCGAACAGGTCCTGCTCGGCAAGATCACCGCGACCTATCTGGCAGCGGCCGGGGCCGACGTCGACGACCTCACCAACGCACCGGGTTCGATGTCGTCGCGGCAAGCGGTTCTCAACGGCGACGCCGACATCGTGTGGGAGTACACGGGCACCGCTTGGCAGACCTATCTCGGTGAGACGGAGACCATCGCGGATCCGCAGCAGTTGTACGAGCGCGTCCGCGACGCCGAACGCGCCAACGGTGTCGAGTGGCTGCCGCCCTCGTCGTTCAACAACACCTACGCCTTCGCCGCCTCGACACCGACGGCCGAGCGGCTGAACGTCACCAAGATGTCCGACATCGCGAAGCTGCCCGAATCCGAGCGGACGTTCTGCATCAACGACGAGTTCCTCTCGCGCGCCGATGGATTCATCCCCATGCTGGAGGCCTACGACATCCCGCTCGACGCCCCCGGCGGCGTGCCCAAGAGCAACGTGACGACCATGGACTCCGGCGTCGTCTACACCTCGACCGCGCGCAGCGAACCCTGCAACTTCGGCATGGTCTACTCCACCGACGGCCGGATCAAGAACCTCGACCTCGTCGTCCTGGAAGACGACAAGAAGTTCTTCCTGCCCTACAGCGGCTGCCTCGTGGTGAGCACCGGCGTCAACGACGCCAACCCGGAGATCGCCGAACTCATGGCTCCGGTGTCGGCGAAACTCACCGACGAGCTCATGCAGGAACTCAACGGACTCATCGACATCGACGGTGCCGACCCCTCCGACGTCGCCTACGACTGGCTCGTGAAAGAAGGCTTCATCGTCCCGGTCGACTGACCGTCGACTCACAGTCAATGAGACTCGTTCGGTGCGTAGACCGTCATCCAATGCGGGTGCAGGCGAAAGTAGATGACCTCGACGTCCCAGTCGAACGCATCGTCGCCGTAGATCTTCTTGAAGTGGGCCACCAACTCGGGCCAGTCATCGGCGCGGTCGCCGTCGAGCGGGTTGAGGATCTCGACCGTCCCGTGGGTGAACACCCCGAGCTCCTCGCCCTGGATGTGAGCCGCGCTGGCGGCCGGACGGGCGGCGAGGTGTCGAGCCTTCGCAGCAGTGCGCGCCGTGCCGAAGACCCACTTCCCGTGCAGGAAATGCCCGTCGACGGCGCTGATCCTCGGCTCGCCCGCCGCGGTCACGGTCGAGAGCGCGAGAACACGCATGCCCGTCAGGATCTCGACCAATCGCGGTGCGTCGACCGTGTTCTCGCTGCTGATGATGGACCGCAGATGATCTGTCGATCGGGACAGGGACGCGTCGAGAAGGGTCTGCAGTTCGTGTAGTTCATCCGGGGTCTCGTACATGGTGGGCGTCCTCGTGGCTGCTCGTCGGCGACGACCGTCGTCGCCGAGGAACCCCATGGTGCCACCGGAAGCCGGCTACGAGGGCTGTTCGCGGCCGACCGTTCTTGCTGTCTGGAGCGGCAGACCCAGTGGCGGCGCCTCGGGATGCAGAGCCGCGCCGGCGGCGAGGAGGTCGACGTCGACACGGCGTCCGATGCCCGCACATACGGCGTTTAACGACGCCAGCACGCCCGCACCCCTCCCGAAACCCGCTGTCGCGAAACCGGTCACGTCACTGCCCTCACAATCCCCACGCGGTGGCGAGCAATTCGTGCGAGATCAAGCGATGGTCGAAGTCGTGCGTGACGCTGGTGACCAACAACTCGTCGGCGCCGGTCACCCGGGCGAGTGTCCGCAGACCGTCCACGACGGTCTCGGGATCACCGACGAACTGGGTGCGCACCCGATCGTCGACCAGTGGGAGCGCGTCATCGTCGAGCGGCCGTGCCGTGTCAGGGTCCGGGTACGGTTGCGCGCCGGCTCCGCTGCGGATGCCGTACACCCAGTGTCCGTAGGTGGATGCACGGTGCCGTGCGGTCGATTCATCCTCGGCGACAACGACATTTGCGGAGACGACCACATACGGCTCGGCCAGGACCGGCGACGGCCGGAACGCACTTCGGTAGGCCTCGACGGCCTCCAGGACCGTGCTCGGGCTGACGTGATAATTCGCGACGAACGGTAACCCGCGCGCACCTGCGGTCTGGGCGCTCTGCCCCTTGCTGCTCCCGAAGATCCAGACCGCCACGTCGGCGCCCTGCCCCGGCACCGCGGTCAGTTCGACGTCGCGGTGACTGAACCCGCCCGTCAGGAGCGCCAGGACATCACCGACGGCGTCGTCGAAGTCCGGCGGCGACGCACCGTCGAACTGCGAGGCCTCGAACGCGGCGACGACCCGCGGCGCGTTGAGGATCGACTCGACGGGGAACGGCGACGGTATGAGCAGGCCGTCGACGACCTCGTCGGGCTGTCGGGGTGCGGGCTCGCGGGGTGCGGATCTCCGGTCGGCGGTCGCCAACTCGGTGCGACGCTGCGCGGAACGACCGAGACCCAGGTCCAGTCGGCCGGGGTGGAGCGCGTCGATGGTCCCGAAGGCCTCCACGATCGACACCGGGGTGTGCAGGCCGCTCTGGACCGCCGCAGATCCCACGCGGATGGACTCGGTCGCGCCGGCGACGAGTCCGATGAGCGTGGTCGTCGACGAGCTGGCCACTGCCACGAAGTGATGCTCGGCGAGCCAGAAGCGGTGATATCCCAGACGTTCGGCGTGCCGGGCCAAGGCAACGCTGCGACGCACCGCCGTCGCCGCGTCACTCCCCTCGGTGACCGGCGCGAGGTCGAGCACCGACAGCGGTATGGGTTCATGTCCCGTCATACCGCTCCCCGAACGTCTCGAGTCCTGTGCCGAACACACCTCATCCTGATCACCGAAGCGGCATCGGCGGTACATCGGAAGGGTTAGGCCCACGCCGATCCGATGACCGGGCCCTGGAATCCCGTGTCATGCCGCCACTGTTCGAGACGGAGACACACATCGACGACACGACTCGAGGGGAGACTCGATGACCGAACACGTACGCGTCGCCGTGGCGCTGGACGGTTGCGGGTCGCATCCGGGTGCGTGGCGTGCGCCCGGGGCCCGGGCAAACGCGCTCACGACAGCGGCGCACTGGCAGCAACTGGTCGGCGAGGCCGAAGCCGGGCTCCTGGACTTCGTCACCCTCGCGGATACCTTCGCCCTGCATCGCGGGCATCCCCGCACCGACCGGGCGACGGGAGGACTCGACTCGGTACTACTCGCTTCCCGTCTCGCTCCCACGACCCGTTCGATCGGGCTGATCCCGACGGCGACCGCCACCCACACCGAGCCGTTCCACGTCTCCAAGGCGATCGCGACCCTCGACTATGTGAGTCGGGGTCGCGCCGGGGTCCTGCTGCGTACGACCGCGGACCCGGACGAGGCCGCGCTGTTCGGCCGACGACGATTTCCCGACGATCCGGCGGTGCTCGCCGATCTCGCGTCCGAGGCCCTCGACTTCGCGACCGTGCTCGGTCTGCTCTGGGATTCGTGGGAGGACGACGCCGAGATCCGCGACGTCGCAACCGGTCGCTTCGTCGACCGGGACAAGCTGCACTACATCGACTTCGCCGGGGATCAGTTCTCGGTGCGCGGCCCCGCCATCACGCCGCGCCCGCCGCAGGGCCGGCCGGTCATCGCCGCGACCGGCGCCCATCCCACCGATCTGCGGCTGATCGGTCGGGGCGCCGACCTCGGGTTCATCAGCCCGCGCGACGTCGACGACGCCGTACGCGCGGTGGACGCCGTGGGCACCGCACACTCCGACGCCGGTCGCGAGATCACCGATCCAGCACTCCTGTTCGTCGACCTGTTCGTCGTGCTCGCCGCATCGGAGGCGGAGGCCGACGACCGTCGGGCGCAGCTCGACGACTGGACAGGTGGCCCGTTCACGCCCGACAGCGCGGTCTTCACCGGCACACCGGTCGGGCTCGCGGACGAGATCGAGCGCTGGGCCGCGGTGGCAGGAATCAGCGGAATACGACTACACCCGGCCGCCTTGCCCGAGGACCTGCGCGCGATCACCCGAGAGCTCGTACCGGAACTCCGGCGCCGCAACCTGTTCCGCGATGAGTACAGCCATTCGACGCTGCGTGGGCACCTCGGCCTGGCGCGCCCGTCCAATCATTTCGCCACTGGAAAGGCCGGTGTCGCATGACCAAACAGGTCCATCTCGCCGCCCACTTCCCCGGGGTCAACAACACCACGGTGTGGAGCGACCCGGCGTCGGGCAGCCAGATCGAGTTCGACTCGTTCGTCCACCTCGCGCAGACCGCCGAGCGCGGGAAGTTCGACTTCTTCTTCCTCGCCGAAGGACTGCGGCTCCGCGAGCAGAACGGGCTGATCTACGACCTCGACGTGGTCGGTCGACCGGACACCTTCACCGTGCTGTCCGCGTTGGCGGCGGTCACCACCCACCTCGGCCTGACCGGCACCATCAATTCGACCTTCAACGAACCCGTCGACGTCGCAAGGCAATTCGCCACCCTCGATCATCTGTCCGCCGGACGCGCGGCCTGGAATGTGGTGACCTCGTGGGACGAGTTCACCGGCGAGAACTTCCGTCGTGGCGGCTATCTGCCCGAGGACCAGCGATACGCACGCGCGAAGGAATTCCTCACCGCCGCAGCGACTCTCTGGGACTCATGGCGCGACGATGACGTCGTCGCCGATGCCGAGAACGGCCGGTTCCTGGCACGCCTCGAGGCGGGTTAATTCGACTTCACCAGTTCACAGTTCGACATCCGCGGGCACTTCCCGACCCCTCGTCCGCCACAGGGGCGACCGGTCATCTTCCAGGCCGGGGACTCCGACGAGGGCCGGGAGTTCGCGGCCGCGACCGCCGACGCCATCTTCTCCCGGCACGCCACCTACGACGCCGGCCAGGCGTTCTACACCGACGTCAAACGGCGACTCGCCACGTACGACCGACGCCCCGAACAGCTCCTGGTACTGCCCGCCGCCACCTTCGTCGTCGGCGACACCGACGCGCAGGCAGCCGAACTCGCCCACGAGGTGCGCCTGCAACAGGTCAGCGGGCAGACGGCGATCAAGTTCCTGGAACAGCTGTGGAACCGGGATCTGTCCGATCACGACCCCGACGGTCCGCTGCCACAGGTGGATCCGATCCCGGGCGAGAACACGGTCGCGAAGGGACGCGCGAGCGTGCGCATGCACCGTGACCCGGTCGCCGTGGCGCGCGAATGGCGCGACCTGGCCGAGGCGAAGAACCTGACGACGCGTGAACTCATCATCGAGGTCACCGGCCGCCAGTCGTTCGTCGGCTCGCCGCAGACGATCGCGCACACGATCAACGATTTCGTGCAGGCCGACGTTGCCGACGGTTTCATCCTGGTGCCCCACATCGTGCCCGGCGGGCTCGACCGGTTCGTCGACGAGGTGGTGCCGGTGCTGCAGGAGCTGGGCGTATATCGCTCCGACTACGAGGGATCGACGCTGCGGGACAATCTGGGACTGGCGCGCCCGGGGGGTTGAGCCTCGCCGGGGACCCGCTGCTCGTCGTGAGCCTCTCCGGAGGCCGCGGCTGCGCCGCGACTCATGAGCTCCGCCACCAGGACTCGAACCTAGAATGCCTGAACCAAAATCAGGAGTGTTGCCGATTACACCATGGCGGATCACTGCGCTGACGATTGTGCCACAGCCTGCGGGCACTCACGCCAGGTGACCACTCGGTGTCAACTCGACTCACAGACTTCGATCGAGATCTGGGAGTCGAGTCGACGTCTGGGAGTGATCAGTCCTTGGGGCCGCCGGCCACGTAGACGACCTGCCCCGACACGAAGCCGGCACCCTCGCTGATGAAGAACGACGCGGTGTGGGCGATGTCCTCGGGCACGCCGACGCGGTTGACCGGGATCTGGCCGGCGGCGGCGCGCTTGAAGTCCTCGAAGGGCACGCCGACGCGTTCGGCGGTGGCGGCGGTCATCTCGGTCTCGATGAACCCGGGCGCGATGGCGTTCGCGGTCACGCCGAACCGGCCGAGCTCGATCGCCAGGGTCTTGGTGAAGCCCTGCATGCCGGCCTTGGCCGCCGAATAGTTGACCTGTCCCCGGTTGCCGAGTGCCGAGGTGCTCGACAGGTTCACGATGCGTCCCCACTCCGCCTCGACCATGTACTTCTGGGCGGCCTTGGTGACGTTGAACGCGCCGCGCAGGTGCACGGCCATGACGGCATCCCAGTCATCGACGGTCATCTTGAACAGCAGGTTGTCGCGGGTGATGCCCGCGTTGTTCACGACGACCGTCGGCTTTCCCAGTTCGGCGACGACCTTGTCCACCGCGGCGTTCACCGAGGCCTCGTCGGCGACGTCGGCACCCACCGCGATCGCCTTGCCACCCGCGTCGGTGATCGCCTTGACGGTGTCGGCACAGGCGTCGGCGTCGAGGTCCAGGACGGCCACCGCGAGCCCGTCGTCGGCCAGGCGCTTGGCCACGGCCGCACCGATCCCCCGTGCGGCCCCGGTGACGATCGCCGTCTTCTGCGTGCTCATTCACTACCTCCGTGTGGTCGTTTCGCGAGCCGGACAACTCCGGCGCGCATGGTTGGTTCCCCCGCACCCACCCTGTTCCGTCAGCGACAACGGCAATGATCTACCGATTGATCGCTCGGCGTTGCGGTCCCTATGTGTTCTATCAGGCCCGGTCGCGAGGTTTCGCCACAAACAGCGCGCTGCATTTCTGCCATCGGGTACCGATGCGTAGGATCGCACCCGACGTGCGACCGCGAACCCGGTCAGCGACCCCCGCCGGCGCCGTCGGACAGACATGATCGTGGCAGTCACCGATCAGGAAGAGGGTGGGCATTCGATGACGGGAACGTCGCCGTCCGTGGCCGTGATCGTCCTGGCCGCGGGTGCCGGTACCCGTATGAAGTCCAAGACCCCGAAGATCCTGCACACCATCGGCGGCCGCTCGCTCGTCGGCCACGCGCTCCACGGGACCGCGGGCATCGACCCCGAGCATCTCATCGCCGTCGTCAGCCACGAACGCGAACGGGTCTCGGCTGCCATCGGCGAGATCGGGGCAGGCCTCGGCGTCGTGATCGGGATCGCCGAACAGGACGCGCCTCGCGGGACCGGTGATGCCGCCCGGGTGGGCCTCGGCGGACTCCCCGACGACTTCGACGGCACCGTCGTCGTCACCGCTGCCGACGTCCCCCTCCTCGACGCCGACACCCTCCGCGCGCTCATCGACACCCATCTCGCCGACGGCGGGGCCGCGGTCACGCTGACGAGCTTCGTCGCCGACGACCCGACCGGATACGGACGCATCATCCGCGACGGGGACGCCGTCACCGCGATCGTCGAACACAAGGACGCCTCCCCGGAGCAGCGCGCGATCACCGAGGTCAACGCCGGCGTGTACGCCTTCGACGCCGCTGCGCTGCGCGACGGGTTGTCGAAGCTGTCGACGGACAACGTGCAGGGCGAGTACTACCTCACCGACATCGTCGAGATCGCCCGCGGCGAGGGGCGGGCCGTCCGCGGACACACCGTCGCCGATCCGGTGCTCGTGGCCGGCTGCAACGACCGTGCCCAACTCGCCGCCCTGGGCGCCGAACTCAACCGCCGCATCATCCGTCGTCATCAGCTCGACGGGGTGACCGTCGTCGACCCCGCCACCACCTGGATCGACACCGACGTCACCATCGAGCCCGACGCGCACATCGCGCCCGGCACACAGCTGCACGGGCGCACGCACATCGCCGCCGACGCCGTGATCGGACCCGACACCACTCTCACCGACGTCACCGTCGGACGCGGCGCGCAGGTCATCCGCACGCACGGCAGTGACGCGGTCATCGGCGCCGAGGCCACCGTCGGACCCTTCGCCTACCTGCGACCGGGCACGGCCCTCGGAGACGCGGGCAAGATCGGCACCTTCGTCGAGACCAAGAACGCGACCATCGGTGCCGGGTCCAAGATCCCGCACCTCACCTACGTCGGCGACGCCACCATCGGCGAGCACTCCAACATCGGCGCGTCGAGCGTCTTCGTCAACTACGACGGGGTTGCCAAGCACCGCACCGTGATCGGCGACCACTGCCGCACCGGCTCGGACAACATGTTCGTCGCGCCGGTCAGCGTCGGCGACGGGGCATACACCGGCGCCGGAACCGTGGTGCGGCAAGATGTACCGCCGGGAGCCCTCGCGGTCTCGGCGGGCGAACAACGCGTCATCGAGGACTGGGTCGTGCGCAAGCGGCCCGACACCGCGGCGGCGCGCGCGGCCCTCGAGGCACGCGACAACGACTCCGGGACGGCCTGACACCCCGACCCGCGCTCGACCCTGCAGATCCGAAACGACACGAACAGAAGAGTTTTCATGACCTGGACCACTGACAACCAGAAGAACCTGATGCTGTTCTCTGGTCGTGCCCATCCCGAACTCGCCGAAGCAGTCGCCGATGAACTGGGCATCAAGGTCACCCCGCAGACCGCCCGCGACTTCGCCAACGGCGAACTGTTCGTTCGTTTCGAGGACTCGGTCCGCGGTTCGGACGCCTTCGTCCTGCAGAGCTGCCCGTACCCGCTGAACCAGTGGGTCATGGAGGCGCTCATCATGATCGACGCCCTCAAGCGCGGCTCGGCGAAGCGCATCAGCGTGATCCTGCCGTTCTACCCCTACGCCCGCCAGGACAAGAAGCACCGTGGGCGTGAGCCGATCTCCGCCCGCCTCATCGCCGATCTGCTCAAGACCGCGGGCGCCGACCGGATCATCACCGTCGACCTGCACACCGACCAGATCCAGGGCTTCTTCGACGGCCCGGTCGATCACATGCACGCTCAGGGACAGCTCGCCGAGTACATCCGGGGCAAGTACGGCACCGACAACATCGCCGTCGTCTCCCCCGACTCCGGTCGCGTGCGCGTCGCCGAGAAGTGGGCCGACACCCTCGGTGGCGCGCCGCTGGCGTTCATCCACAAGACGCGTGACCCGCTCGTGCCCAACCAGGTCAAGTCCAATCGCGTGGTGGGCGAGGTCGAGGGACGCACCTGCATCCTCATCGACGACATGATCGACACCGGCGGCACCATCGCCGGCGCCGTGCGGGTCCTCAAGGACGCCGGCGCAGGCGACGTCATCATCGCCACCACCCACGGCGTGTTCTCCGATCCCGCGGCCGAGCGTCTCGCGTCCTGCGGCGCCAAGGAGGTCATCGCCACCGACACCCTGCCGATCCCGGCCGAGAAGCGCTTCGAGAACCTCACCGTCCTCTCGATCGCACCGCTGCTCGCCCAGACGATCCGCGAGGTCTTCGAGAACGGTTCCGTCACAAGCCTGTTCGACGGCATCGCCTGACCCCCCCGCTCCCTGAGGTGCGAGCGAAGCGAGCCTCGAAGGGCTCCGTAGCACGAGTTGCCAGCCCTTCGAGGCTCGTCGCTTGCGCTCCTCACACCTCAGGGAGCAGAGGGATTGGCGCTCCTCAGGGAGCAGAGGGATTGACGCTCCTCAGGGAGCAGAGGGATTAGCGCTCCTCAGGGAGCAAGCTGCGGCTCCCCGCACCTCAGCCAACAAGCGGCGCCCCACCGAGTACCGTGTCACCCGTGGACGCGACGATCTATCACAACCCCAAGTGCTCGACCTCGCGGAAGGCGTTGCAGGCCCTGCGCGACGCCGGGATCGAGCCGACAGTCGTGAAGTATCTCGACGAGCCGTACAGCCGCGAACAACTCGTCGAACTGTTCGCCGACGCCGGGATCACACCTGCGCAGGCCGTCCGCAAACGCGAGGCCCTCTACAAGGAGCTCGATCTCGCATCGGCCACCGACGAGCAGATCCTCGACGCCATGGTCGAGCACCCGATCCTCGTCGAACGTCCGATCGTGGTGACCGACAAGGGCACTCGCATCCCCCGGCCCATCGAGAAGCTCGACGAGATCCTCTGACTCCGGGGCGCGGCAGCGCCCAGGTCAGGCCGACACGGCCGGCGCGGGCAGCGGCCGCTGCACCGACGGCACGGCCAGTGCCGCGACGCCCCGCGCGAGCGCCTTGGTCATGTCGAAGTAGTCGAAGTAGTCGCGCCACACCGTGATCCGGCCCTCCCGTACCTCGAACCGGCCGCAGACCCAGAACTGGAGATGCAGCCGCCCGAACCGGAGTTCGTCGACGCGCTCGGTCAGCACCACGCCGGTGTCGTCGGCGGACACGTTGATCATCCGGTAGTTGAAGCCCACCGACTCCTTGCGCGCCACCCCGCCCAGGACACCGGCCACCTTCCGCTTCCCGCGGATCGTCGGCAGCGAGACGTTCGTGTAGGCGATGTCGTCGTCGATGGTCTCCAGCGCGGCGGGCACGTCGCCCCGCGCGAACTCGTCCAGCAGGGTCGTCACGATCTCGATCGGCGTCTGTGAGGTCATGGCAGACCAGTATCCCCCAGCGCGGCGAACCGAGCGGGCGATGTGACATCCCGGCAGGTCATCGACTACTCTGATCGCCGTTGTCTCGGCGAGGGTGACCCAGTCACCGTGATCGGCGCGGCCATCGCAGGTCTTCCTCACGCCCTCCGGGCGAATGGAACGCCCGCGGTCGGAACTCGTGCCCGGTGTTGCTCGTCGCGACGCCGACAGAACGTACCCACCGATCGCGAGGAGACCGTCATGGCCACCCAGACCAGCAAGCTGTCCGTCAGCACCCGTACCGAGAAGGGCAAGGGCGCAGCCCGCCGCGCGCGTCGCGAGGGCAAGGTCCCCGCCGTGCTGTACGGCCACGGCACCGACCCCCAGCACCTGCACCTCCCGGCCCGTGAGTTCGCCGCCATCCTGCGTAACAGCGGCCTCAACGCCGTCATCGACCTCGACATCGAGGGCTCCAGCCAGCTCGCGCTCACCAAGCAGGTCGACGTCCACCCGATCCGCAACTACATCGAGCACGCCGATCTGCTGATCGTCCGTCGTGGCGAGAAGGTCACCGTCGAGATCGCGATCATCGTCGAGGGCGACGCCGCCCCGGGCACCCTCGTCGTCCAGGACGCCAGCGTCGTCGAGGTCGAGGCCGACGCCCTGTCGATCCCCGAGCAGATCGTCGTCAGCGTGGAGGGCGCCGAGATCGGCCTGTCCGTGCACGCCTCTGATCTGGACCTGCCCGAGGGTGTGACCCTCACCGCCGATCCCGAGACCCTCATCGTGTCGGTCACCGAGGCGCAGCTCGCCGCCACCGAGTCCGACGCCGACGGCTCGGCAGACGCCGCAGCCGAGGGCGACGCCGAGGGCGAGGCGACCGAGGAAGCCGCTGCGGAGTCGGAGTAATCCGACCACCGACTGCCCGGTTCGGGTGGTGAAACTGCGTAAGTGGTGAAACTCATTGTCGGACTCGGCAACCCAGGGTCCAAGTACGAGAAGACGAGGCACAACGTCGGCGCGATGGTCGCCGACGGCCTCGTCGCCTCGGCCGGCGAGCGCTGGAAGGTGCACAAGAAGTCCGGTGCCGAGGTCGCCGAGGTACGCCTCGGCGGCCAGTCGGTACTCGTGGCCAAACCCCGCACCTACATGAACGAGTCCGGCCGTCAGATCGGCCCGCTCGCCAAGTTCTACTCGGTCACGACTGACGACCTGATCGTCGTCCACGACGAACTCGACATCGACTTCGGCGCCGTCCGTCTCAAACGGGGCGGCGGCGAGGGCGGCCACAACGGGCTGCGGTCGCTCAGTCAGGTACTCGGTACGCGCGACTATTTGCGCGTGCGCATCGGCATCGGCCGGCCACCCGGCCGGCAGGATCCCGCCGATTTCGTGTTGAAACCGTTTCCGTCCTCGGCTCGCAGCGAGGTCGAACTCCTCATCGCCAACGGTTGCGACGCCGTCGAACTATTGCTCGGACAGGATCTGGAGTCCGCGCAGAACACCGTGCACGCCTGGTGAGGACACCGAATTCGGCGGCCGCGCGGCCGTAGAATCGCTGCGGCGGGCAATGAAGGGATCGGCAACAGTGGTCAACCTCTCGGTGAAGACCGGACACCAGAACGTCTCGATGCTCGGCATCGGCGCCTACCGTCCGCGACGCCTGGTCAGCAACGACGAGGTCTGCCAGGTCCTCGATTCGTCCGACGAGTGGATCTTCGAGCGGAGCGGTATCCGCAACCGCCGATGGATCAGCGGCGACGAGTCGGCGCGTTCGATGGCCGCCGCGGCCGCCGAGCGGGCCATCGCGAACTCCGGGGTGGCGAAGGAGAAGATCGGTGCGCTGATCCTCGCCACCAACAGTTGGAAGACCAAGATCCCGCACGGTGGCCCGATCGTCGCCTCCGACATCGGGCTCAACGGCATCCCCGCCTACGACGTCGCCGCCGGGTGCGGCGGCTTCGGCTACGGCCTCGGGGTCGCTGCCGACACCGTCCGTGCCGGCAGCGCTGAGTATGTCCTGCTCGTCGGTGTCGAGACCATGTCGGTGGTCATGGACCCCACCGACCGCAACACCGCATTCATCTTCGGCGACGGCGCCGGTGCGGTCGTCGTCGGTCCGAGCGAGGAGAACGGCATCTCCCCGACCGTCTGGGGCAGCGACGGCGAGAACGCCGAGGCGATCGGGCAGAACTGGGACATCCCCGAATACATGGACCGCGCACAGGCCTACCAGGACAAAGACCCCGAGACCGACCCGGTCGGTCGCATGGTGGTGACGATGGCGGGACCCAAGGTGTTTCGCTGGGCGGCCGTCACCCTGCCCCGGGCCCTCGCCACCGTGCTGGAGACCTCGGGCGTCGGCGTGGAGGACATCGAGGTCTTCGTGCCCCACCAGGCCAACGCCCGCATCAACGACCTGATGAAGAAGAACCTCGGCTTCCCCGACGACCTGCCGATGGCGAACGACATCGAGAACACCGGGAACACCTCGGCGGCCTCCATCCCGCTCGCCATGGAGGAGATGCTCGCCACCGGCAAGGCGAGGGGCGGACAGACCGCGCTGCTCCTCGGCTTCGGCGCCGGCCTGAGCTACGCGGGCGCGGTCGTCACCCTGCCCCCAGCCCCGGCGATCACCAGTTTCGACTGAACCTTCGGGCCCGACCCTGCTCTTGGAGAAGCGAGCTCGCGAGCGTCACCCCCGCTCCCTGAGGAGCGCCCGGAGCTTGCGGAGGGCGCGGCCAACCCCCGCTCCCTGAGGAGCGCCCGGAGCTTGCGGAGGGCGCGTCACGAAGGGTCTGGCGACGCATCTCACCAGGACCCTTCGTGACGCTCGCAAGCTCGCTCCTCAGGGAGCAGGGGTCGAGCTCGCAAGCTCCGGCCTCCTCAGGGAGCAGTCATTGGGCTCGCGCAGAACACGGGCGCAGATACTGAGGAGCGAGCTCGCGGCTCACGCCTCAGGCATTCTCCTTGCGGAACACCGAAGTGCCCCACAGGGTTCCGAGTCCGGCCAGGATGAGCGACGCGAGGACGCCCCAGAGGACCTGAGCACTGGCGAGGTCGCCGGAGAAGGTGTCGCGCACCGCGTCGACGATCCACCGGAACGGCATGAAGTCGCTGAGGCTCTGAAGCCACGACGGCCCGAGGGTCATCGGGAGCAGGATGCCCGACAGCAACAGGACCGGCATCATGACCATGTTGATGAGCGGCGCCATCACATCTTCACTCTTCTTGGTCAGCGCCAGGGCGTTCGACGCCGCGGCGCACGCGCCACCGATCAGCATCGTGATGATGATGCCGAGGATCACGCCGATCACCGAACCCCGCATGCCCATCAGATAGCCCAGCACCACCAGGATCAGCGCCTGCACGAGAAGTTGCAGCATGTCGCGCATGAGTCGACCGGTGAGCAGGGCGGTGCGGCTGGCCGGGGTCACCCGTTCGGCCTCGATCACACCCTCGCGCCATTCCCCGATCAGGCTGAATCCGGCGAACAACGCGCCGAACAGACCGAGCTGCACGAGCAGACCGGGGACCAGGAACGTGTACGGATTGTCGGCGCCGCCCGGGAACTGCGCGACGAGCGGCTTCAGCAGCGGCCCGAAGAGGACGAGGTAGAGGACCGGTTGCATCACCCCGATGAGGACCCAGGCCGGGTTGCGCAGGTTCATGCGGATCTGTCGACGGAACACGATGGTGCTCTCGCGGAGGAACGTGGTCATCGGCTGGCTCCCTGCTGGTTGAGTTCGGCCGACTGGGCGTCGGCGTTCGTCGAATCGGTTGTTTCCGAATGGATCTCGTTGCCCCGCTCGGTCTCGGCGTCACGCAGCGACCGACCGGTGAGGGTGAGGAAGACGTCGTCGAGGGTCGGGCGGATGACCTCGATGGAGTCGAGGGTGATGCCCGCGGCGTCGAGGTCACGCAGCAGTCCGGGGACGGCCCGGCCCGCCCGCGGCACCCGGCTCCGGACGTGCCGGCCGTCGATCTCGATCCGGCCGTCCGCGCGGCCACCGGTGACCGAGGCCAGTTTCTCCGCGGCGGTGGACACGGCCGCGGAGTCGGCGACCTCGAGTGCCACCAGGTCGCCGGACACCTGCGCCTTGAGGTTGTCGGCGGTGTCCGCGGCGACGATCCGGCCGTTGTCGATGATGATGATCCGATCGGACAGTTCGTCGGCCTCGTCGAGGTAGTGCGTCGTCAAGAAGACCGTCGCGCCGCGTTCGGTGCGCAACCGCCGGATGTGGTCCCAGAGATTGGCCCTCGCCTGCGGGTCGAGGCCGGTGGTCGGCTCGTCGAGAAAGACCAGGGACGGTTCGTGGACCAATCCCATCACGATGTCGAGTCGGCGTTTCTGCCCGCCGGACATGTTCTTGGGCTGGCGTTCCCACAGGCCGTCGAGTTGGAGCTGGGAGAACAGGGCGTGGCCGCGGCGGGTCGCCTCGGCCCGGGACAGCCCGTAGAGCATGCCGTGATCGACGATCTCGTCGCCCGCCTGCGCCTGGCTGAAGGTGCCGCCGGCCTGCGAGACGTAACCGATGCTGCGGCGGACCGAGACCGGGTCGGCCACGACGTCGTAACCGTTGACGGTCGCGGTTCCCGCCGTCGGCCGCAGGAGGGTCGTCAGCATGCGCAGCGTGGTGGTCTTGCCCGCGCCGTTGGGCCCGAGGAACCCGACCACCTCCCCCTCGGCGATGTCGAGGTCGACGCCGTCGACGGCCCTCACCTCGCGCTTCTTCTTTCCCTTCCCGGTGCTGAACACCTGGACCAACCCGCGTGCGTGGATCATGCGGACTCCCCTTCTCGATGTCGTCGAATGGTGTACTGACTCGTGCGTTCGGCGCTGCGCGCACGTCATCGTGTGCTGATCGTCGTGACCGCGGGCCGCTTTCCGACGCCCCGGCGGTGGTCGACCGACCTGCGGACCAGCATTCCCCTCATCGAGGACGACTTCGGTCCGCGTTTCGCGACTCCGTAACGATTGCGGGCGGGGTCCCGCTACTTCCCAGTAAGAGGCGGTGTGAGTACCGTCGTATGTCGGGTCACATATTCGCCGGGCACGTTTTGGGAAGGGTTCACCATGGCGGTCATCGCAGACACCACTGGCATCAACAACATCGGCATGCTCGGCATCGGCGCGTACCGCCCCGAACGCGTCGTCACCAACGAGGAGATCTGCCAGCACATCGACTCCTCCGACGAGTGGATCTACACCCGTACGGGAATCAAGACGCGCCGGTTCGCGCGTCGCGACGAGAGCGTCATGGAGATGTCGGTCAACGCCGGCCGCAAGGCGATCGCCAATGCGCTGCTCCAGGGCTCGGACATCGACGCCGTCATCCTCGCCACCAACACCCACCTGCTGCTGACCCCGGCCGGCGCCACCAAGGTCGCGACCGAACTCGGCTGCAACGGCGTGCCCGCCTTCGACGTCACCGTCGGCTGCGCCGGCTTCGGCTACGGCATGGCACTCGCGTCCGACATGATCCGCGGCGGCAGCGCCACCCACGTGCTGGTCATCGGCGCCGAGCAACTCTCGGTGACCATGGACATGACCGACCGCACCAACTGTTTCATCTTCGGCGACGGGGCCGGCGCGGTCGTCGTCGGACCCACCGAACAGCAACAGCTCGGCCCGGTGATCTGGGGCTCGGACGGCTCCCAGTTCAACGCGATCCGCCAGGACTTCGACTGGGTCACCTTCCTCGACAGCGACCGCACCCAGCGCCCCTACCTGCGCATGGAGGGCACCGCGGTGTTCCGCTGGGCCGCCTTCGAGATGGGCAAGGTCGCCCACCGCGCCCTCGAGGCCGCGAAGCTCGGTTCCGAGGACCTCGACGTCTTCGTGCCGCACCAGGCGAACGCCCGTATCAACGAACTCCTCGCCAAAAACCTCAAACTCCGCGACGACGCGGTCGTCGCCAAGGACATCGAGTACACCGGCAACACCAGCGCCGCCTCGATCCCGCTCGCCATGGAAGACCTGCTGTCCACCGGCAAGGCACAGCCTGGCCAGACCGCACTACTCCTCGGCTTCGGCGCCGGACTCTCCTACGCCGCGCAGGTCGTCACCATGCCGCCGGTTCCGTTCGAGTAGGGCGCCGTATCGAGTCCGGGGGCAATCTGATCCGCTCAGCGGCTCATGATGCCCCCGGATTTGTCATGCCGGCCGGTCGTGCTGCAAGCCGAGCGCCTGGCGGACACGCGCCACGACGTCGTCGGGCCGCTCCCGCAGATCACTCCACGTGAAGTTGAGGACGGTCCAACCCAAAGCGATGAGGTCGTTTCGGCGTCGGCGGTCTCGCTGGAACGTCTCCGCGTCGCGGTGGAACGCCATCCCGTCGATCTCCACCGCCAACAGCCGATCCGGGAACGCGAGGTCGATGAAGTACCCGCCGGCCGGGTGACCGCACGACCAACCGCTCACACCTCCGGCGCTCAACACGTCGACAGCCAGCCGCTCCGCCACCGAGCGCGCGCCGGATTCGACGCCGTCGACGAGGGCCGCGATCGCGGGTCCATCCTCCTTGCCACGTCGACGATCAGCGGCGACGCGCAGCTGGCGCAGCGAGACCTTGCGAACGAGCAGCGCGTTGTCGAGGACTCCACTGTCGCGCTCGAGTGCGGCTTCCAGCACGGACAGCGGCAAGGCTGTCACGAGCAAGTCCTTGCGGGTCACCACCTCCGCGTCCGCGAGGCAGCGGCGCCGGACCCGAACGCCCTCGACCGGAGAGCCATGCCGCGATCGCGGTGCGGTGACCGTGAACTTCTTCGGCGGCTCGTCGAGGAGCCCGTGCCACCACGCCGCTCCCGATCCGGACAGCGCCGCACCTCGGCCCACGCTCGCGACTGCCAGTCGCGCACGGGTGGCCGGCGTCGTCGGATGATCGGCGAGCAAATACACCCCGCGCGTGCGCGGCATCCAGTCTCCGCAATCGACTCGACGCCGGACCGCGGACCGCGTGAGGCCGAATTCGAGCGCATCCGCCATGGTCAGTACCCCGTCACGGGCGAGAACGCGGCGCCGAAGGCCCGGTGGAAGCTGCACGACCATCAGACGCACAGCAACGGTGACGGGTTCCCAGTTTTTGGGCGGGGGCACAAGGTGCCGCATACCGGCACAACCTGCCCCGGCACTCCGCCGCGAGGGAGTTTGGCCGCCCCCTGCACGCCCGGTAGCCTGGAACCTCGTGAGTTCCGAGGTGATCAGTCGCGAAGTGACGCGTCGTCGTACCTTCGCCATCATCTCCCACCCCGATGCCGGCAAGTCGACGATGACCGAGGCGTTGGCGCTGCACGCGCGGATGATCAGCGAGGCCGGCGCCGTCCACGGCAAGGCCGGACGTAAGTCGACCGTCTCCGACTGGATGGAGATGGAGAAGGCGCGCGGCATCTCCGTCAGTTCGACGGCGCTGCAGTTCAACTACTCGGCCGCAGCCCAGGCCGACCCCGAGATCCCGAGCGTCATCAACCTCGTCGACACCCCGGGTCACGCCGACTTCTCCGAGGACACCTACCGCGTGCTGACCGCGGTCGACGCCGCGGTGATGCTCATCGACGCCGCCAAGGGACTCGAGCCGCAGACCCTCAAACTCTTTCAGGTGTGCCGCCACCGGGGCATCCCGGTCATCACGGTGATCAACAAGTGGGACCGGCCGGGTCAGAGCCCCCTCGAACTGATCGACGAGATCACCGAGCGCATCGGCCTCACCCCGACCCCGCTGTTCTTCCCGGTCGGCATCGCCGGCGACTTCCGTGGTCTCCTCGACCGGCGAACCGGCGAGTACGTGCACTTCACCCGTACCGCGGGCGGCGCGAAGATCGCGCCCGAGGAGATCATGTCCGCCGACGACGCGCTGGCTCGCGAGGGCGACGAGTGGACCTCGGCACTCGAGGAGAGCGAACTGCTCACCGAGATGGGCCAGGACCACGATCAGGAATTGTTCCTCGCCGGGCAGACCTCGCCGATGATCTTCGCGTCCGCGATGCTGAACTTCGGTGTGCGGCAACTCCTCGAGGTCCTCGTGGAGCTCGCTCCCCCGCCCGGGCCGCGGGCCGACGTCGAGGGCAATCCACGGCCGGTGACCGACCCGTTCAGCGCGGTGGTCTTCAAGGTGCAGGCCGGGATGGACTCCAGCCACCGGGATCGCCTGGCGTACATGCGTATCGTGTCCGGCGAGTTCGAACGCGGCATGGTCGTGACCCATGCGCAGACCGGAAAGCCGTTCGCCACCAAGTATGCCCAGGCCGTCTTCGGCCGCGACCGCTCGACGGTCGACACCGCCTACCCCGGTGACGTGGTCGGGCTGGTGAACGCGACCGCGCTCGCGCCCGGCGACACTCTCTACGACGGCCCCAAGGTGCAGTTCCCGCCGATCCCGTCCTTTGCGCCCGAACACTTCTCGACCCTGCGTGCCACCACCGCCGACAAGTACAAGCAGTTCCGCAAGGGCATGGACCAGCTTGAGAGCGAAGGCGTGGTCCAGGTCCTGCGCAACGACACCCGCGGTGATGCGTCGCCGGTGCTCGCCGCCGTCGGACCGATGCAGTTCGAGGTCGTGACCGCGCGGATGAAGGCCGAGTACAACGTCGACACCATCATCGAGCCGCTCGGTTACACTCTCGCCCGTCGCACGGATGCCGACAGCGCGCCCGAACTGAATCGGCAACGCGGCGTCGAGGTCTTCACCCGCACCGACGGCGCCGTTCTCGCCCTCTTCAGCGACAAGTGGCGCCTGCAGTACATCGAGAAGGAACACCCCGACCTCACTCTCGAACCCCTTGTCGCGGCAGCGGACTGACCGGTCGACGAGCACACGGCGCCGGCCGGTGCGCGCCGCCGTGCTGATGTGCGCGGCGGTGGCGTCGCTCGTCACCGCCTGTGGCTCCGACGCCCCGCCGCAGTCCACACCCACCACCTCGACGCCGATGCCCACCGTACGTCCGGTCGACTCGGCGCTCTGCACCGAGAAACCACCGCAGGGCAACGTCGACCGCAGTGGCCAGAACTTCGAGTTCCGTCACGGCAACATCAAGATCGCGGTCGCGGACACGCCGGCGGACTCCCGACGCGGACCCGCGGTGGGCGCCACCCCCGCCGAGGAGCCCAACTGCTATGAGTTCGACCGGTGGGGCCCGGCGCGGCCCGACGTGCCGCCGGACTCGCTGCTCTTCGTGTTCAAGGACGCCGGCACCGGCGGCGCGCAGATCGAGTTCCTGATCAGCGAACTGACCGGCGGCCTGTTGCCACCGGTGGGCGCGACGCGTCCGACCGTCGGGCCGTTGACACGGCCGATCAACGCCCAGATCGGGGTCTCGATCAACGGCGACTACCACCACTCGTCCGCGTGCCAGCTCAGCGTGAGCGGCATGTCGAGCTCACTCGCGGCCGGCTCGTTCACCTGCCCGACGGCGACACGGGTCGAGGCCAACCCGCTCGCGCCCGACGACGACGTCCGCTACGACCTCGACGAGTCGTCGACGACGAAACAGCCGGATTCCGAGGGCAACTCGACCGACAGCGTGTCGTTGTCGGGGTGGTTTCAGCTCACGCCCTGAGATCTGCCGGTCGAGCAGCTTCGAGCGAGCGTGGTAAGGACGCCACCCCCCGCTGGTCGAGCAGCGTCGACCGAGCGTAGCGAGGACGCCGCGTCCGTCGAGGCCACCTCGGCAACCGACCTCGCAAACCCGACCAGTGGCTTCGACAAGCTCAACCAGCGGGGAGGCGGCTCAACCAGCGGTGGCACCGACGATCCGGGCCACGACGGCGGGATCGACGTCGTCGATGCGCGCCGGATCGAATTCGGGATTGCGATCCTTGTCGACGAGCACGGCCCGCACCCCCTCACGGAAGTCGTGGGTCTTCGTGATCTCCTCTGCGGCATGTAGTTCCCGGTCGAAGCACTCGTCGATCCCCGACCTCGCCCCGGCGCTGATCATCGCCGCGGTTACCCACAGACTGGTGGGTGAGGCGCCCTCGAGCAGACCGACCATCTCCTGGGCCCAGTCGTCGCCGACCGCGCCGCGCAGGCCGCCGAGGATGGCGTTGACGTTGTCGTCGGCGAAGTACTCGCCGATCTTGCGCAACGGCACGTCGCTGGTGTCCTCGGTCCCCGACGTGGCCAGCGCGTCGGCCAGCGGGGCACCGGAACGGATGCTGTCGGCGACCGCCGGCAGGTCTGCGGAGGACACGAAATGCGTTGCCAGGCCGACGGCGACCGCGTCGACACCGCGGATCCGGGCGCCGGTGAGTCCGAGCCACATGCCCACGCCCTCCGGAAGCCGCGACAGGAAGTAGGTCGAACCGATGTCGGGGAAGAACCCGATCGCGGTCTCGGGCATGGCGATCATCGCCTTCTCGGTGACGACCCTGATCTCGCCGTGCACGCTGATCCCGAGACCCCCGCCCATGGCCGCCCCGTCGATCAGGCTGATGTAGGGCTTCGGGTAGTCGGCGACGAGCTGATCGAGCCGGTACTCGCCGGCGAAGTAGCGGCTGATCGAGGCGTGGTCGCCGTCGATGGCGTGCTCGCGGATCGCACGGATGTCGCCTCCGGCGCAGAACGCCCGGTCGCTCGCCGAGGTGACCAGGACGGTGTCGATCGCGTCGTCGTCACCCCATTCGCCGAGCGTGACGTACATGTCGTCGATCATGCTCTGGTCCAACGCATTGAGAGCCTTGGGCCGGTCCAGGACGATCTCGCCGACGCCGTTGGACACCGAGGTGCGGAGAAATGACATACCCCAACCGTAGCGGTGAGCCCGGATCCGATTCGTCGGCGGATAATCCGTTGGCAACTCCGAGCGCGTCCGCTACGGTGGTCACCACTTGCCCCCAGACCCGCCAGGAGTGATCCACCGCGATGAAGAACTGAAGTGGCCCCGGCCGTCGGCACCGCCGACGGACCCCACCGACGCCCTGTCGGTGTACCCGACCCACTTCAGGAGCGCTCATGCCGTCTTCCATCGTGCTGTCCGACGTCTCGTTCGCCTGGCCCGACGGGACAGTCGTCTTCGAACACCTCGAACTCACCCTGGGCGCCGAGACCTACTCCCTCATCGGCGCGAACGGTGCGGGCAAGTCCACCCTCCTCGGCCTGATCGCCGGTCGATCACGCCCGGCGTCGGGCAGCATCACGATCGCAGGCGATTCGTCGACGACCGATGTCGCTGTGGTCGTGCAGGACCCGCAGTCCGATCCGTCGTCGACCGTGGCACAAGCGCTCGGCATCGACGAGATTCGTTGTGCGATACGACGAATCGAGAGCGGTTCGGTAGATCCGCAGGACTTCGACGCAGTCGGGGACGACTGGGGCGTCGAGGAGCGTGCCATCGGACTCCTCGAGCAGATGGGACTGCCGCCCGACCTCGACCGCACGGTCGGCGCCATGTCCGGCGGGGAGGCGACCCTGCTGGCGATCGTCGCCGCACTCATCGCTGACCCGGCGATCCTGCTCCTCGACGAACCGACCAACAACCTGGACACCGACTCCCGCGCCCGGCTTTTCGACGCCATCGAGTCGTTCCCGGGCACGGTGGTCGTGGTCAGTCACGACCTCGAGCTCCTCGAACGTGTCGATACGACAGTCGAGCTGTACCGAGGTCGAGTGCGGCTGTTCGGCGGGCCCTACTCCCGGTACCGCGAGATCATCGACGCCGAACAAGACGCCGCCGAGGCAGCGGTGGCCACCGCCGCCGGCGATCTGCGCAAGCAGCGCCGCGAGATGACCGAGGCGTTGATCAAACTCGATCGGCGGGCCCGGACGGGCGCGACGGCCGAACGGGAGAAGCGGGTGCCGAAGATCGTGGCACACAACCGCCGGAGCGAGGCGCAGGTGTCGGCGGGCAAACTGGGCAAAGCCCATCGTGACGACGTGGCCTCTGCGGCAACACGTCTCGACGAGGCCCGCGAGGACATCCGCACCGACCGCACCGCACGGATCGTCGTGCCGACGCCGGAAGTGGCCCCGCGCGCCCAGATCGTCGTCGACGACCGCCTGCGCATGGACGGACCCGAGCGGGTGGCTCTGGTGGGGCCCAACGGTTCCGGGAAATCGACACTGATCGCGGAGTTGATCGTCTCCGAATCCGTCGTCGTACCGTTCGCCTTCGTGCCGCAGCAGATCACCTTCCCCGACCCGACCGTCTCGATCGCCGAGCACCTCGCGCGGACCCACCCGGACATCTCGACGCAGGAGGTGCGGGCGCATCTCGCGCGGTTCCTGTTCCGGGGTGCGCGCGCCGATCGCGCACTCGCCGAACTGTCCGGCGGCGAACGGCTGCGCGTCGCACTGGCCGACGCACTGCTCGGTGACCCGACACCCAAGCTGCTGATCCTCGACGAGCCGACGAACAACCTCGATCTCGACACCGTCACGCAACTCGTGGACGCACTAGAGGCCTGGACCGGTGCACTGCTGGTCGTCTCCCACGACGCCGGTTTCCTCGACCGCATCGGCATCGGTCGGCGCGTGTCACCGGTGCCCCCACCGGGCGAACCGGCGGGAACGCCGGGGCAGATCGGTGCCGAACAAACCGACGTCGAAGCAGACCGCTGACGAACAGTCGGTGACGCCGGCGGCGTCGAGAACCGATAGGCGGCATACTGCGTGCGATGGCCGAGCCCGCACCCGTTCCCGTCGACGCGCCGGTGGTCGAACCCACGCCCGTCGTCCTCGTCCACGGTTTGCGCGTGAGCGGCGCGACCCTGCACCGGGTCGCGGCGGCTGTGGCCGGTCCCGACCCGAGGCGCGCGGTCGCCACCCCCGACCTCCCTGGCCACGGGCAGCGCCGCGACGAGACGTTCACGATGTCCGGCGCGGTGGACGCCGTGCTCGCCGAGATCAGCGGGTTCGGCCGGCCGGCGGTCGTGGCCGGGATGTCGATGGGCGGCTACGTGGCGATGGCGGTCGCCGGACGCCATCCGGAAGCCGTCGCGGCCCTCGTCCCGATGTGCGCGACCGCGCAGCCCAGTCCGCTGCTGGCCGCGCCGTTCGAGACGTTCGGTGCGGTCACCGCGTTCCTGCCGCGTCAGGCGGCGATCATCAGTCAGGTGGCCACCCGCCTCGCCGTGGGACGTCAGGTGTCCGCCGACATGGAGATCGGCGGACTGGCACTGGGGTCGATCGCCGACGTCGTCGCCGAGATCAAGCGGTTCGACGCGCTCGGCGAGGTCCGGCGCTACCCCGGCCGAACGATGTTCGTCAACGGTAGCCAAGACCAGTTCCGGGTCCACGAACAACGTTTCGTCGAGGCAGCACAGCACGCGTCGCTGACCATCGTCCCCGGGGCGAGCCATCTCTTCCCGCTCATCCAACCGGAACTCGCCGGGCGACTGGTTCACGACGTCGCGGCGAGCTGCGACGGCGCCGCGGCCGGACTCGCCGACCTGGATCCATAGGTCCTACCTCAGGATGTCTGAGCCGCCCACAGCTTGAGCGCGATCGCCTCTCGTGATCGGATGACTGTTGATCACTGCAACGACCATCAGCGGTGTCACCACGCGACGGACCCGGCGGGAGGCTGGATGGGCACGATCGAGGTCACCGGCACGCTGCAGAAGCAGGCCTGGGCCGACAAGGTGTTGCCCCCGGTCGAGGAGGTCCGGCCGCAGCTGTGGTCGATCCCGGTCCCCATGGGATCCAATCCCTTGCGATACGTCCTGGTCTACGCCCTCGGATTGCCCGACGGCGGTCTCGCACTGATCGACGCCGGCTGGCCGTCCGACAAGTCGTGGGACATCCTCGTCGCAGGCATCCGCTCCACCGGCCATGACCTCGCCGACATCAGGTCCATCGGCGTGACCCATCTGCACCCCGACCATTTCGGGCTCGTGCCGCGTCTACTCGAGCACGTGGACGCCGAGCTGTGGATGCATCGCAACGATTCCCGGTACCTGCGCCACTACTCCGATACCGAGGTGGAGAACCAACTCGGCCAGGCGCGATCCGAACTCCGCGCTCTCGGCGCACCGACCGAGGTCGCCGACGAGGGGCTGGTCGGTTTCATCCGCCTGCCCGACGGGCGGACCGTCGACCGCGAGCTGACCGGGGACGCCCCGCTCGACATCCCCGGCTGGGATCTCCGCGCCGTCTGGACCCCGGGCCACACCGCGGGGCACCTCTGCTTCGCCGACGACACCGCCGGCATCGTCTTCACCGGCGACCACCTGCTGCCGCGGATCAGTCCGAACATCTCGACCAATCCCATGCAGACCGACAGTCCCCTCGCCGACTACCTGATCTCGCTGGCCAACACCGAGAAGATGCGCGACCACGAGGCGCTGCCGTCCCACGAGTACCGGTTCCGAGGCCTCGGCGACCGTGTCACCGGTCTCCTCACGCATCACGAGGAGCGGCTCGATGAGATCGCCTCGACCGTGACCCGGTATCCGGAGAGCACGGCCTGGGAGATCACCCGGTCGGTGACGTGGTCGCGTCCGTTCGAGGAGCTGTCCCTCACCCTCAGCCGACTCGCGTTGCGGGAGACCCACGCCCATCTCGTCGTCCTGCAGGAACGCGGCGTCCTCGACGCCCACGTTCCCGATGAGACGGCGACCGATCCGACCACCCCGGAGCCGATCCGCTGGTTTGCCGCCGGCGAGCCCACACCGGCTGAGCCGCAACAGATCTCCACATCCGAGAACACCTGACCGCCCGTCCCGTCCACCAACTCCAGGAGTCCCCATGAGTGCCGTGCTCACCGAGTTCGCCGACGGCGTCGCCGTCATCACGATCAACCGCCCCGAGGCGAAGAACGCCGTGAATCTCGAGGTGTCGGAGGGTATCGCCGCCGCGATCGACGAACTCGAGTCGCGCGACGACCTCACCATCGGCATCATCACCGGTGCCGGTGGCACGTTCTGCGCCGGGATGGACCTCAAGGCCTTCGCCCGCGGCGAGAAGGTCGCGCTGGACGGACGCGGGTTCGGCGGCCTCACCGAGGCCCCGCCGACCAAGCCCCTCATCGCCGCCGTCGAGGGCTGGGCGCTGGCCGGCGGATGCGAACTCGCGTTGTCGGCGGACCTCGTCGTCGCAGCAAACGACTCCAAGTTCGGCATCCCCGAGGTCAAGCGCGGACTCGCCGCCGCCGCCGGTGGCCTCCTACGCCTCCCGAAGATCCTCCCCTACCAGCTCGCCATGGAACTCGCGCTCACCGGCGACCCGCTCACCGCGGCACGCGCCCACCAGTTCGGCCTGGTCAACCGGATCACCGAACCCGGCGAGGCACTCGCCGGGGCCCGCGAACTGGCCGCCGTCATCGCCGCCAACGGCCCCCTTGCCGTCCGCGCCACCAAACAGGTCACCTCCATGGCGATCCGCTACACCGATCCCGAACTCATCAAGAAGCAGTGGGACTTCCTCGGTCCGGTGTTCGTCTCCGACGACGCCAAGGAAGGTGCGGTCGCCTTCGCCGAGAAACGCGCGCCGCGCTGGACCGGCAAGTGACCTGACACTCGGGTCACTAGAGTGACCGGGGTGGACCTGCACCTCGTGACCTACTTCGTCGCCGTGGTCGACCACGGCGGCATCACGAAGGCCGCCCAGTCGCTCTACATCTCACAGCCGTCGCTGTCCCAGGCGATCCGCACGCTCGAGAGACGTCTCGGCGTCACCCTGTTCGACCGCACCGGACGACGCCTCGAACTCACCGAGGCCGGACGCAAACTCGACGTAGCCGCCCGGCGCATCCTGGCCGACGTCGACCGCGCCAAGGCCAAGGTCGACGCGGTTCGGGAACTGCGCGCCGGTCGCGTCGACATCGTGACCTACGCGGCGTTCAGTGTGGACCCGGTGGTCAACATCGTCCGACTGTTCCGGGAACGGTTCCCACGCTTGTCGGTTCGAGTCGTCTCCGCCGACAGTCCCACCGGGGTGTTGTCGGCGTTGCGATCCGGGGACGCCGAGATCGGGATCATGGACTCGGCCGCCGAGCACGCGACCTTCACCGCCATCCCGATGGCCGAGCAGGAACTCATCGTCGCGGCGCCGACGACGCTCGCCGACGGTCTGCCCGAACCGATACCGCAGWCTGCGGTGCGCTCGCTGCCACTCGTCGTCGATCACAGCGACCCGATCAGCGCGGAACTCCTCAGCGGACTCCTCGACGACAACGCCAAGAACGTGGTGGTCGACTGCCAGTTACCGTCCGCGGTGTGGAGTCTGGTCAAGAAGGGCACGGGCGCAACGGTTCTCCCACGCACCGTGGCCGACCGGCAGCTTGCGGGACTTCGTCGGCTCGCGCTCGACCCACCACTCACCCGACCGTGGGGTCTCGTGCTGCGATCCGGGCTCCCCTCGCCGGCCGCCCTCGCCTTCATCTCCGCGGCGAAGGTCCACTGCGGGATCGCGCCGGACCCCGCCGAACCACGGGATTGGTGACACGCCATGGAATTGCGACAGGTCGAGTACTTCCTGGCGGTGGTCGAGAACAAGGGCATCGGCGGGGCCGCGTCGGCTCTCGGTGTCGCGCAACCCACCGTGTCCCAAGCACTCCGGGCGCTCGAACGCGAACTCGGAGTCCAGCTGTTTCACCGCATCGGTCGCGGGATGGTCCTGTCGRCGGCCGGGCGCACGATGGTCGGTCCCGCGCGACAGATCGTGCGCGACATGGACGCCGTCGACGATCTGCTCTCCGCCTCGGAGGACGAACTCACCGGCCACCTCGAGATCCTGGCCTTCGCCGCGACCGCGGTCGGGCCCGTCGTCGATCTCGTCGCCCGGTTCCGGGCCGCCTATCCGCGGGTTTCGGTGCGACTCGGCGAGTTACGCGATGAGACCAGGGCCGCGTCGGCCATCGAGGACGGTCATTGCGAGTTCGCCGTCGCCCACCTACCCATCGCCGGCGACGACCTCGAGGTGATCGTGATCGGCGAACACGAACACGTGCTCGTCTACCCGCCGGGCACCGACGTACCCGAGGGCCCGATCCCGCTGAACAATCTGCCGGCGATCCCGATGGTGTTCGTGCCACGCGGCTACTCGGTGGCCGACGAGTTCGAGGAGGCGATCCGCGTCGGGGGCGTCCGCCCGCCGCTGGCCGTGCTGTCGGAGATCCGCGAGGAACGGCTCCCGATGGTGGAGTCCGGAATCGGCGGCACTCTACTCGAACGATCGGTGGCAGAGTCGGCCGACGAGCCGGTCGTGATCCGTGAGATCGAACCGAATGTGGTGCGACCCTTTGCCATCGCATTCCACCCGCCGTCGCTGTCGGCCGTCGGTCAGGCCTTCGTCGACCTCGTGCGCGAAACTGCGGGATGAACGGGTGGAACACCGGGCCCCACCGGTGCGGATCAGGTGGGGCCCGGTGAGTCTCGGGGTCAGCTGACGCGTTCGAAGACCGCGGCGAGGCCCTGGCCACCGCCGATACACATGGTCTCCAGGCCGTAGCGGGCCTCGCGCCGGTGCAGTTCACGCGCCAGGGAGGCCAGCATGCGTCCGCCCGTGGCGCCGACCGGGTGGCCCAGCGAGATGCCCGAGCCGTTGACGTTGGTGCGGTCGAAATCGCCGCCGGCACCGAAACGGCCGAAACCCCACTCGCGGGTGACGGCGAGTGCCTGCGCGGCGAACGCCTCGTTGAGCTCGATCACGTCGATGTCGGCGAGCGTCAGACCGGCCTTGGCAAGCGCCTTCTCGGTCGCGGGGACCGGCCCGATCCCCATGGTGCGCGGTGGCACACCGGCCAGACCCCATGACACCAGCTTCACCAGCGGGCGTAGACCCAACTTCTCGGCGACCTCGGGGGTGGTCACGAGCGCCATCGACGCGGCGTCGTTCTGACCGCTGGCGTTGCCCGCCGTCACCGTCGCGTCCGGATCCGTCTTGCCCATGATCGGCTTCAGCTTCGACAGCGACTCGACCGAGACATCCGGGCGTGGATGCTCGTCGGTGTCGATGACCTGATCACCAGATCGCGAAGCCACGGTGACCGGGACGATCTCTTCGGCCAGTACGCCATCCTTCTGGGCCCGCACCGCTCGTTCGTGCGATGCCACAGCCAGCTCGTCCTGTTCTTCCCGGGAGATCTCGTAGTCCTTGCGCAGGTTCTCGGCCGTCTCGATCATGCCGCCGGGCACCGGGTAGTTCTTGCCGCCGGCGGTCGAGCGCGCCCGGACGAGGCTGTCGTGCATGGCAATTCCGGTCCGGGCCCCACCCCACCGCATGTCCACCGAGTAGAACGACGCGTTGCTCATCGACTCGGCACCGCCGGCGACCACGACGTCGTTGTCCCCCGAGGACACCTGGTAGGCGGCCTGGATGACGGCCTGTAGTCCCGACCCGCAACGACGATCGATGTGCATGCCGCCCACTGTGATCGGCAACCCGGCATCGAGTGCGATGACTCGTCCCAGGGCGGGCGCCTCGCTGTTCCCGTTACAGTGACCGAGGATGACGTCCTCGACCTTCTCCGGGTCGAGTCCGGTCCGGTCGAGCATCCCCGTCAGCGCGGCGACCCCGAGATCAACGGCGGTGAGATTCTTGAACATCCCGCCGTAACGGCCGATCGGGGTACGGACCGGTTCGCAGATGACGACGTCGCGCATGGGTGACCTTTCGGTGTCAGAGGAGGCATGGAGCAGGGCCGGCGGTCACATGAAACGGCCGCCGGTCACCTCGAGGACGGTGCCCGTCATGTACGACGACATGTCACACGCCAGGAACAGCACGACGCTCGCGACCTCACCGACCTCGCCGGCGCGCCGCATCGGGATCTCCGCCATCTTCTGGTCCCACGCTTTCTGCGGCATCGCCTCGGTCATCGCCGACCGGATGAGGCCGGGCTGGATCGCGTTGACCCGCACGCCGTGATGGGCCATCTCCTTGGCCGCGGCCTTGGTGAGGCCGACGATGCCCGCCTTGGCGGCCGAGTAGTTGGTCTGCCCGACCATGCCGACCTTGCCCGACAGCGACGAGATGTTCACGATCGCACCACGCTTGGCCTCGCGCATGATCGCCGCCGCCTTGCGTGTGCCGTTCCAGGTGCCTTTGAGATGCACCGAGATGACCTGATCGAAATCGTCTTCGGTCATGGTGCGCATCGTCGCGTCCCGGGTGATCCCGGCGTTGTTCACCAGCACATCGAGTGACCCGAACCCGTCGACCGCGGCCGCGAGCAGCGCGTCGACCTCCCCCGCGTCGACGACGTCGCACCTCACCGCGCGGGCCACGTCGCGGCCGCCGAGCTCGTCCGCGGCCGCCCGCGCGGCGTCGAGGCTGAGGTCACCGAGCACGACTCGCGCGCCGGCGTCGACGAACGAGCGGGCGATCTCGAAACCGATGCCCTGGGCTCCGCCGGTCACGACGGCGGTACGACCCTCCAGCAACGCGGCGGCGGGCGGGTGCGATGACATGTATCGGAGTCCTTTCGAGGGCGGCGGGGTGACGGTCGTCGGGCAACCGGTCGCGAAGCGCCGGGCCCGCGGTGAGTGCCGCGGGGACAAATCTATCGAGGTTCCGCCCCGATCGACCCCTCCGCGCTCATACGCAACGGCTATCGCAGCGATCCCGGTTTCGTATTGGACCCCTCGCCCGCCGGCCGCGAGAGTGACAGCATGACCGGAGTGATGCATTCAGCGCGGACGACCTCCTCCGAGGTGGGCGACGAGGACTTCGCCGACATCCTCGCCGCGACGCGCGAGTTCGTCCGCGAGGTGGTGGTCCCGCGGGAGCAGGAGATCCTCGACACCGACGCCATCCCCGACGACATCCGCCAGACGGCGAAGAGCATGGGCCTTTTCGGCTACGCCATCCCGCAGGAGTGGGGCGGTCTCGGCCTCGATCTGACCCAGGACGTCGAACTCGCGATGGAGCTCGGGTACACCTCCCTGGCGCTGCGCTCGATGTTCGGCACCAACAACGGCATCGCCGGCCAGGTCCTCGTCCACTTCGGCACCGATGAGCAGAAGTCGGCGTGGCTGGAGAAGATCGCGTCCGGCGAGGTGGTCGCCTCGTTCGCGCTGACCGAACCGGGGGCCGGGTCCGATCCGGCCGGACTGCGCACGAAGGCCGTCCGCGACGGTGACGACTGGGTGATCACGGGCGAGAAGCGGTTCATCACCAACGCCCCGCTGGCCGATCTGTTCGTCGTGTTCGCACGTACCCGCCCGGCCGACGAGGCGGGCACCGGCATCGCGGTGTTCCTCGTCCCCGCCGACGCCGCCGGACTCAGCGTCGGCGCCAAGGACCGCAAGATGGGCCAGGAGGGCGCCTGGACCGCCGACGTGCACTTCGACGCCGTGCGGGTGCCGGCGTCGGCACTGGTCGGCGGCAGCGAGGACGTGGGCTACAAGGCCGCGATGATGAGCCTGGCCCGAGGCCGGGTGCACATCGCGGCTCTCTCGGTGGGCACCGCGCAGCGTGCGCTCGACGAGTCGGTCACCTGGGCCGCCACCGCCACCCAGGGCGGTACCGCGATCGGCGAGTTCCAACTGGTCCAGGCCATGCTCGCCGACCAGCAGGCCGGGGTGATGGCCGGGCGCGCACTGGTGCGCGAGGCCGCCCGGGCGTGGGTCGACGACACCGACCGCCGCATCGCCCCGTCGGCTGCCAAGCTGTTCTGCACCGAGATGGTCGGCAAGGTCGCCGATCTCGCCGTGCAGATCCACGGCGGCAGCGGTTACATGCGCGATGTCGCGGTGGAACGCATCTACCGCGAGGTGCGGTTGCTGCGCCTGTACGAGGGCACCAGCGAGATCCAGCGACTCATCATCGGGCGCAACCTGGTCAAGCGCGCGCAGCGCTGACCACACGCGCGTGCGCCGGCGCCGGCGCTGACCCTGTCAGGCGTTCGCCAGGCGCTCCCGCAACGCCACCTTCTGGACCTTGCCGGCCGCCGAGGTGGGCAGCTCGTCGACCACGTACACGTCCCGGATCTTCTTGTAGGGCAACACCTGCGCGGCGACGAAGTCCGACACCGCATCGGCGTCGATGACGTGACCGTCCCGGGCAACGAGAAAGGCCACCGGCTCCTGCCCCACCGCACCCGCCTCCCGGGCGACGACCGCTGCCGCACCGACGTCCGGATGCGTCACCAGGATCTCCTCGAGCTCGCGCGGATACACGTTGTAGCCCTTGTAGATCAGCATGTCCTTCGCACGGTCGCAGATGTAGAGGTACCCGTCGGCGTCGCGGTAGGCGATGTCACCGGTGTCGAGCCACCCGTCGACGAACTGCTCGGCCGTCTTCTCAGGGTGATCGAGATAGCCGTCGGTGACCTGCGGGCCGCGCACCCACAACTGTCCCTTCTCCCCCGGCGCGAGGACCACGGCCGGATCGTCGACGGCGCGGATCTCGATCTGGGTGTCGAACGTCGGCAGACCCACACTCCCGAGCCGGTATCGACCCCCGGACGTCAGGGGCGCCGAGGACACCAGGCACGTCRCCTCGGTGAGGCCGTATCCCTCCACGATCGCCGCTGCCGGGAACGCCTTCTCGAGCTGCTCCAGGGTCACGTGATCGATCGGCGCCGCGCCGGAGGAGACCACCCACACCGAGGTCAGGTCCCGTGTGGAGACGTCGGGGTGCACGGCGAGCGCATGCCACATCGCGGGACTCCCGGTCACGTACGACGCCCGATGCGCCTCGATGAGAGCCAGCATCCGCCCGGGCTCGAAACGACCGGCGAAGACGTGCGTGGCACCGCACAGCAGAGAAACGACATGTTGACGAGGGCGTGCGCGTGGAACAGCGGGGACACGACGACCGTCGCCGCATGCCCGGGGACCACCCCCGGGTTCTCCGACGACCGGGGAGTGAGGGTCAGGAGACCGTCGGTTCCCACCGCCACGGAATGACCTGCCCGCCAAGCGATCATCTGCGTGACGTTGCCGAGCACGTTGCGGTGCAGGACCCGGACGCCCTTCGAGACACCCGTGGTGCCGCCGGTGAAGGCGAGGTGCGCGACATCGTCGCTCGTGGTCGAGACCGGCGGGGCCGCCTCGTGCCCGACGACGAACTCCGCGAGGGGGACGGAGTCGATGCCCTCCGGCGCATTCGCGGTCCCGTCCACCGTCACCACCGTCGTCAACGCCGTGCCGACGGCCGCGGACCGGAGACGCGCGGACTGCTCGACCTGCGTGAAACCCACCACCGCACCGGTTTCCGCGATCTGACGTCGCAGACCCGGTACGGGCTGCAACGGATTGACCAGGGTCACCGCCGCACCGGCCCGCAGTGATCCGTAGTAGGCGACGACGAACTCGACGCTGTTGGTCAGGTACAGCAGGACCACATCGCGATCGCTCACTCCGGCCGCACGCAACGCCGACGCCGCGGCGGCCGAGCGCACGTCGAGCTCGGTGAACGTGAGCGTCGTCGCGCCGTCGACGACGGCCGCGCGCTCGCCGTAGAGGGCGGCCATACTCGCGGGCAGCACCGCCATCGTGGCGTCGGGATAGCTGAGAGTGGTGGGCGCCGTGGCAGACATCGCGATGAATCCTCTCGAAAGGCGTTGTGGAAGCCGCAGAACGGACGTGCCGGGGTTCGGGTTACCGCGGTGCCATCCGGATCGCCCCGTCGAGTCGAATGGTCTCGCCGTTGAGATAGGTGTTCTCCAGGATCGACGCGGCGAGTTGACCGAACTCCTCCGGCCGACCGAGCCGCGCCGGATTGGGAATGCTCGCGGCGAGCGCATCGCGCACGTCGTCGCGCAACCGGGCGAGCAACGGCGTGTCCATCGTGCCCGGCGCGATGGTGTTGACGCGGATGAGCTTGCTGGCCAGGTCCCGCGCGGCGACCAGCGTCATCCCGACGATGCCCGCCTTCGACGCCGAGTAGTTGATCTGGCCGATCTGTCCCTCGTACGCCGCGACCGACGCGGTCATGATGATGGCGCCCCGCTCCCCGTCGACGGGCTCCTGTCGCGCAATACGTTCCGCGCCGAGCGAGAGCGCATGGAACGACCCCACGAGGTTGAGCTTGATGACGAACTCGAAGTCCTCCACCGAACCCGCCCTGCCCTCCTTGTCCAGGATGCGCATGCGCCGGCCCGCCCCGGCACAGTGCACGAGTCCGCGCAGGCCACCTCGGTCGTCGGCGACATCGAGTGCGGCGGCGAACTGTTCGCGGTCGGTGATGTCGGCGGCCGCGAACGACGCTGCGGCGCCGAGTCCGTCGGCCACGGCCTGACCGTCCGAGGTCGGCAGGTCGATCAGGGTGACCAGGCCGCCGGCGTCGATGACGCGCCGGGCCGTCGCGAGCCCGAGACCGGACGCGCCACCGGTGATCGCGACCGACAGTCCATTGAGTTTCATTGTGATCCAGCACCTTTCGATGAGATTTTCGTGCTCCCAGATGAGCGAGCTCGCGAGCCCGGCCCGGCTCCCTGAGGTGCGAGCGAAGCGAGCCCCCGTTGCTCCCTGAGGTGCGAGCGAAGCGAGCCCCCGTTGCTCCCTGAGGTGCGAGCGAAGCGAGCCACGAAGGGCTTCGAAACTTGCCTCACCAGGCCCTTCGTGGCTCGTCGACCTCGACGCGCTCCTTCGTCGCTTGCTCGGCCCGGCGGCTATCGCTCCTCACACCTCAGGGAGCAATGGGATGGGGTCGCTTCTTTCGGATCAGGGAGCAGGGAGCAGGAGGGCCAGCGGTGCTGCGCTTCTGTCGAATCAGAGCAGTTCGAGGATGGTGGTGTTGGCCATGCCACCGGCTTCGCACATAGACTGCAGTCCGTACCGGATTCCGTTGTCGCGCATGTGGTGGACAAGCCGGGTCATGAGGATGGCGCCCGAGCCGCCGAGCGGGTGACCGACGGCGATCGCACCGCCGAGCGGGTTGAGACGCTCGATGTCGGCACCCGTCTCTGCCTGCCACGCAAGCGGAACCGGGGCGAACGCCTCGTTGATCTCGAAGGCCCCGATGTCGTCGATCGACAGCCCGGATCGCTTGAGCGCCTTGGCCGTGGCCGGGATCGGTCCGGTCAGCATGATCACCGGGTCATCGGCGGCGACGACCGCGGTGTGGATGCGGGCGATCGGCGTGAGACTGTGCGACTTCGCGGTCTCGCCGGCCATGATCAGCAGGGCACCCGACCCGTCGGAGATCTGCGAGGAGTTGCCGGCGTGGATCACGCCGTCCTCGCTGAAGGCCGGCTTGAGCTTGGCGAGCGATTCGAGCGTCCCACCGCGGCGGATGCCCTCGTCACCCTCGAGCACCCCCGGGATCGGCGCCAACTGGGCGTCGAACGCACCACGGTCGGCCGCCTGCGCAGCGAGTTCGTGCGAGCGCAGCGAGTACCCGTCGAGGCGGGTGCGGTCCAATCCCCATTTCGCGGCGACCATCTCGGCGCCGATCCCCTGGCTGAACTTGTCGACGCCGTAACGGTCGAGGACCGTGGGCGGCTGATGCTCGCCATTCGGTGCGGCGCTGCCCATCGGGACACGACTCATCGACTCGACCCCGCCGGCTATCACGACATCCTGCTGGCCGGACACCACCGCCGCGGCCGCCATGCTGACCGCCTGCTGGCTGGACCCGCAGGCGCGCGTCACGGTGGTTCCGGGGACGCTCTCGGGCCAGCCGGCGGCGAGCACGGCCGTCCGCGCGACATTGCCCGCCTGCTCGGCGGCTTGGCTGACACATCCCCAGACGACGTCGTCGACGACGGCCGGATCGATGCCGGTCCGCTCGACGAGCGCCTCCAGTACGTGGGCGGACAGGTCGGCGGGATGGATACCGGACAGGGCGCCGCGGCGGCGGCCGATGGGCGCGCGGACCGCGTCGACGATCACTGCATCACGCATGGGGACTCCTCGATGTCAGGGCAAGGGATGAAGTTGTGTCCGACGTGCACCACGCCGGCGGACGCCGATCGCCCGCTGTGACGAGCCGACCACCGGGGCGCTTGGCAGACAAGTCGATTCACACTCACAGTCGATGAGGCCCTACCTATGGGACGCGCAAGTCACGAGGTGGCGCCTTCGACGGTCGGCGCGTGCGGACGCAACCGAGCACGATCGCGCTCGGGATCGGCGAAGACCAGCGCGAGCACCGCGCACACCGCGGCGACGATTCCGAGCACCTGGAACGCGGTGGCGTAACCCTCGGCCGGCGTGGCGGCCGCGTCGACGATGACACCCGTCGCGTACGGCGCGACGAGACCGCCGATCGCCATGATCGCCAGGAAGACACCTAGCGTTCCGGCGGTCTGCCGGGGCGGGCAGATCTCGGCGACGGCCGCGTTGAACAGCGGGAACACCGTGGCCGCGAAGCCATAACCGATCGACAGGATCGCGACCGCGACGATCGGTGTGCCAACCGAGGGCAGCAGGAACAGCAGGACGCCGGAGACGAGAACCCCGACCGACGGCACGACGATGCGCAGCATCCGCGAGGTCGCCCCTTTCGAGATCATCCGGTCACTCGTGATCGAACTCAGCACCATCAGGACCAGGCCGACGATCGAGGGGAACGCGAACATCGACCCGGACTGCAGGCGGCTGTACCCCAGCCCCTCTTCGAAGTACGACGGCAACCACGTGAGCACGACACTGACCAGCGCATAAACGCTCATCACGACGAGCGCGCCGGTGACGAACGTGCGTGAGCGGAAGATCGAGATCCACGGCGTCGCGGGTTCGGCGCCGGCACTCGCGGTCGGCGCGTCCTTCGACGTCTTCCCACTCGCGATGTACGGGCCGTTGCGCCAGGTCGACAGCCAGACGACACACCAGACGAGGCCACCGGCGGCAAGGGAGATCAGTGCCCAGCGCCACCCGAAGCTCACTGTGATCACGGCGAGCAGCGGAGCGATCGCGATCTTCGAGATCGACGCGGCACCGGCGAGGAGGGCACCGGGCAAGGCGCGCCGGGCCGGCGGATGCCAGGAGTAGGCCGCCGTGTGCAGGAGCGCCGAACTCGGACCTTCGGCGAGACCGAGGAACAGCCGGCTGAGGACGAGGACCGCGAACGACGCCACCACCACCATGGGGAGCATGGCCGCGGCCCAGCACAGGGCCAGCAGGACCAGCGACCAGCGCAGGGTCATCCAGCGGTTGAGCAGTCCCGCGAAGAATCCGCCGATCGTGAACGTCAGGAAGAACAGGCTGCCGACGAGACCGATCTGCGAGGAGCTCAGGCCCAGCTCCTCGCGGAGCGGTTGCGCGATGATGCCCAGCACTGCCTTGTCGGCGTAGTTGATGACGTAGAGGCTGACCAGCAGAGCCGTGAGACCCCAGGCGCCGGCGCGTGATTCGCCGCGTGGGCCGAGACCTCGCGGCGTCTGGGCCGCTTCGAAGTCGACGGTGTGGGCGGGACCAGCGGGTCCCGTGCGCGCCGCTGACCCGGGCTTGTCGCCGGCTCCTGATCCGGAGGCGGTGGAGACCGTCATGGCATTACCTCTTCCAGCCGAGTGATCTGGGTTGCGATGCGCTCCGTCAGTGTTATGGCTCATATCCGTTCCGATTCAAACCAGGGTCGAACCCATGTGACAACGTTCGCTCGGCGAACGACCTGACTGTCGCTGCCTATGTGTCGAGGACACGGAGTTGCGAGCGGGGTCATCGGCGATGGCTATCGGACCGATAGGCGCCGGTGGCACAGCCGAGAGCCATTGGCTCGCGCTATCGCTCCCTTAGTTCACCGCGACTACTTCGCCGGGCCGCCGCCGGGCATGCTGTGAGACGGACGCGTGCCGGTCGCGCACCACGTCCGCCCGACGGTGCGAGCGCACCCCGACCGACTTCGGAGACCAGCCACCATGACCCGCCTCGCGCAGACCCTGGGCCTCACCGAGATCCAGACGGAGATCCTGGCCAACGTCCGTTCGTTCGTCGACAAGCAGATCATCCCCACCGCACAGGAACTCGAGCACGCCGACGAGTATCCGCAGGCCATCGTCGACGGCATGGCCGAGATGGGCCTGTTCGGCCTGATGATCCCCGAGGAGTACGGCGGACTCGGCGAGTCCCTGCTGACCTACGCGTTGTGCGTCGAAGAACTGGCACGTGGATGGATGAGCGTGTCGGGCGTGATCAACACCCATTTCATCGTGGCGTACATGATCCGCCAGCACGGGACCGACGAGCAGAAACAGCGCTTCCTCCCCCGCATGGCGACGGGCGAGGTGCGCGGCGCGTTCTCGATGTCCGAACCGGAACTGGGGTCCGACGTCGCGGCGATCAAGACCAGCGCGAAGCGGGACGGAGACGACGGATACGTCATCAACGGTCAGAAGATGTGGCTGACCAACGGCGGGTCGTCGACTCTCGTTGCCGCTCTTGTCCGTACCGAGGAGGGCAACGAGAAGCCGCACAAGAACCTCACGACGTTCCTGGTGGAGAAGCCGGCCGGCTTCGGCGAGGTACTCCCAGGCCYGACTATCCCGCGCAAGCTGGACAAAATGGGCTACAAGGGCATCGACACCACCGAGCTGATCTTCGACGGTTACCGCGCGCCCGCCACCGACATCCTCGGGGGCGAACCCGGCCGCGGCTTCGCGCACATGATGGACGGCGTCGAGGTCGGGCGCGTCAACGTGTCGGCCCGCGCCTGCGGAATCGCCCAGCGCGCCTTCGAACTCGCGGTGAAGTACGCGCAGCAGCGGTCCACCTTCGGCAAACCCATCGCCGAACACCAGGCCGTTGCGTTCTCGCTGGCCGAGATGGCGACGAAGGTCGAGGCGGCACACCTGATGATGGTCAATGCGGCACGGTTGAAGGACTCCGGCGAGCGCAACGACGTCGCCGCCGGGATGGCCAAGTACCTGTGCAGTGAGTACTGCGCCGAGGTCACTCAGGCCAGCTTCCGCATCCACGGCGGTTACGGCTACTCGAAGGAATTCGAGATCGAGCGCCTCATGCGCGACGCGCCCTTCCTGCTGATCGGCGAGGGCACCAGCGAGATCCAGAAACAGATCATCTCCAAGGGGCTCCTACGCGAATATCAGGAGCGATGACCACTTGAGGTGAATGTCGTCAGACCCGTCCGCCCACAACAGTTTCGAGGGACCAATGCAGCGTCGCATCTTCACCGAGGACCATGAGTCCTTCCGCAAGACCATCCGTGACTTCATCGCCAAAGAGGTCGCGCCGGTGTACCACGATTGGGAGAAGCAGGGCCATCCGCCGCGCGAGTTCTACAACAGGCTGGGCGAACTCGGCGTCCTGGGCATCGAGGCACCCGAAGAGTTCGGGGGCGGTGGCGTCTCGGACTTCACCTATTCGATGGTGATCGCGGAGGAGACATCGGCGGCCGGTGTCACCTTCGGCAGTTACTCGGTGCACTCGAACCTGATCCTCCCCTACCTCGTCGAGTACGCCACCGACGAGCAGAAGCAGCGGTGGTTGCCCGGATTCTGTTCCGGCGAACTCATGTTCGCGATCGCCATGACCGAACCCGGCACCGGGTCGGACCTCGCCAACATCTCGACCACCGCCAAGCTGTCCGAGGACGGGTCGCACTACGTACTCGACGGCGCGAAGACGTTCATCACCGGCGGCGCCTTGGCCGACCGCATCCTGGTCGTCGCCCGGACCGCACCGTTCGACGAGTCGAATCGTCGTGCGGGCCTGTCGATCCTGGTGGTCGACACCTCGTCGGAGGGTTTCGCCGTCGGACGCAAGATCGAGAAGATCGGCCTCAAGGCCTCCGACACCGCCGAGCTCTCGTTCAGCTCGGTCAAGGTGCCGGTCGAGGACCGGCTCGGCGAGGAGGGTGCCGGCTTCTCGTACCTGGCGCACAATCTCGCGCAGGAACGACTCACCATCGCCATCGGGGCGTCGGCCACCGCCGCCGCGGCCGTTCAGCACGCGATCGCCTACACCAAGGAGCGCGACGTCTTCGGCAAACCCGTTGCGGCGTTCCAGAACACCAAGTTCGTCCTCGCCGAGTGCTCCGCCGAGGTCGAGGCCATCCGGCAGTTCGTCGACCGCGCACTCGAACTCCACAACGAGGGTGAGCTCACCGTCCCCGATGCGGCCCGCGCGAAACTGTTCGCCACCGAGACCGCCGGCAAGGTCATCGACAAGTGCCTGCAGTTGCACGGCGGGTACGGCTATGTCCTGGAGTACCCCATCGCCCGGCTCTACGCCGACACCCGCGTCACGCGGATCTACGGCGGCACCAGCGAGGTCATGAAGACGATCATCGCCAAGGATCTCGGCCTGTAGGTGGTCCAGAGCTCTTCCAAAGTGCGGGATTCGTAACGGTTTCCAGTACGAATCCCGCACTTTGCGGAGGGGTGATGGGACCGCCACCTTCCTCCCGACGAAGGCGAAGTCGATTTGGTAACCGGACACCGGGTGGTTGGCGACCCAACCCGCTATGTCGTGCTCGGCGAACAGTTTCACGGTCAGCCGTTCGGCAGCCGAACGGGCACCAGAACCGACGAGCACGAGCATCTTCGCCATCTCGGTTGCACCACGGCAGCGGCGTCGCCGCTGGTAGGTCTCGAGGAGAGCGTCAACCGTGACCTTCTTGTTCTGAAGTGCCCGGTCGAGTACGTCCATCTTTCCTTCAACGGCGCCTTCGAGGACGGACAACGGCACCGCGGTCACCGTGAGTCCCTTCTCGACCACGACGTCGGCCGCGTCGAGGGATCTCCGGATGACCACCGTCCCCTTCTCCGGCGAACCGTGCCAGCTTCGGGGAGCGGTGACGGTGATCGTCGTCGGCCGTTTGGTCACGAGGCCATGCCACCACGCCGCCGCGAGTCCGCTGAGAACGGCGTCCGCGGAGACCTGCAGGGTCGCCAGTCGGGTCCGGGTCCGTGCGGTCACCGGATGATCGGCCAGGCGGTAGACGCCGGAACTCGCACGTACCCACTCACCGGACTTCACCCGCCGGGCCACCGAGGCACGACTGAGACCGTGCTCGCGGGCCTGCGCCGCAGTGATCACGCCGTCGCGCGTGAGGACAAAGGTCCGCAATTCGGGTGCAGTGGCCATGCAGTTGTAGACGCATCCCCCGTCGCGCCGGTTCCACTTCCCGCACAGTGCGGGATTCGTGCCGGTTTCCAATACGGATCCCGCACTCTGTCGTCGGACCCGAGGTCGTGCCTTACGATTCCCTGAGCAAACTCGGTGGGCAGTGGAAGCGGTGTTCGGTGGTAGGCAGGTTTCGGGGCGGGGTCCAGATCTTGGCGACGGTGCTGGTCACCGCGTTCGTGGTGTCGATGATGGCGGCGGTGGCCGCGCCCGCGCAGGCGGCCCCGACGCGCTACACCGGCGGTACCTACGTCGCTCTCGGTGATTCGCGTGCGTCCGGCAGCTTCTACACCCCGACGCCCGCCTACTTCGGCGGGTGCAAGCGGTCGGCGTTCAACTACCCCACCCTCGTCGCCGCCGCGACCCTGCCGCGACGCTTCATCGACGCCTCGTGTGCGGGCGCGCAGTCGGCACATCTGTACCGGGCCCCGCAGCACACCAGCGGTGGCACGAAACCCATTCAGCTGCACCTGGTTCCGCGCGACGCTCAGCTGATCACCGTGAGCATCGGCGGCAACGACATGCGGTGGGGCGCGATCTTCGGCCAGTGCCGGACCCCGGCGTTCACCGACCGGCGCTGCCGCCACAACCGTGCCCTCGAGAACGAGGTCCGGTGGCGGATCGAACTCATGGAGAACCGCGTCACCCCCGCTCTGCGCGCGATCCGGAACAAGGCGCCGCACGCCCAGATCATCGTCGTCGGTCTGGGCGGCTTCATCGGGTTCACCGGGTGCTGGCCGCTGGTCCCGCTGAGTGACCCCGACGCCCGGTGGATGCGCGAGGTCTTCAACCGCGCCAACGGCGCGCTCTGGCGGGCGTCGACCGAGGTCGGCGGCACTTTCATCGACGCCAACCGAGGATCGGCGGGACACGATGCCTGCAACCTCATCAATCCCTGGTACGAGAGCGCGCTGTCGAATCGCATCGCGCTGCCCTTCCACGTCAACCAGGCCGGCGCCGTCGCGTTCGCGGCCATGATCAACGGGGCCATCCGCCGTTAGGCCGAGACCGGTCACCCACTAGCGTTTGTCGGGTGGCTCATCTACTCGGCGCGGAAACCCTAGGCCTCGAATACCCGACCACCAAGGTCTTCGAGTCGGTGTCCCTCGGGGTCAACGAGGGCGACCGGATCGGCATCGTGGGCCGAAACGGCGACGGTAAGTCGAGCCTGCTGGCGATGCTCGCCGGACGGATGCAACCCGATTCCGGTCGCGTCACCGTCCGCGGCGGCGTCCGCATCGGCGTGCTGGACCAGGTAGACGTCTTCGACGACGACGAGACCGTCGGGCACGCCGTCGTCGGCGACCGTCCCGAACACGAATGGGCGGGCGACGCGAAGGTCCGCGACGTCATCGGCGGGTTGCTCGGCGACGTCGAATGGACAGCGCCCACCAGTTCGTTGTCGGGTGGTCAGCGCCGCCGCGTGTCGCTGGCACGACTCCTCGCGGGCGAGCATGACGTCCTCGCGCTCGACGAGCCGACCAACCACCTCGACGTCGAGGCCATCACCTGGCTCGCCGACCACCTGAAGCGACGCTGGCCGGCCAACGCCGGCGGACTGCTGGTGGTCACCCACGACCGGTGGTTCCTCGACGAGGTGTGCACGGTCACCTGGGAGGTCCACGACCGCATCGTCGAACCCTTCGAGGGTGGCTACGCGGCGTACATCCTGCAGCGGGTGGAACGGGACCGGCAGGCCGCCGCGATCGAGGCACGACGACAGAATCTCGCCCGCAAGGAACTGGCCTGGCTCCGCCGCGGCGCGCCGGCCCGGACGTCGAAGCCGAAGTTCCGCATCGACGCGGCCAATGCCCTCATCGCCGACGTCCCACCGGTCCGCGACACGGTCGCCCTGCAGTCACTGGCCACCGCTCGTCTGGGCAAGGACGTCGTCGACCTGCTCGACGTGTCGGTCTCCTACGGTGACCGCACCGTCCTCGACGGCGTCGAGTGGCGGCTGGCGCCCGGTGAGCGCACCGGCATACTCGGGGTCAACGGCGCGGGCAAGTCGACGCTGCTCGGCCTCATCGCCGGAACCGTGGAACCGACCGGCGGCCGGGTCAAACGCGGCAAGACGGTCAAGGTCGCCACCCTGACCCAACGCCTCGACGACCTCGACCGGTACCTCGACGACCCGGTGCGGGTGGTCATCGCGCAGTTGCAGACCACGTACACCTTCGGTTCCGGGTCGAAGGCACAGGAACTGTCGCCGTCGCAGTTGCTCGAGCGGCTCGGCTTCGACGGCGCGCAGCTCTCGACCCCGGTCCGCGACCTCTCGGGCGGGCAGAAGCGGCGGCTGCAGTTGCTGCTCATCCTGCTCGACGCGCCGAACGTGCTGATCCTCGACGAGCCGACCAACGACCTCGACACCGACATGCTCGCCGCGCTCGAGGACCTGCTGGACTCGTGGCCCGGCACGCTGATCGTCGTCTCGCACGACCGGTACTTCCTGGAGCGGGTCACCGATCAGCAGTTCGCCGTCCTCGACGGCGGGCTCCGCCACCTCCCCGGCGGCGTCGACGAGTTCTTGAGACTCCGCTCGGCACAGGCGAAGACGTCGGGTTCCGGATCGACATCGGGCGGATCCGGTACGAGCGCCACAGCTTCGGGGAACGGCGGCGTGTCGGGCTCCACCCTCAGCGGCGCCGAGCTGCGCGCGGCCAACAAGGAGCTCGCCTCGCTCGAGCGTCGGATCGACAAGCTGCACAGCAAGATCGATGCTGCCCGGACCGCGCTCGCCGACCATGATCAGTCCGACTACCAAGGCCTCGCCGCGGAGACGGAGAGCATCCGCAGCATGGAATCCGAACTCGAGGAACTCGAGGAACGCTGGATGGAACTCGGCGAGAGCGTCGAGTGATCGACTCCGCGAGAACCGGTCGGCCCGACCTCAACGGCCGAACGACTCCCGGATCGCGGCCAGCACGTCCGGCAGCGACTCGTCGACGACGCCGCTGTGATCGGCCCGCGCGTAGGTCTTGAGGTCCACATCCGTGCCGGCGTCGCGCATCGCGGACCGCAGCGAACGACTCAGCGGGTACGGCAGCACGGGATCGAGAAGACCATGTGCGAGCGTGACTTTCACCGGGTAGCCAGAGACGGGCACCTCGGCGTACTCCCGCAGGGCGTCCCGGAAGTCCTGCTCCGCAGTGAACGACGACGCCACGAGTGAGCCCGGCGGCACCGACCGCAACGCATCCACGAGATCCCCGTTGCACCGGGCACGCGCGCGGTCGAGAAAACGCTTGCCGTCCGACGTCAGGGAATCGGCGACGCGGAGTTCTGGATTCGCGTGGTCGAGGCCGGCGAGGGTGAACAGGAACGGCGCACTCAGCACATTGAGCGCGCCGAGGCCGGGCACGCGGGGACCGAACAGACCGAACAGGTTGTCCAGCGACGAGACCGGGGCGATCGCGATGATGCCGGCGACCGGCAGTTCCGGTGCGAATTCCGCGGCGAGACGGCCCGCGTGCAGCGCAGCGTGGCCGCCCTGGGAGTGCCCGGTCGACACCCAGCGTGATCCGAGCGAGGCGTCGACCGAGCGCGCCGCGCGGATCATGTCGATCACCGAGTGAGCCGCCGCGCGACCGCCGAGGTATTCGGTCTCCCCCGCCGACCCGAGCCCCGCGTAATCGGTTGCCGTGACCGCGAAACCGGCGTCGAGCGCCGCGCGCACCGGGGCCTCGACGCCGTCGCCCAGCCGGTGCAGGGTCGGCGCGCACTCGTCGGCCAGGCCGACCGTCCCGTGTGCCCAGGACACGACGGGCCAGCCACCAGCGGGCGGCGTACCCTTCGGCACCCAGTACACGCCGCTCGACATCGCGGGGCGGCCGTTCTGATCGCGCGTCGCATAGGTGAGGCGGGTGCCCGAACCGGCCGCCGACGGGAGTTCGTCGTCGGGAACCTCGGAGGTGGTGAAGACGAAACCGTCGGCGGGTGCGGCGGCCGTCGACGGGCCGGCCGTGACGATGCAGAGCGCGAGCAGTAGAGCGACGACTGCGCTGACCGCGAGCAGTGGGGCGACGACTGCGGAGGGTCTGCGGGACATCAGGCAACCGTAGGCGATCAGTGGCGGACGTCGGCTCCGAGGACGCGCGTACCGGCGGCGGGACCGCTGGCGGTGCGGACCGACCGGGCGACGCCGGCGCCGGACAGTTCGGCGGCGACGTTCACCGCGCCGGTCTCGTCGSCGCACAGGAAGGCGCATGTCGGACCGGAGCCGGACACGATGCCGCCCAGTGCTCCGGCGTCGATTCCGGCACGCAGGGTCCGGCGGAGGGTGGGTTGCAGCGACAGCGCCGCCGGTTGTAGGTCGTTGTGCAGCAGGGGCGCCACCGCATGCGGGTCACCGGACGCCAGAGCCTGCATGAGTTCGTCCGGGCGGCGGAGGAGGTCCCGCTCGTCGTCGGTGGCGCATTCTCCGGAACGGCTGTCGCGCAGCCGATCCAGTTCGCGGTACACCGCGGGCGTGGACAGTCCGTCGCGTGCGAGCGCGAGCACCCAGTGGAAGTCACCGCGGGAGAGGACCTGCATCAGCCGCTCCCCGCGTCCGGTACCCAGGGCGGTGTTGCCGTGCAACGCGAACGGGACGTCGCTGCCCAGGTCCGCCGCGATCGCGGCGAGGTCGTCGCGGCCGATGTCGAGCTTCCACAGGGCGGCGAGTGCGACCAGCGCCCCGGCGGCATCCGCGCTGCCACCGGCCATGCCCCCGGCCACCGGGATCGTCTTGTCGATGTCGATCGCGACCTTGCCGGGACGGTCCGCCCACTCGGCAAGTGCCAGCGCCGCCCGGACCGCCAGGTTGGACTCGTCCGTCGGGACCGACCCGGCGCCTTCGCCACGAACCGTGATGCTCATCTCGTTGGCCCGGGCGACCCTGATGTCGTCGTGCAGGGACAGCGCCTGGAAGACGGTCACGAGGTCGTGGTAGCCGTCCTCGCGGCGCGGACCGACCCCGAGGTGCAGATTGACTTTCGACGGAGCCCGCGCGGTGACGGAGTCCGACACCACCGACAGCGACGTTCGCGACACAATGATCCAGCCTAGCGCCCCGGCGTCGGCCCCGCGCCCACCGATGCGGTCGGTCCGGCGATCCAGCCGCCGTCGATCAGGGGCGCCAGCCGCGGTCGACGAGTTCACCGACGTGCTCGACGACCAGCACCGCGCCCGCGTCGCGCAACTCACCCTCCGCGAATCCACCGGACCGTACCGCCACGCACTCCGCCGGCAGGCGATGCGCCGAGGCCACATCCCACACGGTGTCGCCGACGACGACGGCCTTACCGCCGCCGGCCTCGTCCAGGGCGACCGACAGGATGTCGGGCGCCGGTTTGGACGAATCGGCGTCGTCCGAGGTGGTCACGGCGGCGAAGTCGTTCCGCGACAATCCCATCGACTCGAGGGCGGCGTCGGTGAACTCCGACTTGCCCGACGACGCGAGCGCCACCCGGTAGCCGGCGTCCAGCAGTCCCCGCACCAGATCGGCCGCGCCGGGCAGGGGCCGCACGTCGGGCAGCAGGTCGCGATAGGCGTCCTCCCACTCGTCGCGCAAGGTGTCACCGAGCGATTCCTCCACGTCGTCGCCGAGCAGCTCGCCGACGAGACGGTCGCCGCCCATGCCGATCGCCCGGTGCACCTGCCACCACTGCGGGATCAGGTCGTGAGCAGCGAAGGCCCGCATCCACGCCAATGCGTGGAGGTAGGTGGAGTCGACGAGCGTACCGTCGACATCGAGCAGCACGGTGTCGACCGACCCATCCGCGTTCTGGTCTGGCATCTGCGCCTCGTTTCCGGGGTCGAGAACCGCGCCCCGTCGTCGAACGTCCGTCGTCCGGGCACCACCGTCTCGAGCGTCCCGGGTTTCGGACCCATGACTCATGGCTACACCGAAGCGACCCATCTCGCAGAGGAGACCTCCATGGCAACACGTTTCGGCTACACCCTGATGACCGAGCAGGCAGGCCCGAAAGAGCTGGTGCGGTACGCCGTCGGCGCCGAAGACGCCGGCTTCGACTTCGAGGTGTCGAGCGACCACTACTTCCCGTGGCTCTCGGCCCAGGGACACGCACCGTACGCGTGGACGGTCCTGGGAGCCGTGGCCCACGCGACCGAGCGGGTCGACCTGATGACCTACGTGACGTGCCCGACGATCCGCTACCACCCGGCGATCATCGCGCAGAAGGCTGCGACGCTGCAGATCCTCGCCGACGGTCGCTTCACTCTCGGCCTCGGCTCGGGCGAGAACCTGAACGAGCACGTCGTCGGCGAGGGCTGGCCCTCGGTCGCCGACCGCCAGGACATGCTCGCCGAGGCGATCGAGATCATCCGCAAACTGCACACCGGTGAGCTCGTCGACTTCCGCGGCGAGTTCTTCCAGGTCGACGCCGCCCGGATCTGGGATCTGCCCGACCAGCCCGTCCCGATCGGCGTCGCAGTGGCGGGCAATGCGGGTATCGAGACCTTCGGGCCACTGGCCGACCACCTGATCGCCGTCGAACCCGACGCCGACTTCATCAAGGCGTGGAACGAACATTCGTCGACCCCGACCGTCGACGGGCAGCGGTCCCGCGCGATCGGGCAGATCCCCATCAGCTGGGATCCCGACCGCGACAAGGCGATCGAGCGCGCCCACGATCAGTTCCGGTGGTTCGCCGGCGGGTGGGATGTCAACGCCGACCTGCGCACCACCGCGGGCTTCGCCGCAGCGACGCAGTTCGTCACGCCGGACGACGTCGCGGGCAACATCCCCTGCGGCCCGGACCTCGACCAGATCGTCGAGGCGGTGAAACCCTTCTGGGAGGCGGGGTTCACCGACATCGCGCTGGTGCAGATCGGGGGCGACACCCAGGATGCGTTCCTGCGCGACGCCGCTCCCGAGCTACTGGAGAAACTGCGCGCCGCGTCGAACTGAGTCCGATTGCTCGAGGTTCCAGGACTGCGGGGTGCGGTCTTCGCCCACCCGCAGCACGGCGGTGTGCACATCGCCGACGTGGCGACCCGACGGGAGCTGATCGATCTCGTCCTCGGGGCGTCGGCCGGTGTAGCGGAAGCCGGCCGACGCCGCCAGCCGCGCCGAGGCCACGTTGTCGACCAGCGCCCGCCAGATCACGCGATCGAACCCGGCTCCGCCGTCGGCGGGGTCGGCGAAGGCGTGGTCGAGGACCGCGGCGAGCGCCTCGGTGAGGTAGCGATGGCCCCGATGCGACGGCGCGCACCAATAGCCCAGTGACGCAACGCCTTTCTCGACGGTTCGCAGTCCGATGGTGCCGACGAGTTCACCGACGGGGATCTCGATCGTCCACACCGACGACCCGGCGGCCGGGGCGATGTCGCGGACGAAATGTTCGGCGTGCGCACGCGTATACGGGACCGGGACCAGTGTGAAGCGCTGGATGTCCGGGTCCTGGCAGGCGCGGAAGATCGGTTCGATGTCACGGTCGGCGGGTGCGCGCAGCCGCAGCCTCGGCGTCGTCAGAGTCTGTGGTGGAGCCATGTCGGACCTCGTCGTCGATGCTGTGGATGCACAACACGGTACGAGCCTCTCCCCGCCGACGGCGAGTGGTTTTGCGCCCGCCCCCACGACGAGCCGCGGTCTCCCGCGATCAGCGACCCGGCGTCGAGATCAGGTCGTGCGAGCGAGGCGGACGAAGTCGTCGACGTCGAGCTTCTCGCCCCGCACACCCGGATCGATACCGGCCTCACGGAGCCGGCGTTCGGCCTCGGCCGCCGAACCGGCCCAGCCGGCCAGCGCCGAGCGCATCGTCTTGCGTCGCTGGGCGAATGCAGCGTCGATCGCGGCGAACACCTGTTGCCGCACAACGGGATCGGTCGAGTGGTCGTCGGTTCGTTCGATGCGGACGAGACCCGACTCCACCTTGGGTTCGGGCCAGAAGACGTTGCGCCCCACCGCACCGGCCCGGCTCACGCGACCGTGGTAGCGCGCCTTGACGCTCGGCACCCCGTAGGTGCGGCTGCCCGGGCCGGCGGCGAGGCGGTCGGCGACCTCGGCCTGCACCATCACGAGGGCGGTGGTGATCTCCGGGAAGAGTCCGAGCAGGTGCAACAGGACCGGCACCGACACGTTGTACGGCAGGTTCGCGACCAGAGCGGTGGGGACCACCGGCAGGTCGTCGCGCGTCACCTGTAGCGCGTCGGCGAGGATGACTTCGAAGTTGCCCTGCCGACTCGGGGCATACTCCGCGATCGTCGCCGGAAGACGTTCCGCGAGCACCGGATCGATCTCGATGGCGACGACCCTGCCCGCCGTCCCGAGGAGGGCGAGGGTGAGCGAGCCCAGCCCGGGCCCGACCTCGAGGACGGTGTCGTCAGGCCCGACCCCCGATGCCGCGACGATCCTTCGCACGGTGTTCGCGTCGTGGACGAAGTTCTGTCCGAGAGTCTTGGTCGGCCGGACGCCGACCTCCGCCGCGAGCTCCCTGATCTGTGCCGGCCCGAGGAGACGCGGAGCCTCGTCGGGCGCGCTGTCGGGTGAACCCGCTGTCGAGTCGCTGATCAGCGCAGGCCCAGCTTGGACGAGCAGGACGGCCATGCGCCCCAGCCCTGGACCGCCTGGGTCTTCTTCGCGATGGCGATCTGTTCTTCGCGGGTGGCGAGGTCGGCGCGCGGCGCGTACTCGAGTCCGCCCCAGCGTTCCCAGGTGTTCTGGTCGAACTGGACGCCGCCGTAGAAGCCGTTGCCGGTGTTGATCGCCCAGTTGCCGGTCGCCTCGCACGCGGCGAGCGCATCCCACACCGACCCCGGCGGCACGAACGGCGCACCCGGCTTGGTGCCGATGCGAACGGTGGCCGCGACGGGCTCGCTGAGCACCTCGCTGGTCAGCTTGTCGCGCTTGACGACCCGGCCGTTCACGGTGGTCACCTTGTAGGTGACACGCGCCTCGCCGGGCGTGCCCTTCTTCTCCACGACCTTGCGGTCGCGGACGAGGGTCGGGTCCTCTTTCTTGACCTCCGGCGGGGCGACCGGTTCCGTGAGCGTGACGTCCTCGGTCTTGATCCGGGTGACGACGATCTTGAGGTTCGGGGTGATCTTGGTGTCGGCGGCCGGGGTGACCTTGTCTTCGGCGCCCAGCGGGGTGCCGAGCGACTCGAGCAGATCCTTGACGGTATGCGCGGCGACGGTCGGGCGCTTGCGGGCCGGTCCGTCGACGAGGTTCACCGGCTTGGGCAGCGCGACCTCGATCTGACCGCCGTCGACCGGCAGTTCCTCGCCGAAGGCGGTCTCCTCGGCGGCGTGGGTCAGTCCGCGTTCGGCCATCAATTGGTCCACGGTCGAGGCGTTGGTGACGATGGTCTCGCGCTTGCCCTCGATGTCGAGGGTGAGTTCCTTGAGCTTGTTGACCTTGATGGTCTGGCCGTCGCCGAAGCCCGAGTCGGGTGCCGGGCTCACCTTGTCACCGTCGGCGGGCGCCAGCCCCTCCGACTCGAGGAGACTCTCGACGGACATCGCCATGGTGGACACGTGCCGGATGTCGCCGTCCACGTCGATCGCGACGTTCTTGTGCATGCTGACGCCCATGACCCCGCCGGCCGCGACGGTGGCGCACACGGCGCCGACGGCGACGCGGACACGCAACGACTTCGAGCCGTTGATCTTGGCGAACACCGAACCCGACGATGTCGGAGCGGACGGCTCCGGGTTCGACAGTTCGGGGTTTTGCAGCTCTGGGTTGGGCAGAGAAGACAAGGGCACGACATCCTGATAGGCAACACTGGCACCACGCCGGCCGAGTGGATCAGCACATCGGCCAGCTGGATCACAGTACGATAACGAACCGGCCAGATTATGGCAAAGGGATGCCGTAGACGCGCCGTGCGTTCGCCCCGAGGATGCGAGCCATCTCCTCGTCCGCCACGCCACGCACGGCCGCGAGGGCCCGGGCTGTGTACGGCAGACAATAGGACTGATTGGGCTGGCCACGGTAGGGATGCGGGGTCAGGAACGGCGCGTCGGTCTCGACGAGGATCTGGTCGTCGGGGACCAACTCGGCCGCGACCCGGAGCTCATCGGCGTTGGCGAAGCTCACAGTGCCGGCGAAACTGAGCATGAACCCACGCTCGACACATTCGCGTGCAACATTTCGGTCACCGGAGAAGCAGTGCATGATCACGGATTCCGGGGCGCCCTCCGCGGCCAGGACGTCGAGTAGATCCCGGTCGGCCTCGCGGTTGTGGATCATCAGCGGCTTGCCGACCCGCTTCGCGAGGTCGATGTGCCAGCGGAACGTCTCGTGCTGCACCTCGGGCGACGCACAGTCGTCGGACTTTCCGGGCCAGTAATAGTCGAGCCCGGTCTCGCCCACCGCGACGACTCGCGGGTGACGCACCATGTGCTCGAGCTCGGCGGCGGTCTCGTCGTTCAGATCGCCGGCATGCATCGGGTGCAGGGCCACCGCCGCGTAGACGCGAACGTCCCACTCCGCGGCGGCGACCGCCCACCGTGCATCGACCATGTCGTCGGCGACGGTGACCACATGGCCGACGCCGACGCCCAGCGCGTGGTCGCAGATCGCGCGGACCGTCTCGGCGTCGCGTCCGCCGCATGCAGCGAGGTGGGTGTGCGCGTCGACGAGGCCGGGCAGCGGCGCCGGGTCCGGTGGCGGTTCGCGTCGACGTCGCTTCTTGGCAGCCTTGTTGCTCAGGGTCTCGCCGCCACTCGTCTCGGGATCACCCTTGTCCGGGTCGCCAGGGGCGTCGCTCATGGCACCCACCTTGGCACAGCGCGCCGACACCATCCGGTGCGGTCCGACATCGCTAGTGGTGTGTCTCGGAAATAGGTGGCCGGTATCCGGTGGAGCGATCGGTGGTCTGGCAAGGCGGAGGAGGGAGGGATAGCGGAGCTATCTCGACCGACGACAACGCAGCCAGGCGCCGATCGAGCGCCGGAGACCAGTCGCTTATTTCCGAGACACACCACTAGAGCGTCACCGTGCCCTCGATCACCGTCGTCGTGTCGCCGCCGACCCAGATGTGCTCGCCGTCGTCGTGGACGTGGATGCGGCCGGCCCGACCGAGCGCCGCACCTTGCGCGGCGACGTAGGACGCCGGCGCCTGCCCGGTGGCACGCAACCACATGGCGATTCCGGCGTTGAGACTGCCCGTCACCGGGTCCTCGGGTACCCCGATGCCCGGAACGAACGCGCGCACCTCGCCGAAGACCTCTCCGTCCCCCGAGCCGTACCGCCCGAACAATCCGACCTTGTGATCGCCGAGGGCAGGGATGTCCGGGGTCACCTCGAGCACCCGCTCGCCCGATTCGAGTTGCAACACCATCCATTCCGGCCCGTTGTCGACCCACTCGGCCGCGCGGACCTCGGCCGTGTCGACCCGCAGCGCCGCGGCGACCTCGGTGACGACGGCGGCGTCGACGGGTCCGGACCGCCGCAACGGCGGCGCCGCGAAGGCCAGCCGTGCACCAGAGCGCCGCAGTCGCACGAGGCCGACGCCGCACTCCTGCACGATGTCCTCCCCCGCAGGCCGGCCGCCCGTCGTCAGCCAGGCATGTGCCGAGCCGAGGGTTGGATGCCCGGCGAACGGCAGCTCGCCGTCCGGGGTGAAGATGCGCAGACGGTAATCGGCGGCAGGGTCGGTCGGCGGCAGCACGAAGGTCGTCTCCGACAGGTTCGTCCAGCGCGCGAACGCGGCCATCCGGTCGTCGGGGATGTCGGTGGCATCGAGCACCACGGCAACCGGGTTACCACCGGTCTCGGTAGCGGAGAACACATCGATCTGAGCGAATCGTCGGGTCATCGGACCATCGTCTCACCTCCAGTTGTCGCCCGGTCAAAGCCTTTTCGGGCGCGCAGGCGTCGCCGGACGAACCGCTGTCCGGGACGACGCGTGCGATCGCGCGCCCGCGGCCGGCAGAAAACGCCCGGGGTGGCCACGCAAATCGCGCCGGAGTCGCCCGGGACGGGTAGCGTGGCGAAGCGTGTTGGGATTGCCAGATTCGATCACCGTCGCACTGTTCGACCTCGACGGGGTTCTCACCGAGACCGCGGTGCTCCACCGCAAGGCGTGGAAGAAGGCGTTCGACGCCTTTCTCGCCGCCCGTGCGGGCGGCGCAGACCACGCCGATTTCGTCGAGTTCACCGATCAGGACTATCTGGACTACGTCGACGGACGTCCCCGTGAGGACGGCGTCCGGGCCTTCCTCGCCTCTCGCGGAATCGACGATGTCGACGCGCAGACCGTGACCGCGATCGGAGACGGTAAGAACGACATGTTCCTGGTCAGCCTGGCCGAGGACGGCGGGCAGGCCTATCCGGGGTCCGTGCGATATCTCGAGGCGGCGCGCGACGCCGGTCTCCGGATCGCCGTGGTGACCTCCTCGAAGAACGGAGCAGCAGTGCTGGATGCGGCAGACCTGTCGAAATTCGTCGAGGTCCGGGTGGACGGACTCGACATCGTGTCGAAAGGCCTGAAGGGCAAACCCGCACCCGACTCGTTCCTCCTGGGCGCCGAACTGATGGGCGTCGAGCCCGCCGCGGCGGTCGTCTTCGAAGACGCCATCTCCGGCATCGCGGCCGGCAGCGCGGGAGCCTTCGGCTACGTCGTCGGCATCGACCGGGTCGGCGGCGGCCAGGCCGAGGCGATGCGTGCCGCCGGCGCCGACATCGTCGTGAACGACCTCGTCGAATTGCTCCCCGCATGACCGCCGAGCACGGCCACGACTTCGGCTTCGAGATCCATCCGTGGCAGCTGAAGTGGCGCGGTGGCGTCGATCTGGACATGTTGGGCCGAACCGAGACGCTGTTCGCACTGTCCAACGGGCACATCGGTTTACGCGGGTCCTTCGAAGAGGGTGAGCCGGTCGATCATCCCGGCACGTACCTCAACGGCTTCTACGAGCTGCGCGGCCTGCCCTATGCCGAGAGCGGCTACGGATATCCCGAATCCGGACAGACCGTCGTCAACGTGACCGACGGCAAGATCATCCGGCTGCTGGTCGAGGACGAGCCGATGGACCTTCGGTACGGGCGTACCGAGGAGCACGAGCGGACGCTGGACTTCCGGACCGGCACCCTGCGTCGTCACACGGTGTGGACCTCACCCACCGGCCGAAAGGTCCGCATCAAGTCCGAACGCCTCGTGTCCTTCACCAAACGCACGATCGCCGCGATCCGGTACGAGGTCGAGCCGGTCGACGAGGACATGAAACTCGTTCTGCAGTCCGATCTCCTGGCCAACGAGCCGGTTCCGGCACCGGGCAACGACCCGCGCCTGGCGGCGGCACTCGACGCCCCGCTTGTCTCCGACCTCGCCACCTGTCGCAACTACTGGGGCATGCTGGTCCACCACACCAAGAAGTCCGGCCTGCACATGGCGGCCGGCATGGACCACGAGATCTACTTCCCCGACAAGGCCGACACCTTCATCCGCGCCGACGGCGACCTGGCCCGGCTCACCATCGCGGCCAACGTGCCGAAGGGCAAGAGTCTCACCCTCACCAAGTACATGGGGTACGGCTGGTCGGCCCGACGCTCGGTGCCGGCGCTGCGCGCCCAGGTCGACGCGGCCCTCGCGATGGCGATGGAGACCGGTTGGGATTCGCTCAAGGCCGACCAGGTCCGGTACCTCGAGGACTTCTGGCGCGACGCCGACGTCGAACTCGACGGCGATCCGGAACTGCAGCAGGCGGTTCGCTTCGCGTTGTTCCATGTCCTGCAGGCCGGCGCGCGCGGTCAGTCCCGCGCGATCCCGGCCAAGGGTCTCACCGGCCCCGGCTACGACGGTCACACCTTCTGGGACACCGAGAGTTTCATCCTCCCGATGCTCACCTACACCGTGCCCGCCGCCGCCGGCGAGGAATTGCGATGGCGCCACTCCACCATGGACAAAGCGAAGTCCCGGGCCGCCGAACTGGGGCAACGCGGGGCCATGTTCCCGTGGCGCTCGATCAACGGCGACGAGTGTTCGGGGTACTGGCCCGCGGGCACCGCGGGCGTCCACGTCTCCGCCGACATCGCCAACGCCACCGCGCGCTATCTGCGGGCCACCAACGACGAGCAGTTCGAAACCGAATGCGGCGTCGAACTTCTCGTCGAGACCGCCCGGCTGTTCGCCGGCCTCGGGCACCACGATGTGAACGGTAAGTTCCGCATCGACGGGGTCACCGGTCCCGACGAGTACACCGCCGTCGTGAACAACAACACCTTCACCAACCTGGCGGCGCAACAGAATCTGCGCGACGCCGTGGCGGCGGTGCATCGCCGTCCGGATCTCGCCGAGCAGTTCGGGGTCACGACCGCCGAGGCGGCGCACTGGGAAGCGTGCGCCGACGACATGACGATCCCCTTCGACGACGCGCTCGGCGTGCACCAGCAGTGTGAGTCGTTCACGTTGTTGGGCGCCTGGGACTTCGAGTCGTCGGTGGGACGCTATCCGCTGCTGTTGAACTACCCGTACTACGACCTCTACCGCAAGCAGGTGGTCAAGCAGGCCGACCTGGTCTTCGCGACCTACCTGTTCGGGGACGCCTTCACGCCCGAGCAGAAGCTGCGCAACTTCGACTACTACTACCCACTGACCGTTCGTGACTCGTCGCTGTCGGCCTGCTGCGAGGCGGTCACCGCCGCCGAGGTCGGCTACCCCGATCTCGCCTACGACCTGCTCGCCGAGTCCGTGTTCACCGACCTGCACGACCTGCACAACAACGTCAGCAGTGGCCTGCACATCGCGGCTCTCGCCGGTGCCTGGACCGACTGCGTGGCGGGTTTCGGCGGTATGCGCGACTTCGGCGGGAACATCACGTTCGCACCGCGGCTGCCGAAGCGGTTGACCTACATGTCCTTCCGCATGATCATCCGGGACTCGAAGATCGTGGTGGCCGTCGACAAGGACAATGCGACGTACCGGTTGTTGTCGGGCCCGCCGATCGACCTGGCGCACCACGGCGAGAAGTTCACACTCGAGTCCGCGCCGATGACCATGCACATTCCGGAGCTGGAATACCGCGAACCACCGAAGGCCCCGCCGGGGTGCGAACCGTATCGCCGGGAGATCTAGTGGTGTGTCTCGGAAATAGGTGGCCGGTATCCGGTGGAGCGATCGGTGGTCTGGCAAGGCGGAGGAGGGAGGGATAGCGGAGCTATCTCGACCGACGACAACGCAGCCAGGCACCGATCGAGCGCCGGAGACCAGTCGCTTATTTCCGAGACACACCACTACATCTCAGCGCTTGACCTTCTCACTGTGTCAAGCGCTCAGATGGGTGGCGAAGGAGGTGGTCGACGATGACCGACCAGACAACCCACGCGTCCGACCCTGCCCTGCTGGCGGCGCTCGCCGCCGACGACGCCTCGACGAGGCTGCGGGCCGCGATGGCGGCGGGCAGCAACCCGCATCCCGGCTACGCCGAGGAGCTGATCCGACGCTGCGGCGTCGAGCCGGATTTCTTCGTGCGGGACATGCTGACCTGGGCCCTCACGCGGTTGCCCGCCGATCTCACGGTTCCCGGACTCGTGACCGAGCTGGGGTCGGCGTCCCCACAGGCGCGGGCCCAGGCCCTGCACACCCTGTCGAAGATCGGGGATCGATCGGCGTGGACGTCGATCACCCTCGCGCTCCTGCACGACACGGACGACGAGGTGGCGCGCGCCGCGTGGCGGACCGCCGTCGGCCTGGTCCCGTCCGGGCGGGAGACCTGGCTCGCGAACGAACTGGCCGGCGAACTCGGTCGTGGGAGCACGGACGTGCAGCGGAGTCTCAGCCGTGCCCTGGCCGGGCTCGGAGGCTTCGCCGCCGGACCATTGACCGCCGCGAAGAGGCGCGGCGATCTGACGGTACGGGCACACGTGGCCGCCACCGAGCGGTTGATCGACGACCCGGACAGCGACTTCGCCGCTGCGTTGGAGTACGCGACACGGTTGGTGAACAGCGATGCCGCGGCGGAGAATTCGTCGGCGATCGAGCCAGAGGACGGTACGTAACGGTGCTGATCGGCGAGGTGGCGCGGCATACCGGTCTGAGCAACCGGATGCTGCGCCACTATGACTCGCTCGGCCTCGTCCGGCCCACGGGCCGGACGTCGGGCGGTTATCGCGAATACTCCGACGCCGACCTCGAACGGCTGATGCACGTCGAGAGTCTCCGCTCGCTCGGACTGTCGCTGCGGGAGGTGGGACTCGCGCTCGACGACCCGGAGTTCGCGCCGGACTCGCTCATGGACCGGCTCGTCGACGACACGAAGGCGAGGATGGCCGCCGACGCGCAGCTCCTCGAGCGCCTGCAACATGTCCGGGCGACGGGTCCCTCGGACTGGTCGTCGGTGCTGGGCGTGATCGGTCTGCTCCGTGCCGTCCAGTCCGAGGATGCGGCCCTTCGTCAGCAGGCCGCACTGCTCGCCGGGGAGGTGGGCGTGTCCGGGGATTCGCTGGCCGACGCGCTGCTGGCCGAGACCGATCCCAACGTCGCCGGCGCGCTGCGCTGGGCCCTCGCGCAGCGGCCGGGCGGCATCGAGCGTCTCGCCACCAGCGCGTCGGACCCCGACCCGTCGATCCGACGCCGAGCGGTCACCGCCCTCGCCGCCATGGACGAGACCCCGGAGGTCGCCACGGTGTTGCGCGGCCTGCTCGACGACCCCGACACCGTGGTCCGACGCATCGCCGCCCTGACCCTCGGGCGTCGCGGCGTCGCCGCTGCGGTCGATGCACTGGTCGAGCTCATCGCAGCCGGCGACCGGGACGTCGAGGCCGCCGAGATCCTCGCCGGCCACGAGGCACATCGAGAACGGATCGTCGACCTGCTCGTCGACCGCCTGGGCGCCGACCCCGACGCGGCCGTCCGATCGAGGCTGGTGCAGGCGCTCGCCGAAATCCCCGGTACCGCATCGACTTCGGCGCTACAGGTGTACATCCATGATGCCGACGACATGGTCGCCCGGACAGCGGTCGTGATTCTGGACCAGCGGCCGGTGGACTGAGCGCCAGGTTCCATGAGCCGCAAACCCACTCCATTTCGGTGAACCCACGTCCACACCGGGCCGTGGGTTCACCGAAAAGGGGTGGGTGTGAACCGACCGAATCGGCCGGACCGGAATTGGGTCCGGTCGCGCGCGGTCGGTAGTCTGTTGGGCACTATGGCACCCGATCTGACCAGCCCTGATCCGTCCGGCGCGTCCCACGGCGGCGGACGCCCGTACTACATCACCACCGCGATCGCCTACCCCAACGGCGCTCCGCACATCGGGCACGCCTACGAGTACATCTCCGCCGACGCGCTCGCACGGTTCAAGCGGCTCGACGGGTTCGACGTCCGGTTCCTGACCGGTACCGACGTCCACGGGCAGAAGATGCAGCAGACCGCCGCTGCGGAGGGCATCCCCACCGCGGAACTGGCCAAGCGGAACTCCGACCGATTCCAGGCCCTGCAGGAACGCCTCGGGTCCAGCTTCGAACGCTTCATCCGCACCTCCGACGAGGACCACAAGCGGGCGTCGGAGGAACTGTGGAAGCGGATGAGCGACCGCGGCGACATCTACCTGGACAAGTACTCGGGCTGGTACGACGTCCGGGACGAGACCTTCTACGCCGAGGCCGACACCCGGGTCGACGAGTCCGGCGACCGCGTCGCGACCGACACCGGACACGTGCTCACCTGGACCGAGGAGGAGACCTACTTCTTCCGGCTCTCGGCATACCAGGACAAACTGCTGGAGCTCTACGAGTCCCAGCCGGAGTTCGTCGGCCCCGACGTCCGGCGCAACGAGGTCATCAGTTTCGTCAAGGGGGGTCTCACCGATCTGTCGGTGTCGCGCACGACCTTCGACTGGGGCGTCCCGGTGCCCGGCCATCCCGAACACGTCATGTACGTGTGGGTCGACGCCCTGACCAACTACCTCACGGGCGTCGGATTCGTCGACGACCCGGACGCCTTCGCACGCTTCTGGCCGGCCGACCTGCACATCATCGGCAAGGACATCATCCGGTTCCACTGTGTCTACTGGCCCGCGTTCCTGATGAGCGCCGGCGTCGAACTGCCGAAGCGGGTGTTCGCGCACGGATTCCTGTTCAACAAGGGCGAGAAGATGAGCAAATCGGTCGGCAACGTCGTCGACCCGGAGAACCTCATCGACGAGTTCGGGCTCGACCCGGTGCGGTTCTTCTTCCTCCGCGAGGTGTCCTACGGACAGGACGGTTCGTACTCCGCCGAGGCGATCGTGTCGCGTATCAACGCCGACCTCGCCAACGAGTTCGGCAACCTGACCCAGCGCACCTTGTCGATGATCGGCAAGTACTTCGACGGCACCCTGCCGGCACCGGGCGAACTGACCGACGTCGACACCGCGCTCCTCGCGCGTGCCGACTCCCTGCTCGACGCCGTGCGGGCCCACATCGACAACCAGGCCATCCACCTGGCCCTGGAGACCCTGTGGGCGACGCTGGCCGAGACCAACCGGTACATCTCGGCACAGGAACCGTGGAAGCTGGCCAAGACCGATCTCGAGCGCACCGGCACGGTTCTCTACGTCTGCGCCGAGGTCGTGCGCATCGTCGCACTCCTGAGCCAGCCGGTCATGCCGGAGTCGTCCAACAAGATCCTCGACCTGCTCGTCGCCGACGACGATCGTCAGTTCACCGCGGTCGCGAGCCGGCTGGAACCCGGAACCGTGCTGCCGAAGCCGACTCCGGTGTTCCCGCGATACGAGAACTGACCTCGCACACTCCGTATGGTCGCGTCGAACGGGGTGGGATCTGCGTTGCCCGGCCCGGTCGCGGCAGCGCCTGCGCTCGACGTGCTCCGCGCACTGCACGCCGAGACCGCCGCCCGTCGCCTGCCGCCACCGGCCGCGCTGATCGGTGACTGGTACGACGCCGACGCGGTCATCGCACCGTCGGTCGCACTGACGCCCGGCTGCCTCCCACCCGACGATCCCGACCGGTTCTGGTTCGGCTACCTCGGGTTCCCGGTGCGGCCGGACGAGGCGTCGTTGCCGGCGAACGCCGGCGGGCACACCGACGGCGTGCTCGTGCTCCGCGACGGCCGATGGGAGCCCGTCGGCACCGGCATCCCCGACTGGGCGACGGCGACCGTCCGTGCCGCCGGCGACCGTTCCTCGGCCCGGCCGAGCGCCACCACCCGATCGTCGGCGACGGAATGGCATGCTCCGGAGCGGGTTCCGCACCTCGCCGCCATCGCGAGGTGTCTCGACGCGATCCGGGACGGCGAGGTCTACCAGGCCTGTGTGTGCACCCGTTTCACCGGAACGCTGGGCGGCCACCCCGTCGACTTCTTCACCGAACTCGCGGGCGCCACCGCACCGGCGAAAGCCGCTTTCCTACAGGGCGATTGGGGAACAGTGGCGAGCCTGTCGCCGGAGACGTTCCTGCGCCGGACCGGCAACATCATCACGTCGTCGCCGATCAAGGGCACCCTGCCCGCGCACGCCGACCCCGACGCGTTGGCGGCGTCGGCCAAGGACATCGCCGAGAACATCATGATCGTCGACCTGGTCCGCAACGATCTGGGACGCATCGCGGTGACCGGCAGCGTGCGGGTACCCGAGCTCCTGTCGGTCGTGCCCGCCCCCGGCGTCTGGCACCTCGTCTCGCGGGTGGAGGCCATCGTGGCACCGGGCACGGGCAACGACGCCGTTCTCGCGGCGACGTTCCCGCCGGCGTCGGTCACCGGCACCCCGAAGCTGCGGGCGATGGAGTTGCTCGACGACTGGGAGGCCGATGCCCGCGGCGTGTACTGCGGCGCCATCGGCATGGCCGGACCCGACCGCGCCCTCGATCTCAACGTCGCCATCCGGACCGTGGAGATCGCACCCGACGGGGCCATCGCCCTCGGTGTCGGCGGTGGGATCACCATCGATTCCGACCCGGCTCGGGAATGGCAGGAGTGCCTCGACAAGGCCGCGAGCATCGTGGGGTCGCGCGGATCGGCATGATCGAGTGCCGCTTTGGGTACGATTTCGCCATGACTGTGCCCATCCGGTCGTCCACCGATCTCGCGGTGCTCGATCGTGATCTGCGCCGTGACCACGATGCCTTCATGTCCGGCGGCACCCCACGTGCCGAGGTCCCGGAGGATGTCGTCGAATCATGGGGCCGTGTCCGGTCGGGTCGACACCGGTCCACCGTCGACACGCACAATCCGGGCCACATCTCCGACGACGAACTCGAGACGCGCCGGGCCACGCACCCGCTGCGGGACGCGGTGCAGCCGCTGCAGCGGCTGTTCGCCCAGTCCGCGGACGACGCGTCGATGACCCTGGGCGTGTTCGACGCGGACGGCGTGCTGCTGTGGCGGGGAGGTTCCGCGTCCGTTCTCCCGGAGGCCGATCGACTCGACCTCGTCGAGGGCAGCCGCTGGGACGAGAACTCCACCGCCACCACGGCGGTGGGCCTCGCGGTTCATCTCCAGCGCCCGACCCGGCTGTTCGGCGCCGAGCACTACTACAGTTCGCTGCACGGACTCTTCTGCACCGCGGTGCCGGTGCACGACCACCGCACCGGCGACATGATCGCCATCGCCGGCCTGGCGGGCCCGGCCATGGAGATGCAGCCGGCGGCATCGGCGTTCACCTCGGCGCTGGCCGCACTCGGCGAACACGAGATCACCCTTGCCCACCAGCGAGAGCTCGCCGAACTCCGGTTCACCGGCCAGGCGCAGTTGGCCGGCCTGCACGGACCGGGACTGCTCATCGACGACGACGGGTGGGTGGCCGAAGGACGCGGCTGCACCCCGCCCGTGCGCGTCGCGGTGCCGACGGACGACATGCGTCAGTTCGTGCCGGGACTGGGGATCTGTGTGGTCGAACGTCTCGGCCGCGGATGGCTGGTGCGTCCGGCGGGTCCGTCCGGCCCGGTCCTGGCCGAGCTCTCCCTCGACGGTGAGCCGACGGTCACGGTGACCGGCGACGGTGAACCGTGGCGCACCGTCCTGACCCGTCGCCACGCCCAGATCCTGCTGTTGCTCGCCGACGCCGGCGAGCAGGGCCTCACCTCACAGCGGTTGAGCCAGCTGCTCTTCGGCGACGACGGCCACACGGTGAGCGTGCGCGCCGAACTGTCGCGGCTGCGCCGGGTGGTCGGCGCGCTCGTCTCGAGCCGCCCCTACCGCCTCGCGCCGCGGGTGGAGTTGCGCGTCAGCCCGGATCAGCTCGACGTCTTTCRAGCACCTGCTGGTAGACGTCGCGTCGAGAGGCAGCGGAACCCTGCGTGACCGCGGCGCAGGCGTCTTTGAGGCGCATGCCGTCGGCCACGAGTTCCTCGGCTCGATCGGCGAGGTCGTCGATGACGGGTTCGGCCGCGACGGCACCCGCGATCACGACGGTGATCTCGCCGCGGACGCCCCCACTCGCCCATTCCGCGAGTTCGGCGAGTCCGCCGCGCCGGACCTCCTCGTAGGTCTTGGTCATCTCACGGCACACCGCCGCGCGACGGTCCGGACCGAGGATCTCGGCCGCGGCCGCCAGCGTGTCGGCGAGCCGGTGCGGTGATTCGAAGAAGACCGCGGTCCGGGGCTGGGACACCAGTTCACGCAGCCACGCGGCCCGTGCGCCGGGCTTGCGGGGAGCGAACCCCTCGAAACAGAACCGCTCGGAGGGCAGTGCCGACACCGCGAGGGCCGTCGTCACCGCCGACGGCCCGGGCAGTGCCGTGACCGGTAGTCCCGCGTCCGCGCATGCCACGACGACGCGGTACCCGGGATCGCTGACCGACGGCATCCCGGCGTCGGTGATGAGCAGTACGGTCTGCCCCTCGGCGATCGCGCTGACGAGACCCGGCGTCCGAGCGGCCTCGACCTGGTCGTAATAGCTGACCAACCGTCCGCCGATCTCGACATCGAGCGCCGCGGCCAGCGCACGGGCGCGACGGGTGTCCTCGGCGGCGACGATGTCCGCGGTCCGCAGCGCCGCACGCAGACGCGGCGAGGCGTCGTCGACCTGTCCCATCGGGGTGGCCGCCAACACCAGCCGGCCGCGCGCGTCCGATGAGTGACCGGGACCGGGATCGGCGCCCCCGGTGGCGTCAGGAGACACGGTCGTATCGTCGTCGAGCTGGGGCGAGTCGGACTGGGCGGCGTTCATCGACAGCCAGCTTACGAGGGACCACTAGGATCGATCGGGTGCCACCTCGCCTGGGCCCGGACGTGCCCGCACCGCTCTTCGGTGCCCCCGACCGCGGGCGTGGACTCCTCGTCGGCGTGGTCATCGCATTGCTGGCCACCATCACCCGCTTCTGGGCCCTGACCCACCCCACTGACAAGGGCACACCGGTCTTCGACGAGAAGCACTACGTCCCGCAGGGCTGGCAGGTGCTGACCGGCGGCAACTGGATCGAGGACAACCCGGCGTACGGCCTCGTCGTGCATCCGCCGGTCGGCAAGTGGATGCTGGCCGCCTCGGAGGCGGTCTTCGGTTACGGACCGCTCGGATGGCGCGTCGCACCGGCCATCTCGGGCGTCCTCATCGTCGTGTTGATCTACTGTGCGGTTCGTCGGCTCACGCGTTCGACGCTCGTCGGAGCGATCGCGGGTGTGTTCGCGATCTGCGACGGCGTGCTGTTCGTGCAGTCGCGGATGGGCATGCTCGACATCTTCCAGACGCTGTTCATCGTGGCCACCTTCGCCGCGCTCGTCGCCGACCGCGACCAGGTCCGGGAGCGTATGGACCGCGTGTACCGCGAGGGCCGCATCGCCGACAGTCCCTTCGGGCCGCGCCTCGGCTTCCGGTGGTACCGGTTCGTCGCCGGCGTGATGCTGGGGCTCAACTGCGGCACCAAGTGGTCGGGCATCTACTACGTCATCTTCTTCACCGCACTGGCGATCGGCTTCGACGTCGCCGCCCGCCGGGCGTACCACGTGCAGCGCCCCTGGGTGGGCACCCTGGTGCGCGACGTCGTACCGAGCGGCGCGAGCCTCGCGGTGATGCCGGTCGTCATCTACTTCCTGACCTACCTGCCCTGGTTCAACAGCGAGACGGCCGTCTACCGCTATCAGGTGGGCAACACGATCGGTACCGACGGACCGTTCGCCTGGGTCCCGGGCGCCTGGCGATCGCTGTGGTACTACGAGTCGGGAATCCTCGAATTCCATTCGGGGCTGACCAATTCGGCGGGCAACCAGCATCCGTGGGAGTCCAAGCCGTGGACGTGGCCGATGAGCCTGCGCCCCATGCTCTACGCGCTCGAGAACGGTCCCGACCAGTGCGGCGCGGGCGAGTGCGTGCGCGCGCAGATGCTGATCGGGTCACCGGCTCTCTGGTGGCTGGCCTTGCCGATGCTGCTGTGGGGACTGTGGTCGTGGATCGTGCGGCGTGACTGGCGGTACGCGGCGGTCCTGGTCGGCTACCTCGCCGGGATCCTGCCGTGGTTCCTCGCCCTGGACCGGCAGATGTACTTCTTCTATGCGACCGTGCTGGCGCCGTTCCTGGTGATGGGCCTCGCGCTGTGCTGCGGCGACCTGCTGCGTTCGGCTGCGGCGACTGCCCGCGCCCGGCCCGAGCGTCGGGCCCTCGCGATCATGGTGGTGGCGATCTACGTGGGTCTGGTCGTCACCAACTTCGTGTGGTTGTGGCCGATCCTCACCGCTTCCCCGATCTCGCCCGGCCTGTGGCGGCAGCAGATCTGGCTGCCGAGCTGGGGCTGAGCAACCGTGACGCGGCCTGGTCCCCTACCGGGAGACGGACACCGGCCGGCCGTTCTCGCCGCGGTATTTCCGGTGGTACTCGGCGTACAGGTCGGCGTTCTTCACACGATCGACGGCGTTGACGAGCTCGGGGTCCAGTCCGTGCTGGACCAGTCGGTAGCGACGGTAGACCCGGTTCAGGGCGATGGAGAAGAACAGGTACGACAGCAGGATCGGCATCGTCATGGTGATCCGCACTCCCCACGGGGCGGGGACGAACAACATCGGCAGCAGGAGCAGGATGCACGGTATCGACCACCGGGCGACCATCCGCACGGACGCACCGGGACCGGCGAGGTCGTTGCGCACCCAGTCCGTCATCGACGCGGGCAGTCGCCCGCCGTACCAGTAGGCGACCTGGCGCACCCAGGCCGGACGGGCGGATTCGGGACTTCGGTTCATGGCGCACAACTCCTGATCTCGGTGCCGTGCGACCACCGTAGCATTTGTCCTAGGACAAAAGAACGTGATCTTGATCAGCAGGGAGGTCGTGGTGAGCGTCGTGATCACCGGGCAGACGGTGCAGGCCATCGTCCAGAGCGTGCGAGACGCCATCGTCTCCGGTCGTCTGCGACCGGGCGACTCGTTGCCGCCGATCCGTGAACTCGCAACCGAGTTGGGAGTCAACCGCAACACGGTCGCCGCTGCGTACCGGCAGCTCGTCTCGGTGGGCGCCGCGGAC